>JACQPE010000014.1 GCA_016207685.1 Elusimicrobiota bacterium | reverse complement strand
GGGTGTTTGAAGAGTCATTGTGGAAATCAGGTTGGAGGTAAAGCTGGTGTCGGGTTCCGTGGCGATTTTGACCTTGAAGTTATAGCCGGTGCCGGGGATTAAATTGGCGTAGCTCGTTGCATTGGAAATCACTGTTCCCGAGCTTAAGGGCATTGTGAATCCCGACTGCGTTAAGACCGCGATCCAGGAAGAGCCTGCATTGCTCCAACTCGCGGCTAAGGTCGTTGAGGAGCCGGTGATAAATTGAGGATTGAGCGCCGTCGCGATGTTAGGACTTCCGGAATCGATTGGTGAAAACCTGCCTAACCAAATATTAGTTCCACCGATGCTTTCAGCAATATAACCTGTCTCATAGATGTCGCCGTTTAAGCCCAGGGCAATTCCAGCGCCTATATCACTGGAGCTTGCCGACCCATTACCATTAACAGTGGCGCTGGCCTGAAAAATTAACAAAGGGCTAAATTTGGCAAACCAGATGTTATTGCCGCCTGGGGTTTCATTCACATAGCCGGTAGCAAAGACAATCCCGGTAGAGCTTATAGCGATGCCGGTGCCGGCATCACCGCTGTTGTTGGAGCCATTAATCGTGGTTGTCGCCTGAAGCGTCAATGATGAGTTAAATTTGGCGAGCCAGATGTTGGCCCCGCCCGATGACTCCGTTACAAAGCCTGTGACATAGACATTGCCGCCGGGGTCCAGAGCAATGCCATTGCCCTGATCAGAAGAATTTCCTGAACCATTAACGCTCACGTTGGCCTGTAACGCTAAAGAGGGATTAAATTTGGCGACCCAGATGTTATACCCTCCTGAAGTTTCATTGATCTGGCCCGTGACATAGATATTGCTGGCGGTATCCAGGGCGACGGCATAACCGATATCGGTGAGATTCCCCGATCCATTGACCGTCGTGCTGCCCAGGAGCGCCAAAGAAGGACTATATTTGGCAAGCCAAATGTTGCGTTCGCCCGGATATGTTCCCCAAACGGCGCCTGTCACATAAGCATTGCCGCCGGCGTCAAGAGCGATGCCGTAGCCCTTGTCGATGCCGCCGGCCGGGCCATTAAGGGTGGCGCTGGCCTGAAGCACCAGAGAAGAATTCAATTTGCCTACCCAGATATTGGCGCCGCCGGATGTTTCATTTAAATATCCTGTGGCAAAAACATTGCCGTTTGAATCGAGCGCTACGGCGAGGCCTTCATCCGTCGCATTTCCCGAACCATTGATGGTTACACTGGCCAGCAAGACCATCGCGGAGTTATATTTCCCGAGCCAAATATTATCGCCGCCGGCGGTTTCGACAATGCTTCCAATCACATAGATGTTGCCGCTTGAATCAATCGCCAAGCTCCGGCCAAAATCAGCATAGGTTGCCGAGCTATTGACGCTGACGCTGGCCGAAGGGCCCCATGCGGCCCAAGAGGATAGAACGCCCTGTGTTAAGAGGGATAAAAAAATGGCGCACAGTCCGGTTTTTTTGACCATTAAAAATTTTTCACGTCACGCTTCTGCGGCCACCCGTGTATTTTTCGATTCAAATTCATACTTTTACTTAACAGATGTCCAAACAATTTGTCAAGGGGTAATTTTTCACAACGCGAAAATTCGTTTAAAAAATAATGCGAGGGATTGCGCAGTGGACAAATTTTTCCATTGAGACCACCGGAGAGACAAGGGAAGAGAACCTGGGATTGCGGGTTAGTTAAACGGGGTTGATCGCTTTAAACAGCGGCGGCAGCGACATCGGCGAGTTTAACGGAAATAAGCTTTGAAACGCCAAGTTCTTCCATGGTGACGCCGTAGAGCGTATGGGCTGATTCCATGGTTCGCTTATTGTGAGTGATGACCACAAACTGGCATTTTTCGGAAAATTGTTTCAACATTTTGGTGAAACGCACCACATTATTTTCATCAAGCGGCGCGTCCACTTCGTCTAAAATGCAGACCGGCGCCGGATTGATCGAAAAAAAGGCGAACAAAAGACTGACCGCGGTCAGCGCTTTTTCCCCTTGCGATAAAAGGGCGATGCTCTGCAGCTTCTTACCCGGCGGTTGGGCAAAAATCTCCACGCCGCCGGGAGCCGCATCCGTCGCTTCGGTTAAAACCAAATCCGCCTCGCCGCCCACAAAAAGCCTGCTGAAAATTTCCCTGAATTTTTCACGGACAGCCGCAAAGGTGGCGCCAAAGGCCTCTTCGATCTGGGCGTTAACTCTGGCGATGGCCGCTTGAATATCGGCCTTGGCTTTAAGAATATCCTCTTGCTGGGTCTCAAGAAAAGTGATGCGCTCACCCAAACGGTCAAACTCTTCCTGCGCCAAAAAATTAATCTGTCCTAGTCGGGACAATTGTCCCGTCACTCTTTCTAAAACGGAATCAAGGGTCTCGCTTTCCTTGATCACAAGCTTTGAAACGACGGCTTCGGCGATTTTGGCCGGCGCTTCATTCTGGCTCACGCCAAAAACCCGACCCCCCTCCTCCGCGACGCGCAGACGCTCGAACTCAAGGCCGCGCAGGTCCGCTTCCGCGCTGCGAATCGTCTCTTGAAGTCCCTCGATCGCCGATTCCAAATCAGACAACTGCGCTTCGGTGGCTTGTGATTTGACGAAGGCGGTTTCATGGGCTTTCTTAACATGCTCCAGAATCCGGCCCTCTTCGGCGCAGGCGGCTCCCAAAGCCGTGGTTTCCGATTTTCCGGATTCGACTTGCTGCGTCAGGCGCGCATTCTCAAGCCGGGAATGTTCCCTGGCCGAATCAAAATTTTGCGCCTGCTCCCGATGCCTCGCCAGCGCATCCTGGAGCTCTCTTTTTCTGGATTCCATAGCCTGAAGAGATTGGATAGCCTTCTCCAATTTCATTTCCGCGGTGAACTGCATCTCACGTTTGTTATTGAGTATTAATAGCGCATTTTCAAATTCACCGTTTAACGACTCAAACTCCTTTTGCAAAGCTTCCAACGATTCTTCATGGTGGCGGATCAAACCTTCAATTTCAGCCGATGATTCCCGTTTTGAAGCGATTTCGGCCAGGTATCGCTGGGCATCATCCTGCAGCGATGCCGTCACGACTTGAGCGTTTTTAAGATCACGTTCCCTTAATTCAAGCTCTTGATGCAGCCGGCTCCGCTCGATCTTCTTATTCTGCACACATCCCGCGGCATCATCACGGCGCAGCGCGTTATCTTGAATTTCCCGCGCCGCTTCCTTTAGGTCCGATTCTAGCGCCGCTTCGCGGCTATCCAAAACCTTAAGCGAACGCAAAAGCTCGTCGCGTTCATCCAACGCGCCGAGCCCCGCGCCCCGCGAAGCTTGTTTCAGGGTTTCACCGCCGCGGATAAAAACGTGGCCGAATACCGACTCCCCCTGCGCAAAACAAGGGCCCATTAAAAAAAGAATAATCTTGCGCCAGGGCTCCGGCGTCTGCCCCAGGAGATGCCCCAGATCGCCCAAGGAATTCCCCGAAGGACCGATCGTTGAAATCGCCGAATCCGCAGACTCTCCGGTATAAGCCTCGATACGATCGCGTAAAACAAAAACCGCACGGCCGCGTCCTTGCGTCTCAAGTTTTTTGAGAACGGTCAACGCGCACTCCATGTTATCCGCCACAAACCAATTTAAGCGTTCTCCCAACATGTCTTTAATAAAATGAGCATGGCGCTCCTGGCACCTGATATGCCTGCCGATCGGGCCCGTAATTCCCGCGGATTCGTCAAACGCCTCGAGCACGGCGCCGGCCCCACGCACGTAAGGGTCTTGGCCCGACTGGCGCTCCCATTGCTCAATACGCGCCTTAATGCCGGCGCGCGTCGCTGTCAAATCGCGATACAACGCTTCCTCCAGCGTTCGCCGGCGTTCAAGAAGCTCCTGTTGCCGAAGGTTTGCATTGTCAAGATCGCTATCAGCGAAGGTGATTTCTTGAGCGATCTTTTCCTTGCTGTCAAGGGCTTCGGCGCACGCCTGCTCCCAAACGATCTTTTCCGCATCAACACGATGGTGCTCTTTTAATACGGCCTTAAGTTCCGCCTGCAGGCGAGCCGTTTCCGATGTTGATAAAAGGAACTTGTTGCGCGCTGCGGCGAGTTCCTGGGACTCGTCGGCCATGCGGGCTTTGACCAGCTGAATTTGACTTGTCAACAACTCTCTACGTTCATGAAGACGGCTTGAGAGGTCCCCTTCAATTTCGGCCGATTCGGCCTGCGAGCGGCACTCGCGGCACTGGGCGTCTTGGACATCCAAAACCGGCTCAATGAGCGCCAACTCTTGCTCACAGGAAGCCGCGCGCTCCAGGGCCATGCGACTCTCCTTCTCGATATCCTCAAGCCCTTGACGCCGTTCCTCCAGTTTCGATTCCAAATGACGCAGCCGCTCGGTCGTAATATCCCGAGCGCGCAACGCCTCATGATATTTTTGACCCGAGAGCTCGACATCCTTGGCAAGCTCAAACAGCCGGGCCTTGATCGTTTCGCTTTCGGCGTATCGTTGATCGCGTTCGGCCAAGCGGCTTTCGAGTTCATGCCGGGGGCCGGCCAGGCGATCGGCGCGGATCGCTTCTTCTTTGGATTTAAGCGCGCCCCAGTCACGAACGATTTTTTGAATCTGCAATTCCCTGTGCCGAATCGTCAAGCGCTCATGAAGCCGGGCCTTGCGCGCCTGTGATTCGATGCGCTTCTTCTCCTCGACAATGAGCTCGATATTATCGCGAACGCGGTTTAAATCTTGATCAATGCGATTGAGCCGGGACAGCGCCTCATCACGCCGGCCACCGAAACGCGCGGCTCCCGAAGCCTCATCAAAAAGCAATCGGCGCTCGGCCGGCTTGGCCGACAACAAAAACTCCACCATGGAACCCTCCATGATGGAGTACCCATCGTCGCCCAGTCCTGTTCCCGCAAAAAGACCCTTAATATCCTTCAGGCGACACGGGGATTTGTTGATCGAATATTCGCTGGCGCCGTCACGATAGGCCTTACGCGAAACGGAAACCTCGGCGGCATCAAGGTGGAGGGCGCGGTCAAAATTATCGAAGGTCAGCGTCACTTGGGTGTGGGCAGCCTGGGAAAGCCGCCGGGTGCCGTTAAAAATCACATCAAGCGTGGATTTTGAGCGAAGCATTTTTGGGGAAAGCTCCCCCAAGCACCAGCGAATCGCGTCTACCGTATTTGACTTGCCGCAGCCGTTGGGGCCGACGATTGCGGTGATCCCCGGCTGCAATAAAATTTCCGTAGGTTCAGCGAAAGATTTAAATCCGGAAAGCTCGATGGATTTAAGATACATTCATTAATTAAATTATTCTATCCGGCCCGCAGGAGCGTTGCCCGCGCTCGCATCAGGCGTAAAAACAACATACATCTCATCCGCTTCCGACCAAAAAACATCATAATCGTCTATATATTCGTACTTGCCGTCTTCCTTTTCGGCCAGCCGTTTGTAATAAATTTTATGTTTAACGCAATAATAAGCGTCTTGATCCGCGTCAAAACGGTCATAATGATCGGCCTCGCCTTGTTCGCCATGACGGTAATACTGCACGTCATCCACTTTCATGGAATACTCATCATTGGGGTCAACGACGGCGTCAATTTTACGGGTGATCTGCTGATGTTCAAGAAATACCGCAGGATAACCCCAATCCAAATACACCATGTGCGTTGAGCACCACCAAAGACCACGGGGGCCGTGCCAACGGTCGTAATGGTCATAATGCCAAGCCCAGTAATAGCCGTCTCTGTAAAAAATTTTCAATTCATAAGGCGCCAGCTCCGGGCCATAAACAACGCTCCAACTGACAATCAAATGGCGAGGGTAGATGATGACCGCGGGAGGAGGAGGCGGTGCGGGATAAACGTGAACCATAAAAACAGGAAAATACACTCCGGGCCAAATCCAAAAGGATGGATGCCAATACCATGCTGGAACCAATCGCGGAACATGATGATGGTAAGGATAATGCTGATGGTAATAGGCATGAGGCCAGCGGGCATGGTGATGCCAATGGCCTGGATGTCCGGGGGCGGGGCGGGGCCGGGAACGCGGGTTCGGACGTCCGGCTCTAGGCGGCCGGGAAGGCCCTCTTCGATCATCGCGGCGGCCCGGCGGCCGGCGGGCGCCGGCAGCGGCGTTGCGGTCGAAAGAATTGCCTGCGGCCCGGTAAACATCGGGCGCTCCGTGAACGCCGCGGCTGTCGGCCAAAAGGATTCCCCGGCCATGCGCTTTATCGTTCAAAAAATCTTGAGACGGCCTTGATCTTTCCGCCGAAGTTGCAGAAACGCGCGATAGGCGTTCCTTCATCGCGGCCCGGCTCGCCGATGGCTTGGCCTGTGCCGGCGCCATCAAGCCAACGGTAAAAATAACGGCCATGATATAAGAAAAATTTTTCATGCCTTCAATGCCCCTGGTGCTCTTATACAAAAATTAAAGGCCGCTGCAACAGTAATTTTGCTTACCCTATCGAAGCGAGAGGGGGAGGGGTTTTATTTGGTTTGCCGCCACGAATAAAAATCGCCAAATGATTGAACCGAACGGCATTGTTTCCTTCCCGCTTTTCTTCATCATGCCAACGGTCCTCGAGCTCCCAAAGGGGCATATAAGCATAGGACTGCGTCATCGTTGGGTCCATGACATAGGCGAAATGTTCATCCATGCCCGCAAGAACCACAAAATGTCCGTTTTCCCACATTTCCCGCCATGGCTTGGCCGGCTCGCCCTCATCGGGCCAAGCCTGGAGCATCAAAATCATGGTCTCCCCGCGCGCCAGGCCCAGGCGCAGGTCCTCGATGGCGAGGTTCTCCTCGGCCCGCGCCTGAAGACCGAAGGATCGAGCTCCGGTAACTATTTTGTCCACATCCGTGCCATTCTCCTCATTTGTTTGAAGAAGGCCGTAGAGATCGCTTTCTTTTCCGCTGTAGTCGCCCCAGTAATAGAGCGCTGCCAACAAAGCCGCGGCGCCGCAGCTATAACCGGTTGCTTGGCGCACGAAAGGAATATCTAAAAGATTATCAGGGACTCGCGGCGCTACACGGTTGACCCATTTTTGATATTCCCGCGAGATCCTGCCCAGACGGGCGATCCGAAAATTGGGTGACGGATGAAAACTCAACATATCATGAAGCGACCCCATGATGAAACCTAAAATCCGCCGCCAGCCTGATTGATAAAAGGCATAAGGATTGCCGCCAATCGCTTGAGATGTTTGAATCTCATCGGTTGAAGCCCGGATAAAAAGTTCGGCCAGATTCAGCGCTCCATCGGTTGTCGCTGCGGCGCGCTGATCAGCCAAATACTCCGCGGTTCGGGCCAAGGCCAGTCCTCCCGCGGCGCCCAATGCGGCCACCAGAACAGGCGCCCACCAAGGCGCCGCGGCCAAAAGCGCGGCGGCGGCAAGCGCGATCGCGGCGCTGGCCATTAAAAAATAAATCCACCCGTCCCGCAGATGACCATAGCCCAAATGCGCCATCTCGTGCCTGATCGCCGCCTCCTGCAAAGGTGCAGGCCACCGGGCGAATCTTGAGCTAAAAATAAGACCTTTCGTGAGGTCGCGCCCATACGCGACCATCGCTTGCGGCGAAGGCATGCCGCTGCTCATAAAAATCAAGGGAACCGCAGGCAGCCTCATCTCTTGAGCGGCTCGCAGCGCCGCATCTCTTAGAGAATCCGGGGCCTGATGAGAACTGCGCCCATGCAGCCATTGGAGCGCTCTATCATTGATGAATACTCCCGATGCGGCGCTCACCGGCCCAAACAAAACAGCCGTTATAATGCCGATTGCCAAAACACCAGGATACTGCGCCGGATCGTGAAAAGACAAGGCTGCGGCCAATAGGGAAAGCGCCGTAGCGGTCATGCCCAGGCGCCAGGGCCAGATCGAGGGTTTAGGCATAGGGCCCAAAGGCCGGAGCGCTTGGCGAATTTCTCCATCGCTTAAAATAGAAGTCTTTGGCGAAACTCCCGCGAGCTTAACCCAATGATTGAACCCGCCATGTGAATCCGAAGCGGTATCCAAATGTTGCAGCGCATGGCGCGCCAGATCGCTCATCTGTTCATCGGAAAGGTTGTCAAAAATCCCCCTGCGGTGATGTTCAAAATAATAAATCCGTCTATGGTGAACGTCTGGGAACACCGCCACCTTTTGTAAAAGATTTCTTACTTGGTCGCGAGCCTTAGCATTAACGCCTGCCATGGTCATCATTTCTTCCAGTGAAACGCCAATTTCATAGATTGCCACGGGCCCGCTCCCCTGCATTAGAGATTGATAAATTCCATCCGGGTCATAATAAGCGGCGGAAGGGTCTCTCTCATAATCAAGCAGGCGAAAGTTCCCGCTCCTCCCAAGAGCCCGAAGGATCGTATCAATAACTTTAATCTCGGCAACGGACAAACCATCCGCGCAAAATCTAATGCCGGAAGACCCTGCCGATGAACTCCCAAATAGGCCAAGGCCTCCGCCGCCAATCCGGCTCCGGGAAAGACCGCTCCTCCTTAAACGTCTCAAGCGCGGATTAGTCCAGCGAGCAGGAAGAAAAACCCCGCCCGCTTCCTCGTCGGCCGCAATCACTTGTCCATCGGCAATGGGAACAAGATGAAACATCCTTCCCTCGCCCCCCATAGATTCAACGGAAAATTCCTGATAAAAAGCCTCCTCGCTCGCCAAAAGAATCAAAACGGAAATTTTTTGATTCTCGATCCTCCCTTTAGCTGTCATGGCGGCCAAAGACGCCGGCCAATCGCCACCCGACCAATGGGCAGTCTGCCGGCGCGCTTCATTGGGGGTTAGCAATGTCTTTCTGCCGTCAATCAAAATCAGCGATTCATTGGGTACCTCATCGGCTTTGCCTGCCAAAGCCGCGTTAATGGCCCGTGGGGAGCGCTTCATGGCATATCGAAACGACACAATTTGCCGCAGCGCCTTCTTGAGCTCAAAAAGAAGAGGTCCCTGAGAATAGGGCCGATGTAAAGTTTTAACCTCCGTCAAAATTTCGTTTAAGAGCCAATCGGGATTTCCATGCCGGGCGTCTTGATGAATGGGCAAGCGGACAATCTCGTTGCCGTTATTCTCAAGCCACTCCCGCATATCACGTTCTTTATCCCTTTCAGGACCCAGCCTAAATGATTCCGGCCCTGGCTTGTAATTCCATAGATCGCGCGTGGCCTTTATCCTGGCGATCAACCAGTCCACATCGTTGTCACGTCGAACATGTTTGTAGGCTAAAAATCGCGCCAAAGCCTTGGCCCAATCATCACCGCGTGAAGTGACCAATGCGTGGAGATACTTGTTGCCCTCGCGCTCCAATTGACCGGCAAGCCGGTTAATGACGGTCTCCATTTCATGGTCGTCTTCAGCCAGGAAAAATGCTTGGGCCAAATCCTTTTGCGTTGGTTCATCCAAATAACGATCAAGCCAGGTTTTCTGTGGGAATCGGTGATTGGGCAGGTCATTGCGAATCCAGCGCAATCCATTGACTCTGGGGCGATTTTGCCCCGGGAGAGGGGCAATCATTTGAATTTGCCATTCATTGAGCCAGCGAAAACGCAAATGAGCTAATTCGTGGCGGACGATTTGAGAACGCGATTCCGGATCAAGACCGGCCAAAAACGGCTGTTGATGGCCAAAGTAATAAACGCTCTTACGCGATCGCCCCGGATGAACGACAAGGTCGGCAAGTATTCTTTGAATTTGATCGGGGGGCGCCCGAATTCCCGATTGCTTGGCCAATGCCAGCAATTGATCCACAGTTCCATCAATCACGTACATTGAAACTTCTTTACTTCTAAGATAATCCTCGTTCGGGTCGAAAAAACCAAACTCCGGAGTTCTCTCCGCAACTCGCCGCGCCAGGCCCGCTTTAAAGGCGGCCTCAATTAAAGGATTGATGATTGCCGCATGTTCCTCATCCGAAAGTTCGCGTCCCGAACGCGTCATGGCGGGACCCTCGCCCCGGGGCGCCGCGCCAGCGGTTTTTCCTAAAGCCCGGCGGGCGTCCATATCGGCGACAAGGACAAGAATATCTTTTATCCGATAATTTTCTATCGGCGCCTGCTCCTGCAAAAATTTTTCATGCTCTTGAACCAAAGAGCGCCCTCGCGCCGCCGCCTCCCGCATGCGACTCAAATAACGCTCAAGAAATAAAAGCGCGCCTTCCCGATCGCCCGATGGCAATTTTTCGAGCGCTACAAGAGTCGAAAAGCGAATAAAAAAAGCAGGGCCGTTTTCAATATCCACATAACTGCCCAATTGCCGATGCGCGGCGCTTGGGTTCCAGTCGAGATCATAAACCGGAGCGCCCAAATACCGGGACAGTCTTTTGACGATTTGAACTTGCTTCTTGGTCAGCAAATGCCGGGGTTCCCGGATACTATCCGCCGGCAGGGGTTTCAGGCCTTGATTTTGCTCTAACGCTTGGGCAACGGCGGAGGTCTCGATCAAAGCTTGCAGCCGGGCCAGGCCGCCGACCGAAGCGGCAGGCAAAAGGTTTAAAATTTTATATTCGAAAGCGGACCCCTGAAGGCCATCCACTTCCAGCAAGGCGAACTCATGAGCCTTGATCCGCCGCATCATGGCTTCATCGAGCCGTGCCCTAGAACCGTCCATCAATTGAATAGGCCCGGACGTCTTCAGCTTGATGGCTTGGGGATCATGAATCTTGTATATTCCGGCCGGCCTGAAGCCGTCCCCTGTCCAGGGAACAGCCAGGGTCAGGGCTAAAACTTTCAACGTGGGCATTTTTTGGCGGATCACAGGAACATTGATTTTAAACTGATAACCTCCCGCCTTAATAACCCGGCGCCGATGACGCCAGGAATTAAATGCTGCGATCGTGTTATTAACCACCGGAATCATGGCCACAATCCAGATCAAAGAGCCCATGGAGACAAGGGCCGTCATAAAAGGGTCAAGGCCCGATGTCCACTCAATCGCCTGCTGCCACCATGACAATGGGACTGCCGTGGTTTCCGGTGAAGAAACAACCTCCCCGGAATGCATCGCCACAATAGGAATGTTGGCTCCGGAACTTTCTATGGCGGCTGACACCGTTATCCAAACGACCCAGATAACAACGCCTAGAAGAGCGATGAGTCCCGGAACCACCGTGATTTTATCATAGAGCTTAATCCATTTTTTAGGCGCCAATCCCCTGGCAATCATCCGCCCATCAATGGGGCCAATGGGAATAAGATTTGAAACCCCAAGCGCGACGTTGATGACTCCCGCCATCCACAAGCTGTTCATCACGGTTTTAAAAATCAACAAATCAAACAATTGGGGCCAAAAATGGTGAAAAGCAAAAGGCATGATAATCATCGGCGCGGCGAGCAATAAATTAACCGCAGGACCCGCCATGGCCACCAAAGCCAAACGGCCTTTGTACATAGGCTTCTCAAAAGACCCCTGAAGCACGGTAAAAAGCACACCGAGCGGCACCCCGAAAAGCGACGTGAAAAACAACATGCTCGCGCTTATGGGATTCATGTAGCGCCAGGGGCTTAACGAAATCTGCCCGGCCATGCGCGCGGAAATGTCCCCCATTTTTTCCGCCACCCACGCGTGGCCCACTTCATGCAAAATAATGGATTCAATGACCAGCCAAAAAATCAACGTCCCCCGAAGAAATTCCATGGCCGCACCCAAGGAAAAAAATCCCCCGGTACAATCTCCGCCCGCCAAAAGGCCGCCGGAGGCCCAGGCCGTTGCCGGTGTTAGAGAAACTAATAATAAGGCCGCAAGTCCGGCAGCCGCGGCGGCCAGGCTTCTCAATGGGCGCGGAGTAGACGCGGCGATCGTTTCACGCTGTGAACAAAATTTCTCAAATTTTTTCCTAAGCTCGATCTCTCTTTGCCGAACCCACTCGCGATTCTTCCCGATCATTTCGCCCACCTCCGGCAGGGTCTTTGGCTTAAGGTCATCGCTGGCAATTCTTTCATCCCAAATTAAACGATCATGGCCGTCCAGCGTGGCGGCGAAAGCCTCTATGAGTTTGACAGCTTCCGCAAGGGCGGCATTATCCTCCGTGTTATCTGCGGCTCTCAACAAATCTTTTAAAGGCCTGCCGCTGTCATCGGATTCGGGCTCATCAAGACTTACCTGACGCGCTCTTCCCGTCCGCTTTTGTTGATGCTCCGGAACGCGGATATCGGAATTAATTTTGTGCCACCATCGCCACACAAATCCTTTAACGCGAATTCTTACATAAGTTGTGAATGCGCCTCTTGCAGGATCGTAGCCATCCTGAAGCACCTCCAAAAATTTAAGATTAGTTTCTTGAATCGCGTCATTCCACAGATCTTGGGGGACTCCAAAACGCTTGCAATACTGGACGACGCTGGCTACGATCCAGGCTTGATTGGTCGCAATAAGTTCATTTAGAGCCGCGCCATCTCCGGCTTTCATGCGGATCGCCAGCGCCGCCTGTTCATCCTGGGACAAATGTTTTCTATGGGCCCGAGGCAAGACAATAGCCGCCGCTTGATTGACTTCGGATTTATTTTTTTCGTCCGTTGACCGCACCGACCCAACGGCGAAACCCGGCCCTTTTTCCTTTTGCAAGCGTACTGTCAGACGTTCCCGAAGGGCTGCCTCTTGCTTTGAAACAGCATCTTGTGATAGCCCAAGCCGTTGACCCACCGTTGTTTGATCAACAGGCACAAGCGGCAAAATCCGCGCGTTAAAAATTTCCCGCTCTCTCTCGGATTCCAACTCTTGCGCCCAATAACCATACCTATCACTCCGGTATTGATTGGCCGCCTCGGCGAGCGGCCTTCCGGAAAATTCTTCAAAGCGCCTGGCTAAAATTTGCAGCCGGCGTCCGACGCCATCGCGCAACAATCCCAGTTTCTTAACAAGCTCCCCTGGGCTGGTGAATAATAAATCGAGCGCGCGTTTTTGAAAAATAACCACGTCTCGTTCTTCGGTTAAAGTTCCTTTGAACCGCATTAACGAATCCTCTGAATTTCCCTTTTTTGGGGCTCCCATCAACAAAACGCTGATTTGCGAACGAAGGGCAATTTCATAGTTCGATATCGATCTCTGCGAAAGGCCGAACCTTCGAGCTATTTCAGTCTGCGGCGCGGGATTGACCGGTAAAATCCTTAAACGAAAAATTTCTTGGTCAACAGGGAGCTTTAATTGATCGCCTAGATGGCCGTATTTAATTTGCCTGTATGTGTTCGCAACGGTTTCAAGCGGCTTCCCCGAGAACTCCTCAAATTTTCCGGCCAATTGATTCTCTCGACGAAACACGCTTGATGCCGCCCTGTCAATTTCTCCGCCAATTTCGCTCAAAGGCAAAGAGAGCAAGTCACAAAAACGCCTTTGAAATATCACGCGGTTTCTCTCATCCTTAAGCGTTTCCATGAATTCCCGCATTAATACCTCTGCGCCTGGCTCTGCCGGAGCCGCGTCCGGGCTGATTTCCCTCATTGCGCCAAACATCATGACGCCACCGGTCAAAACTGCGGAGAGCCCATTGGAAAACAGGCCGGCAACGCCCGCTCCATCATATCCAGGCGCTCCAGCCCAAATAAAATTAGGCCAGGCCCACAATGCCAACGGGATCAAAAAAAGCAGCCAAGGCCAGGTGACTGACCAAAAAATCCGTTTAGTTGACGCCGCCCGATGCTTAAAGCGTGAAGGTGAAAAATGCTCCGGTGGATAAGGCCTGTCGCCGCGGATGCCTAAAATCTCATCGACGTTTTGCTCCGCAGCGGGCGGAGCCAAGGCATTGCCGTACCCGCCCAATCCTAACACGCCCCACCGGTTGCCGCCTTCCAAGGGCAGACGGCCCACCAAAGGCATCCAATCCGGCGTGATGCCGATATAGCCGCCCCATGCGTTCTTAATGCGCAGAGCCTGGCCAAAAATTTCAAAAAATTTGCCTACGGCGAAATAGCGGATAATGGGAGACTCAAACAATCTCCAAGGATTTCTAACCGGCGCGTATCCCGTGCCCATGAGTGCCGTCTCATCGTCAATTTGTTTCATGTAAAAAAATCCACTGGAAATAGAGCGCCTCCCCAGTTGCGGAGCGCCCGGGGTCGCGGCAAATCCCTGGGTGTGGTAGGGCCTTAAAATCGAAGCCAAGGCCGGCTCGCGCCGGCTCGTGTGCGCCTCTGTCGCGTCAATGACAACTTCCGCCTCGATGACGCCCTTGTTGGTATGGACTCGGTATCCGCCGCCAGGCAAGGCTTCCACCTTTTTTACTTTGGTGTTCTGGTAAAGCTCTACCCTTTGTTTCCCGTCCGG
Source organism: Elusimicrobiota bacterium (assembly GCA_016207685.1). Lineage (GTDB taxonomy): Bacteria > Elusimicrobiota > Elusimicrobia > JACQPE01 > JACQPE01 > JACQPE01. The sequence goes on along the minus strand of JACQPE010000014.1, from coordinate 2,229 downwards.
TGACCGGCCTTTCAGGAGCGCCAACTCCATCAATCCTGCCGTAAATTCCACAGGGTCCATCACCGCGCTTTCCGGATAAAAAATTCCTCCTGTTTTGCCGGAGGCTCCGATCATGCGGCTGGCCTCATCAGAGGACAAAAGCTGCCACGAGGTAAATCCATCCTCCCGCGCCATATCAAAAGATTCCTTCATAAGCGCGAAATCCTCCTCGTCTTGCGCCAGATCAACCCAGCCTGCCTGATTGTAATGCGGATCAAATTCGGTCTTCTCTTTAACCTCCGCAGCCAAGGCCTTCACCCGTTCGGCGCCTTTCATCATGGCGCGAATCAAGGCTTTGACCGTGTCGCGGGCCCGGCGGTCAACCTCCTCTTGCGGCATTTCCGGAAAACGTTCCCGGAGATTTCCAGCCACCACTCCAATAAGCGGCTTGTAGGAAAATTTCGCCGTGGTCACGGAGCCCATGTTGCGGCCGGAAGCCCCCGACGCCACTTGTTGCGCCTCCAGGACAGCGACCCTCGCTCCTTGAGGCGCTAGGCCCTGCTCAATGGCCTCGGCAAACCGGTGGGCATGCGCCGCGCCGGTGATGCCGGCGCCGATGATGAGATATTTCACTTTCCGGGGAATGGGTTGAACGGGATAATCCCTAAAAGGATTGCCATTGCGAAGCCAATAAGAGACATGCTTGGGAAACGTATCTTCAAGCGTTATGAGCAACAATTTCGGCAACTCTTTGGTAATAAATTGACCCATCGCCAGCAGAGCAGGAAAAGCCTGGCGCGCTTGGTCAATCCAGGAAGCGCGGCCCGCCGGCGACTGTCCCGCTGAAGCAAAATTCATCTTCAAAAATTCCATGAGGGCCGCGAGATCATGCGATGCGTAAGGAATCCGGCTCAAAAGCATTTTAACGGCGCGCCCATATCCAAAAACTAAAGGCGCTGGTTTTGGCCGGGACGAATCCAAGCTGCCGGCAACATAATCGCGCAAAACGACCACGTTTTGGTAATATCCGACAAAATCGCTAAATCCTTGTTTCAATACCCAAGGCTGATCCCATAAAGCCGCAAGCCGGATATCAAACGGCATGTCAGGTTCCATGGACTCAAGGCGGTTGCCGTTAATGATATAAGCTCGTCTGCGGGAATTGGCGCGGGTGACGCCGAACATGACATTATCCGGCTCCGGCGTTGCAACTTGAATGCCCTCGCGGGCCATGTCGCTTAAAAGCTCATCAAGTAGCGCCTTTTCCTCATCGCCGAATTTCCGTTGACGAACGATCTCCGCGAGAGTCTCGCCCGCGACCAATTCTTTGATCAAGACAGGAATTTGAGTATGACGGTCAACAAGATTCCAAGGAAGCTCAAAGAGGAAATCTATTGGATTTTTCCAAAAATTTGGCCAAACCTTGACGATCATTCCTTGACCCAAGAAACGCGGACCCAAGCCGGCAGCCCCCCTGCGCGGCCCCGCAGACAGAGTTGCGGGACCCTGGAGTGTCGGAGACACGAGGGGAGCTTCGGGGGACGCTCGACCCGTCAGAGACGGGTCCCCGGCAGCCGCAAGACGCCGTGAATACTCGGCGTCTTGCCCAAAAATTTTCTCAATCGTTGAGGCGATGGCATTCATCGCATCAAGCGCCGGAACCTTGACGATCACGCCAGGATGCTCCGGATGAAGATAAACTTCGCCCCTGCCTCCCTTGCCCAACAAACGGCAAGGCCGCCCTTTGAAAAACAAACGCCGCCCATCATAAGAAAACTCACCCAGTCCAGCCGATGTGAATTCGGGGGACACCCTACTTAATTCAGATGCATTAGACCCTGGATTATTTATGGATTTCCGCCAAAATCTTGCCAGCAGAAAAAGTGATAAGCCAGCGGCGATCGTCAGGCCATGGCCGGACCAAAAGCCAATAACGGCAAGAGGAAACGCAAAAGAAAAATTCGAAATTGACCCGTCGTCTCCCATGGCCGGCAGGTTGCCGGAAATATAATTTTTAGCGTGGTCTCGGACTTTGACGTCTTGGCCGAACCAATGGGCGGGATTTTTTATGTCATTAAGCAGCTTTAGGGCGAATCCCGCGGCTTCAGGGGAAGAATTTTTGGCTAGCTCAATGAGCGGCAAAACGTATTCATCGAGCGCCTTGGCAACGGCGGCCTCCGAATAGGGTGGCGCGCGAGTCAAGGCGCCCCGGCGCGATATGGCGGCCGCCTCAAGCAAAGGTTCCTGAAT
>JACQPE010000157.1 GCA_016207685.1 Elusimicrobiota bacterium | reverse complement strand
GACAAGACCTGGAGCAATTTGGCATAAGCACCGAAGTCGCAAGTGGATAGGGATTGACAAGACCTGGAGCAATTTGGCATAAGCACCGAAGTCGCAAGTGGATAGGGATTGACAAGACCTGGAGCAATTTGGAGGAGGGAGGCATGAGATACTTGAAGAAGGCTTGCCAGTTTACGGATTTTTCCTTTATTATTATCGGCGCGCTTGTTTTGTTTTTTACCAGCCAAAAAATTTGGGCGGAAATTCCCAAAAATTATGCGGACAAGCAATGGTCCAATACCGTTAACGGCGTTTCCAATAACCATGATGAGGGGTTTGCTATTGCCGTGGATGAAAGCGGCAATGTGTATCAGGCAGGCTTTGAGACCAAGGCCGGTGAAGGCAAGAACATCTGGATCGGGAAGTTTGACCCAAATGGCAGCACGCTTTGGACCGCCACCTACAACGGACCTGATAACCTAGATGATTCTGCTTATCGTATAGCTCTTGACGGCTCCGGCGGCATTTTTACTGTAGGCTCCTCATCAAAAACAGGGGAGGGCCAAAACATTTGGATCGGACATATAGACGGCATGACCGGGGATTTTCTCTCCACAACCACGCTCCATTTTTCGTTAAACGATGAGGCCTACGGCGTGGATATTGACTCCATGGGTGACGTTTATGCGGCGGGGGTCACCGGAAATTCTGGCGGCGACGGGCTTGGCGATGCTTGGGTGGCGAGGTATTCCTCCACCATGACGGCCACGGAAGGATTGCTGTGGGTAACCACGTTTTCTTATGCGGGATCCACCGGCGCTTTTGACAGCGCCAATGATGTGGCCGTTGACACCACAACGGGTAAGGTTTGGATCACCGGGACCGCAGGTTCGGCAACGACGGGAATAGACGTGCTTTTGGCCCAGTTGGATGGCCAGGGCAATCTTTTATGGACTCGGACTTATAGCCATTTGACCACGGTTGCGAGGGACGACTGGGGTTTTTCTTTGGATTTAGACGGCGATGGGAACGCCTATGTTGTCGGTTGGATCACCGTTGGTTCATCAACGTCTTCATGGAACAATTCTTTTTTACGCATTTATTCCGCCACGTCAACGGCTACGGAAGGATTTTTGGGCAGTGGTGACGAGGTCAATTACGATGGAAATGAATATGCCTACGATTTATCAGTAACTCCATCGGGAGAGGTCTATATCGTTGGACAGGAATTTGAATTTGATAATCCCAACATCCTTAATAATTGGGTCGCTGGATTCGGCAATGACTGGGATTCGGACGACAATTTGTTGTTTTACGAAGAGATTCCTTCCTCGGAAATGGGGGATTATGGCGCTCTTTGGGGCGTGGCCGTTGATGCCAATGCCAATATTTACTTGGGCGGGGCAAAAGGCGCCCAGAGTACGGATTCAAGCCGGGATATATGGGTTGCCAAATACAGCCAGCAGCCCCATGGGGAGGGCGTCGCAAAAATTGATCCTGACGAATTTGACGCGGGAGAGAGCGTGGAGCGTTCCAGCATTGCTTATGTTGCCGGAAATAACGGCATTGCGGCCGGAGGCTCCCTGTTGATTCAATTTCCCAGCGGCTGGACCGAGCCGAGCCTATTCGAGGAAAATGCTGGTTATGTTGCGGCCGTGGCCACATGCGCTACATCGGTGAACCTTGACGCTAACGGCATTTATCTTACGGTATCGTTTACAGAGAGTCTTAACCCCGGTTGCGCGCTCGTCGTGTATCAGGACAATTTCAACGTGCCCCAAAGCACGGGGACTTATGAATTCGCCATTTTGTCAGCGACCACCTCCGCATCGGCCGCAGCCTTGGTTTATGGAGATTTGGATGTTGAGGTAAGCCCCGCCATTATCGGTGAGGGATCGGCCATTGTGGAGCCAGAATCAGCTTACGCGGGCGGGACAATCGCGATCACGACCATGACCTTCACCGCCGGCCCCAGCGGTTTTGGCGGTTTTGGCTTCATTGAGATCACTGTTCCCAATGGCTGGACCGCGCCGAACGTCAGCTTTTCAACAAGCCCGGGCTATGTTGCCGCTTCAGGACAACACGGCTGCACGACGCCAGCCTTGGCCAGCGTGAGCGGTCAGACCGTCAAGTTCACCTTCAGCGTTAGTCAAAACCAAAGCGCCGCATGCGAGACGGTGATTACCTTTAAGAATCTCACTGTTCCTTTTATAAGCGGCGACTCGAAATTTGAGATCGAAACCAGCACGGCAGGAGCCTTAGCGGAAAGTTATCCGATTGAAACCGCGCCTTCAATTTATGTGGTCAGCGTTGGTGAGGGCGAGGCCACGATTGATCCCGAGGAGGCACAAATTAGCGAAGTGGTGGCGCGCGCCACCTTCACTTTTGTGGCCGGTAACAGCGGTTTTGGAACGGGCGGCCAGATTGAAATTGAGATTCCCTATGGCTGGACCGTGCCTTCGTTGACCGAAGGAGACGCCGGTTATGTGTCCGCCAGCAGCACATGCAGCGTTCCCTCGGTCGTTGAGGCGGCGGACCAAAAAATCACATGGACTTTTACCGAAGGCGAAAGCCAGGCGCCGGGATGCGGCACCAAGATTTACTATGACCAAGCCACGGCGCCTGCCTTTAAAGACGAAAGCGTTTTTATGATAAGAACCAGGGATGATTCCGAAGACTCGCTTACGGATATTTTGGATTCTCCTGGAATTGACGTGTTTGAGCCGGAACCTGGGGAGGGGGAAGCCTCCTTGGACCCCATGTACGTCAGCGCAGCGGCCTCGATCGAGCGCGCCACTATGACCTTTGTCGCTGGAACAAGCGGATTTGCCGCCGGAGGAAAAATCGCCATCACAAGGCCCGATGATTGGAGTTTTTCCTTTTCTTTAACCCCCGGTGATGCCGGCTATGTTTCCGCACAAAGCACGTGCAATGTCCCTAGTTTGGCGGAGATTTCCGGGGATTTTCAGGAGATGGCGACTTTCACTTTTGATGGAGATGAAAGCCAGGGCGGTGGCTGCGCCACTGAATTTTACATTGATACCGTCACCGCCGGAGCGGAGGGGTACGCTGTTTTCACCGTTGAAACCTCGACAACGGCGGAAAACGACGTCAGCGAGATTGTCGGAAGCCCCGCAATCGCTATTTTACCCAGCGGCGTTTCAAGTCCGGGGGAAGGCATGATCGAACTCATTGGGGAGGATGACGAGCAGCCGGCAGTGGAGACCAGCGAGGAGATTTCCGTTGCCAGTTTTACCTTTACGGCCGGCGCCAGTGGATTCGCACAAGGCGGACAAATTGCCTTTAGCGTGCCCACAGACTGGACGCCTCCCTCTGTGACCAGCGGCACCATGGGCTATTTTTATGCCTCCAGCACATGCACCGCGCCCTCATCGGTTACCATCACCGGACAAACCGTTCTTTTTACGTTCAACGCCGGAGAGACCCAGGCTGCCGGCTGCAAAACAACGTTTGTGTACAGCGACCTTGCCGCGCAAAGTTATTCAGGGGACGCTTATTTTTCCATTGAAACAAGCACCTCCTCCGGCGATACGCTCAAACCAATTTTAACAGTCGTCGCCATCAGCGTCACGCAAGCGGCTCCCGGAGAAGGCTACGCTTACATGGACCCATCGGCGGCTGCAGCCGGCTCCACCATTGAGCGGGCCACCATCACTTTTGTTTCCGGCTCCAGCGGCTTTGACCCAGGCGGACGATTTGACATTGCGTTCCCCGAGGGCTGGACCCTTCCCAATATCAGCGTTGCCACGTCTCCCAGCTATGTCTCGGGCGAGAGCGATTGCGCCATGCCCAGTCAAATCTCTATTGACAGCGAGACGGTGGTCTTTACCTTCGCCAGCGGCCAGTCCCAACAGTCTAATTGCGCAACGTCTATTTATATTGACAATCTCATGCTGCCGAATGTGTTGGGCGAGAACCCATTTGTCATTAGAACAGCCCCTGCCAGCGGGGATATGCTTCGCCAAATAAGCGATGGAATTAGTGTTTATCTTTATAAAATCGGTGAAGGCCAGGCAGCCTTGGCGCCGGAAAGCGTTGAAGCGGGTGAGAACATTGGGCGGACAACGGTCACCTTTACAGCTGGCGCCAGCGGCTTGGGCAGTGACGGTCAAATCGCCATAACCGTCCCCTGGGGATGGACCGCGCCCTCCCTCACCGCCGGAGACGCCGGTTATGTGTCCGTCTATACCACATGCGCCGTCCCTTCATTGGGAGTTTCAGGCCAGGAGATTTATCTGACGTTGAGTTCCACCCAAGCCCAGGCCGGGTATTGCGTGACCCGCGTTTATTATGACAATGTCCAAACGCCGCAATACGAAGGCGAGGCAACGTTCTTCGCGCAGGTCAGACTTGACGGTAATTCATTGTGGAACGACATCGCTGCCCAGCCTTCCATGACGCTTGAGGCAAGGCAGCCGGGCGAGGGCGAAGCCATGTTGGAGCCTTACTATGCGACGGCAGGAGAGACGATTGCCGCCGCGACATTCACGTTCACATCCGGCGGCAGCGGTTTTTCCGGCGGCGGCCAAATTGTTTTGACTGTTCCGGATGATTGGGCAACGCCTTCAACCGCTGCTGGAGATTTCGGCTACGTCACCGCCCAGAGCACATGTGCCATCGCCTCGCAATCGGCAGCTGAGGATTTTTCCGTGGCCTTTGTATTTGGCTCCACGCAAACCCAGGCCGCCGGCTGCGTGACACGGTTCATCTATGCCAACGCCGTGGCGCCTGGCGAAGAAACCTACAGCCAGTTTCATATAGAGACGGCGCCTTCCGGAGACGATGACCTTAGGGAAATTAGCAGCTATCTCTCCGTGGCTGTCTTGTCTGCGGGCCAAGGAACGCCGGGGGAGGGAGAGGCGACAATTGCCCCTGCCAGCGTGGAGCTTGCCGAGGTTGTTGACCGGACGACCGTAACGTTTACGGCCGGTATCAGCGGCTTCACCGGCGGCGGTAAAATGGCGCTCACAATCCCTTGGGGCTGGACCGTGCCTTCGCTGAAATCCAGCGATGAGGGGTATACTTATGCCAAGAGCACCTGCAGCGTTCCTTCTTTAGTCGAGCTAAGCGGCCAGGATGTTTATTTCACTTTTGGCAGCACCCAGACGCAGACCGCCGGATGCGTGACGAAGTTTATTTACACCAAGGCCACGGCCCAGCCTTACGAAGGCGACGGCGTCGCGCTCTTTTCCATTCAAACAAGCACGGCTGGCGAGAGCGATCTCAAGCCCATCATCAGCTTTTTAGGCATTGAGGCGAAAGCAGCCTCTCCAGGCGAGGGGGAAGCTGCGATCGAGCCTTCGCAAGTGGATGTTGGCGAAAGTGTGGAGCGCGCCACCATCACCGTGACCGCCGGCCCCAGCGGTTTTGACGTGGGCGGCCAAATTGTGGTGACTTTTCCCAATGGCTGGAGCGCGCCCACGCTCACAGCCGGCAAAGAAGGCTATGTTTCCGCGCAGAGCAATTGCACCGTTCCAAGCTCGAAGAAAGTGGACGGCCAAACCGTTGTTTTCACCTTTGCCAAAAACGAAAAGCAGCAGGCAAGCTGCCAGACTCAGATTTTTTACGATGACGCAGCCGCGCAATCCTCTGATGGGGTGGCGGAATTTACTGTTGAGACCCAGGTCACGGAGAGTGAAGACCTCAAGGACATCGTGACCCAGCCTTATGTCGTGGTGGGCAACGTTGACTACGGCTCCTTTGATGTGGGCGAGGGCGAGGCGTCAATGGCGCCTTATCAAGTGTCTGCCGGCGCTCTCATAAGCCGGACAACGATCACCTTCACTGCCGGCGCCGGCGGCTTTGAGAAGGGCGGCGGGATCGTTTTGACCGTTCCTGATGGATGGACCAGTCCCGGCTCAAGCAGCGAAAGCGCAGGGTATGTCTCGGCGCAAAGCAATTGTCCCTTTCCCAGCACGCCGACCATAGACGGCAGCAGAATTGTTTGGACTTTTGCTGGCGGTAAAGAGGCGCAGTATGGCGGCTGCGTCACCGATATCTACTATGACATGGCAACGGCGCAAAGCGAGCAAGGATATGCGACGTTCGTTCTGGAATCAAAAATATCCGAGGATGATGAGTTCGCGGGCATTGAGTCCCATCCGGTCATGCTGGTCAATTCCGGAAAGCCCGGCAGTATGTATTTTGATCCTTATTATCAGTATGTCAAAACCGGAGAGCCGGCCAAGATGACATTGGGTATATTGGATGAAAACTCCAACGTGGCCAAGGCGACGGATACGATTGTGGTTTCCCTAAAAGCGTGGAAGGAGGACGCCGGCGCGGATAATGGTTACTCCGAGGATTTCGCCTCTTTTGTTTCCACTTCAGTCACCGGCCTTCCGGCAACCAGCACCGTTACCATCAAAAAGGATGGCACAGGCGCCACCTTGTACTATGTCAGCACGAACACGGGCCAAAATTATCTCAACGCTTCCTCCTCACGTTTCGACGGCTATGCCGAGACAAGCTTGGTTGTCCTATCCTCAAATACCTCTTTCACCGGCGTTTCCGTTGACACGGGAAGCGCCGAGGCGCCGGCCAGCCAGGTCGCAATTTCTCCTGATTCTGACGGAGACGCTGACTACGCGTATATTAATTTTCAGCCCCCCAAAGATGACGCGCCGTGGACAGTGGCTGTTTCATCGGATGGGAGCTATTGGCATCAATTGCCTTCCGGTTACGGCTATGGCACACCGGAGAGGTCCGTTTACTGGGATGGCCTTGGCTCTGACGGCTATATTGTGCCCAATGGAACCTACACGGTGCGCGTGGCTATGGAGGGAGGCTCTTTTGCCAATACCAGCGCTTCGATTATTGTCCGTAGCGCTTTTCTCGCGGGCGTGACCACGCCCAAAGCCAACGTCGCAGCCTATGGCCAGCACAACAGCGGCTCCTCGCAGGCCGATTCCTCCGGCCGTTACGCCATTTATGGCTTGAAGGCCGGCGATGAGTATTACGTGGAAATCATCCTTGAAGGCTACGTTTCGAAATTTACCGGTGGCGTGGTTGCCGTCGCCACCGGCACAACGTATAACGCGGCCCTTTCTGCCGGCGCGCGGCTTCAGGCACGGGCGACGATTGGTTCCGGCTCCAAGCAGGACGTGGACCGATGGGGATGGTTTGAGGCTTTTACCAATGACGATAATCGCACAAGTTCCGGTTATGCAACATTGCATTTGAGTCCCAATGAAACCATTTCGGACAATGGGGCGGATGCCTACGGCTTGAAGTCGAGCTCATGGAGCGAAACCTATTTGCAACCCGGCTCCTACATTATCCAGGCCTATATTCAGGGCGTGGGCTCCACCTCAAGCGTGGTTGCCGTTCAAGAGGGAAAAATTACTCAACATTCTTTTGTTTTTCCGACACGTTCCAAAATTTACGGCTATGCCGTGTTGCCATCCACCACATCGGAGCTTTTGACGGTCACCATGAAAGGTTCAAGGCTGGACTCTCCCAGTGCGAATTACGCCTATGACCAGGCCGATATTCAGGTTGGCAATTCAAGCGCGCCGTTTACCCTTTACGGCGTGTACGAAGGCACCTACACGATCGAGAGCTGGGTGCCTGGATGCATTCCCTTGACGCCTTTCAGGGTTTATGTCGGAACAGGCGACAAACAGGCCGATATGCCGACCTTTAATGCGGGCGGCGTCATCTCCGGGACCGTGACGGTGCGGGGGGACACCTCTAATCGCACGCAACCGTTGAGCGTCCTGGTAACAGCGTCGGACATTGATACCTATGCGAGCTATGGCTCCCTTGAGGTTGAGGTGGCGACGAGCGCTACCAGCGCCAGCGCGGCGTATTCCATCAGCGGTTTGTTGGGAGGGGCCCGATATGAGGTCGCGGCAAGCATGGATCGGGCGGACATGGATCCAAGCCATCCCCAACTTGTCACTTTGGATGTGGGAACCAACCCCGTCGCCACGCAGGATCTCACGCTCCTTCCTGATGACGGCGTGATTGCGGGTGAAATCACCTTGCCTTCCTCCGGCCTCTCCGCTTCCCAAGTCTCGGTTTGGGTCTCGGATGAAGAGGGCGATCAAGTCGCGTCTTTTGAGCCGCTGTCAACCTCCACGTTTTCGGTGCGTTATTTGGGGACTGGCAACTACACGGTGCGCGCCCAAGCGACCAACGGCATTGTGCTTGAGGAAACCGCCGGCGTGCTCAACCGTTCGACGGCCTCGGTTGTCTTGGATATGTCCGGCAATACATACAGCCTCTCTGGAACAGTTGTCTCCAAGAGCGCCAGCCCGAATTTTACGCCCATTGGAAAATTGGTTAAGAATACGGGAATACGGGTTAATCTCTACAGCGTCAAGTTTGCCGAGGACAGCTATATAACCAGTTTGTCCACGCAACTTCCGATCAATGTCAATAATTCAACGGCCACAACGGAAGGGACGTTTACCGTGCCGGCTCTATTGCCCGGCGATTATTTGCTGCAAGTGAACTCGGACTTTGACGATGACGGGACAAGGGACGTCATCGAGAAATACGAACCTATCAGCATCGTTGACGCGAACGTGACCGGCGTTGTCTTAACCATAGAGGATGGCGCTGACATCAAAGGCAAGGTTAGCCTTCCCAAGGGCGTTAAGGACACAGTGAGCTTAAGCCTGCTTCTTCTTGATGACAATGGCCAGGTCCAGGACCAGCTCGAGAAGCAAATGGTTGGCAATAGCGTTAGCTACGTATTCCCCAAGGCGCCGGCAGGCGCCTATGTGATCGTGGCTCAAGACTCGAGCGATAAACCGTCGTACGCCGCTGCCTCAAAAAAAGTTACGTTGGGAGGCAGGGATTTAACCGGCCAGGACTTGGACTTGAGCCGCGGGGGGACAATTGTTGGCCAATTGCGCGACTACGACAGCAATTTGCTCCTGACGCCGTCAAATATGGAAGGCTTTTTGGGCAATTTTTACGTGATGGAAGCCATAGCCAATCCTTGGCTGGAAGGAGGCTATCGCACGGCCAATGCGGGCGAAGCCTTGGCCAAGGGCGATCTGGATGCCGAGGGTAGATTTCAGATCAGGGGGTTGGCGCCTGGCAGTTATGACCTTACGTTTCGGGCGGCGGAGCAGCCTCCTGCCGGCCGCAAGGCTTACGCCGGCCTTACCCTATCCGGCGTTAAAGTCTCGGAAGCCAAAAATACCGATGCCGGCATCATGGACCTCAAAACCGCGGTCCAGATTTCGGGCCGCGTTACCGATTCGGCAAGCGGGAACGGCTTGGGAGGCATTGTTATCGAAGCCGCTGCGTCTTTGGGCGGCGGGGAAACGCTGCGAGGCATATCAGAATCAGACGGGTATTACCTGATTAATGGCGCCAATGCGGATTTGCAGTATTATGACGCGACAGCGGCGCCGCGGGACGCGACATCAGCTTCAACCGCAACCTATGCTTCCCAGACTTTAGCCATGGTGGATGTCGCCAATCCCAGCGCCCGCAGCCAGGTGGATTTTTCCTTGACCGAAGCCGCAGGCGCCATCTATGGCCGTGTCAAGACGGCCACAGGCAAGGCCTTGGAGCACCCCTTCATTGATAATATTGGCCGGGCACAGTTGTTCCTGGAAAAAGAAGACGAAATCCCCGTGGATACGCCCTTTGGCAATTTTGCGGGCAATACCGAGGTGGATGGTAGTTTTACCATTGAGGCGCTCACGGCCGGCAACTACACTGTGCGCGCCCTTTCCGCCGGGCATGCCCTCGCCTCGCAATCCATTGCTGTGGTCAATGCGGCGGTGAATATAGGCACCATTACGGTGCCGGCCGGCGCTCTTGTTCAGGGAACCATTGCCAAGGGCAATGGGAACTTCCCCAACTCCAGCGAGGTTTCGTTTGTGGTGGCCATTGACAATGATTACGCCAATGTGGCCACGGGAAATCTTGTCAAACGAAAGACAACGGGCGAGGTCATTGGATATGTTATTGAAGGCCTTCTGTCCAACATAACCTACAACCTGCTCTTTTTTCCAGAGGGCGACGAGGATCCCTTTGTAGCCAGTTCCAACCTTTCAGTGAGCACAACCTCTGAAAAGAAAACGCTCAATGTCACTTTCCGGCCCGCGGAGCCGGGCGCTTTTGGCGATGCATTCAAAGACGGCAATTCATTTAGCATCCAAGTTGACCTGACGCAGCCTTTGAGGGATAAAACAGCCAACGACAGGGATGCCAGCGCCATGCTGACCTTGCTTTCCGGCAATGGAACTCTCTCCGGCCAAGCTCTCTCCACCAATCGCCGGACATTGACCGCTCTTTACAGCGGGTTCCCGGGTACCGAAACTTCTTTTTCCATTCTGTTTAAAGGCGCTTTTGCCAAGGTTAACAGCGAAACCGGCCGGGAGTATGAAATTACGGGCGCAACGTTTACCTTCTATGCTGGAGTTACCCAAAATACGGATAAAATCTCCAACGTGCGGGGCGGAGAAATTGTTCTGGGCAATGGAGACGCGACAAGTGTGGGCGTGCCCTCCGGCGGCTTTGAAGGCGTCGGCGCCGGTGAAAAGGTGGAGGTGCGCGTTTCTAAGGCGGATTCATTGGATGAGGCGATCCGTCAGCAGGCGCTCGAAGGGAATCTGCAGGTCGCGGCCTATCCTGGTGACATGGGCTTCGCGGTCAATACCATGGCCAAGCTCAATGGCGTCACGCGCGGCAGCCCTCTCGTTAATATCTTGGCGACAGCTTCGTTGGACAGCGGCAAGGAGGCTATTCTGGAGTTACAGTATTCCTCGGGAGCCGTTTCCGATCCTAGCGAGTTTAATGTCTACCGCTACAATGCCAGCGATGGATCGTTCCGGCTTGTTACCTTGGATAAGGAGGTGGACACTAAGAACCGGACCATAAAAGCGAAGACAAGCAGTTTTTCCACTTATGTGTTGCTGCAGTCGCAGGCACAAACGATCACGGGCAATGCCTTCACGGGGGGTTCTTTGGAGGTATTCAATTTTCCCAATCCCTTTGGCCTCGCCAGTAAGACAAAAACTACGGCCAAATCCGGCCAGAGCGTCACGACCAAAGGCACTGTGATTCGATATGCGATCCCGCCCGGCATGTCCGGTGAAACGAGCATTAAAATCTACAACGTGGCCGGAGACTTGGTAGCCACGCTCAACGAGGGGGACCGCACGGGTGGAAGTTACTTCTACACTTCCTGGGAGGGAACAAACGACGCCGGCAAAGACGTGGCTTCCGGCGTGTATTTCGGCGTTCTCAAGGTGGGAACGAACACCAAAGTCTTTAAGATGGCGGTGGTCAAATGAGGGGGGTGGCGTTAATGAAAAAGCTTATCGCCATGAAAAACAACGGCTTCCTTGGGGTCGCGAGCTGCTTGATCGTCGCGTTGGCGGCGTTTCCGGCGAAGATGTTTGGATCAAGCCAGGCCGGGACTAGCGCGATGCCGTTTCTTAAGATGGGCCTTGGAGCGCGGCCGGCCGCAATGGCCGAAGCCTTCACCGGAGTTTCGGGCGATGTCCATGGCCTCTACTACAATCCTGCAGGGCTCTCAAGCATGGCGCGGCCAGAGGCGTCCTTAATGCATAATGCCTATTTTGTGGACACGACCTATCAGACAGCGGTTTTCGCCATGCCGCACAAATCTCTGGGAACATTTGGACTGGGACTTTATTCTTTGAATGTCCAAGATATTGAGAAGCGGACTGAAGATACGGATTCCCCCACCGGACTCTTTGAGGCCCAGAACCAGGCCTTGGTATTGTCTTATGCGCGGAGATTGGGCGACCTGTGGGCCTTTGGCCTTAATGCCAAGTACATGACCGAAAAAATTGATGATCAATCAGCTTCGGCCATGGGCGCCGATGTCGGCCTGAATTACCGCAAGCCGCAGACGCCCTGGGAGCTTGGCGCCGCGATCCGGCATTTAGGCACGGAACCTAAATTTGATTCTGTTGGAGATCCCCTGCCGATGACCGTTTCCCTGGGTTCAAGCTACCGGTTGCTCGATGAGCGATTGCTGCTTGCTTTAGCCGTTGACGCTCCACGGGATGAGGATCCCCTCGCCAGAGTGGGTGTCGAGTTTGCTCAAATGTTTGGCGAGTCCTTCGGGTCTTCGTTACGCGCGGGTTATCGAAGCGGACGGGAATCCGGCGATCTTTCCGGGTTTTCGGCCGGCGCGGGCTTTTCCGTCCGTGGCCTGCATTTTGATTTCGCGTGGATTCCCTTGGGCGACTTAGGGGACACGTTCCGCTACTCTTTGATGCTTAGGTTCTAGAAAGCCGGAGAATCTGCTCGGATTTTAAAGAATAAATGTCCTATGCGGAGTGTTTTGCGGCGGCTCCGGCAAAAGAGGAAAGAGCCGATCTGATAACGGGTGGCAAGGAATTTAAAGAAGCAGAAGTCGATGTCAAGATTAATTGACTATGACAAAAAATTAATCTGTTCCTTTTGGCGATTTGGGTGACACGCACCGCGTAAGCTTAAGCTATAGGTTTTAATTCGAGATGATTGACAGGAAGACGTTAAACGGAGATAATTGATAGCTATGCCAACGGAAATCGCGGATAAAGACTTTGATGCGGAAGTCCGGCAATCCACATTGCCGGTGGTGATTGATTTTTGGGCCCCCTGGTGCGGTCCGTGCCGCGCCTTGGCGCCTATTTTAGAAGATATTTCTAAAGAGTACGACGGCAAAATCAGGTTTCTTAAGGTCAACACGGATGAAAATCCCATAGAGGCCTCCAAGTTAAGAATTTCCGCAATACCGACCGTTGTTTTTTATAAGGACGGCAAGCCCGTTGATCAAATGGTCGGCGTCTATCCAAAGCCCGATATCAAGAAGAAACTGGATTCGCTGCTCTAGCGCTCCGGGAGGCTACGTAATTGCTCATCCGTCATCCTGAACGGAGCGAAGGATCTCGTTTCTCGTGATTTAAATGCGAAGATTCTTCGGCGGAGTTGCCATTGAGCAAAGCGGAGGGCCTTGCAATGACACGCTGTTGGGACTAAATGCCCAGGCTCCTAGTATACTAGAGCCAAGGTTTATGAAAAAATTTATTTCTGCCGCATGTTTCATTATCGGTTCCGGCGCCCTTCTTGGTGGTTGTAAAAAAGAATCCACGAAGACGACTCAAAGTCCAATCGAAACTCAATCCGTTGAAATGGCCCAGAATTTGGCTCTGCCCATGGCGGCTTCATCCAATCAATGGGAATTGGCGCCGCGTCTCGGTAAGCGGCCGGTGCTTTTGGTTTTTTTCACGACATGGTGCCCTTATTGCAATCAATCCATGCCCCATCTTCAGGGATTTTATGAGAGAAATCGAGCCAAAAATCTTGAAGTTGTGGGTATTGATTTGCAGGAACCTCGGGACCTGGTAGAGGGTTTCGTCAAGAAATACGGTCTGACCTTCCCCGTGCTTTTGGCCGAAGATCAACGGTTGCTGCGGCCCGGCTACCCTGTGCGATTTCTGCCCACTCTTTACTTTATTAATCGAGAAGGAGCCCTGGTTAAAAAATACGAGGGCTTTCATCCGACGGCTCTCGATGAAATTGCCACCCAGCTATAAAGCGGGCGCCCCCAACGCCATTGTTCTTTTTGACGCGTATAATTATCTTTTTCGGGCCTATCATGCCCTGCCGCCATTAACGACCAAGCAGGGCGAGCCGGTCGGCGCGCTTTTTGGTTTTATCCGGACCATTATTAAAATTATGAAAACTCTCAAACCGGCTTCTTTTGTGGTATGTTGGGATTCAAGGCCGACCGAGCGCCTGGCTCTGGATCAAAACTATAAGGCCCATCGTCCGGAAACCCCTCAAGATCTCAAGCTGCAGATTGCCGCCGCCAAGGAGCTTCTGGGCGCATGGGAGCTGCCTCTCATTAAGGTTTCCGGCGCCGAGGCGGATGATGTGATGGCCACCGTGGCTCTAAAAGCGCATCATCAAGGACGGATGAGTTATTTGATCACCTCGGATAAGGATATTTTGCAGCTGGTCAATGAGAATATTACGGCTTATCAAGAATCCAAAGACCTTTGGATGACACCGGAGGAGGTTCAGGGAAAATACGGCGTTGCGCCGAAGCAGCTGATTGATTATTTTTCTCTCATTGGCGATAGCGTGGACAACATTCCGGGGATTCCCGGGGTCGGTCCCGCGACCGCGCGCAAACTTCTTAACGAATACGGCTCGATCGAGGGTATTCGTGAAGCGATGATGAAACGCCCCGAGTCAATTCCGGCAAAGCTCACTGATAATTTTATTGAGAATGGGGAACGGCTGGAGCGCAATCGGTCTTTGGTGCGCCTCAAGAGTGATGTCGCCCTTGATCTTGATTGGGAGGCGTTCACGATTTCGCCTCAACCCAAACCGCGCCTTGATGAGCAGTTGATTCGTTGCGGTTTTTTGAGCATTAGGGAAGATTTAAAAAAACTTGGTTGGATTGAGTCGGGCGCCGGGGAACATCTTGAACCGCCATTCGCGGCAAATCAGGCCTTGGGCGTCCCGGAGCCCGCGGTCCATGCCGAGGGGTTAACCGGCGTTGTTCTTGAAGAGGCGATCAAGACGGCGCCGTCAATAGAAAAGCTATTGTCCGAGAGCCCCGCCGTTAAAATCGTTCATGGCTTTAAGGATTTTTTAAGGCGGCATCATGCGGCGGAAAAAATTTTGTCGGCCGGAGAAATTCTTGATACCCGGCTTATGGCCTGGGTTATCAATCCCACGGAAGAATCATACGGCTTGGATTGGCTCCTGTCGAAATATGGGGTTTCAGGGATTTCCGGTTTGGCGCTGAGGCTCAAGAAGGACCTTCAGGAAACGGCGCTGTGGAACCTGTACGAATCCGTGGAGCTTCCTCTTGCTTTGGTGCTTGAGCGCATGGAGCGCGCCGGAATAAGCGTCAATGAAAAACATTTGTTGGAGTTAAACCGGACATGGGAACTGGAGGCGCGGCGCTTGAAAGAGCGTTTCATTAAAGAGTCGGGCGCGAGCGAGGAGATTAATCTCAATTCTCCCAAACAGCTTAGTCAATTATTTTTTGAAAAACTCAAGCTTCCTGTCATCAGAAAAACAAAAACAGGATTTTCCACGGATGAGGAAGTTCTTCAAAAGCTCTCCGGCCGGCATCCTAGCATCCGCCATTTGCTTGAGTTTCGAGAAGTGTCCAAGCTGCGCTCAACGTTTGTCGAGGGGCTCCTTCATGCCATTGATCCGAAGTCGCGTCGTATTCACGCGACATTCGATCAAGAAGGCACGGAAACAGGGCGCGTTTCCTGCCGCAGTCCTAATCTTCAGAATATCCCGGTGCGAACGGATCGCGGTCTGTGCATCCGCGAGGCTTTTGTCGCCGGCGAGCCCGGATGGGAGTTGGCGTCTTTGGACTATTCCCAGATTGATTTGCGCGTGTTCGCCCATCTTAGCGGGGACGCCGCTTTAATCGAGTTTTTTCGTTCGGGCCGCGATATTCACGAGGAGACAGCCCGCGCGGTATTGGGCGTCGGCAATCGGACGGTAACCCCGGAGGAGCGGCGTCACGCCAAGGCTATTACCTTCGGCATTCTCTACGGCATGGGACCTTTTGGCTTGGCCCAAGATTTGGGCATTACCGACGATGAGGCGCATCATATTATCGAAACCTATTATCAGCGTTTTCCCGGCGTTTGGGATTGGCGGGAGCGCACGCTCGGCAAGGCGCAAAAAGACGGCTTTGCCGTCACGATTTTGGGGAGACGCCGTCCTTTGCCGCTTCTTGGTTCCGAGCGCCGGGGCGACCGCGGACATGCCGAGCGCGCAGCCGTAAATACGCCGGTTCAAGGATCGAGCGCGGATATCATTAAATTGGCCATGATCCGTCTTGACGAGTATTTAAGGTCGAGCAATTCTTCCTTGAGGATGCTTTTGCAGGTGCATGATGAAATTTTGCTTGAAGGCCCGAAAAGCGAACTTGGGATTCGCCTACCGGAGCTTGCTCGAATAATGGCCGAGGCCATGAAGCTTGACGTTCCCTTGGTGGTCAACGCCAAAAAAGGCGCCAATTGGAGGCATCTTGCACCCATCGTCTAGGTTGCCGCCGGCGGTCCTGGGTCTTCTGGGAGCGATGGTTTTGGGTTATGTGGGGGAGATATTTCTGTGGCGGGCCTCTATTTTTTATCTGGGGCTTATTCCTGCGGCGGTTATCAAAAATGGCTGGCTTTGGCAGCTCGTGACCTATTTATTTTTACACGGAAGCGTCACGCATTTGCTGTTCAACGGCCTTACGTTGTATTGGTTCGCTCCGGCGATCTGCGACCGCTGGGGCGATAGGAAATTTCTTGTTTATTATTTCGTTTGCGGCATCGCGGCCGCTGTGTTGGTGCTGGCTACCGATCCGATGGGCGTTGCCCCTACGATCGGCGCTTCAGGAGCGCTCTATGGGTTGATGTTCGCTTATGCGAAATTTTATCCCGATTCAATCGTGTATTTTTACGGCTTGTTTCCCATGAGGATGAAACATTTAATCATTCTTTTGGGTGTGATGGAGTTTTTATTGAGCCAGACGCCAAGCCCTATTGCGCGGTTCGCGCATTTGGGCGGTTTGTTGATGGGCTGGCTTTTTTTTAGGTTGGATTTATGGAGTTTGGCGGATTGGCTGCGCAAAAAGCGCAGCATGCGAACCATAGAGCGCCAGGAAGAGGAGTCTGAATTTCAAGAAAAAGAAATCAACAGGATTTTAGAAAAAATCAGCGCGCGCGGTATGAATTCGCTGACTCCCTGGGAGAGAAAAATTTTAGAGCGCGCCAGCAGAAACGAATGATTTGTCCCTGTCCCCTGTCCCCGATGGATAAATCCACTTATGCCTGAATGCGTCGAGGCCGAGATGACGCGGCGCGGTCTTGAGAAGGCTCTCATGGGCAAAGAGCTTTCT
The DNA here is from genome assembly GCA_016207685.1 of Elusimicrobiota bacterium. Classification (GTDB taxonomy): domain Bacteria; phylum Elusimicrobiota; class Elusimicrobia; order JACQPE01; family JACQPE01; genus JACQPE01. The sequence goes on along the minus strand of JACQPE010000157.1, from coordinate 660 downwards.
TCGATCACGATCAATGATTCGGCGCGTTTGGGTTTAAGTACGGAGTCGGCGTGGCTGGGATTGAAGCTGATGGCGATGAAGCGGTGGGGAAAAATAATTGGTTTTGAATTTGAGGAGGGGCGTTATCTAACTGTTAGCATGGGCATGAGCGGGTCGTTAGTGTTGAGCGATCGCCAGAAAGAGATTCCATCCAGCGGTCTTAAAGCGCGGTTGGTGATGCGTTATGAAAATTGGTCTTGTATGCTTGTTGATCCCCGGCGTTTGGCTCGCGTCTCATGGGATGGCCTTCGGCCTAAGGGGTGGGATATATTGGACGCCATCGCAATCGTGGACGCGCCGGAATCTTTTATGCGAGCGTTGAAAAATACGTCAATGGCCGTTAAAACGGCGCTGATGGATCAATCAAAAATCGCCGGCTTAGGCAATGTTTATGCCAATGAAATTCTATTCGCCGCCGGACTCAATCCCAAAAGGCGCGCGGGCGCCCTTCGCCGTCACGAAATTGAGGCGCTCTGGAATTCAGCCCGGACGACTCTCCGTGAGGCGTTGGCTGCCGGAGGCATTTCCATGCGCAATTATTCGCATCCCAACGGCACTTTGGGACGTTTTCAAAATCAATGCCGTATTTACGGCCGCCGCCGCGGCGAGCCATGCATGCAT
>JACQPE010000156.1 GCA_016207685.1 Elusimicrobiota bacterium | reverse complement strand
GTCGTTCTGTTATTAAACCGCGTTGTCTGAGGGTAGGCGGCATGGACAAAATACAACCCTGGATTGTTGGAGCGAGCTTCAACAAGTTGAGAATTTGGGTCACCCGAACCCGGCTGATGCTCCTCTCCCCGGCCAAGGCTGTCTGGGTCAGATGAGGGTCAGTCTGCAAGCGGGTGCGCCATTGCAGGGCCTTTTTCAAAAGATTTTGAATAGCCGGCGGCTTGGGGCCGCGCTGTCGCCTGACTTCCTCGGCTTCATTAGCAAAGAGAAAACGCTTGCAGCCGTTTTTAACCTTGATAACCCCGAACTCGGAAGGGTCGTTTAGGGTAAAAGTCGCCTTAAATTCGTCTTTTCTCGATAAAATGTCCAAGGCCCGTTCCTTAAGGGTTTGTTTAGCGTAAGGCATCGGGAGAGATGTCCTACAGTAAACAAACCGGTCCTCCAGTTGAGTTACATCGCCCCATATTTTGGGAAGCGGCTTAAGGGCGACCTGGACGCGGGAATTCTCGCCATCAAATACGACCTCCCTTATTAGGAGACGAAGTAGCTCTTTCTTTTCTTTGTCTCCGAGCCTATTCAAAATTTCCATGAAATTATGCAGATAGCCCTGAACAACGCTGGCATCGATCTCTTGGCATTCAAGCTGGATAATTTCTTGATCCAGTTTCAGTAAATTGCCCTGCAACTCCTGCTTTTTTGCGGCCAGCTCATCCAACCGTGATTCATAGAAAGCCCTCCTGGGCGCATTGGGGCCCTGCTCGCCAAGGATGCCTACTAAGTTTCTGGCCTCAGCCTCCAGTTTGCCCAGATGAGCTGTCAAAAAGCTTCTATTCTGCCGCTTGGCAGGAAGATCGTCTGCCGAGGAGGCTCTTGCGGTTTCCACGATCCCGTTGATCAGTTCTTGGTTCTGGCTAAGAAGCCCAAGCCTTTTGATAACGAATTCTTCGACAGCCTGGGCCGGAACGCTTCTGACCCTACAGGCGTCTTTGTTCATCTTATTGACGGAGAGGCATCGGTAATAGAAAAATCTCGACAATTTTTTCTTCTTTAAGACGCCGTGCGGAATCATGGCCTTGCTACAGGCAGCGCAGCGGAGCAGTCCTCCCAGCAGATAAACATGCTTCATGTTTTCTATGACCCTATGTTTACGCCCCTTGCCATTTCCATTGAGCGTAGTTTGGACTGCCTTAAAATCTTCCTTTGACACGATCGGTTCATGCTCCCCCGGAAGGGGCTGCCCACGATGGGTGATTTGGCCAATGTAAAGGGGATTTTTCAAAAGGTACCAGACATTGGATCGGTCGAATTCCGCGCCTCCCCTTCGGGTGCCCTTGGCGGTAGTCCATTCCTTCATACGATAGCCTTTGGCGTTGAGCGACTTGGCGGTAGCCCATAGAGATCGCGTCCGAAGGTAGATTTCAAACATCTCTTGGACGGTCACCGCTTCCTGCGGGTTGACTGTTAGGATTTTTTTCTCCTTATCGATGTCATAGCCCACGATGGGATAGCCGCCGGTTCGCTTGCCCTTTCTGGCCATCGCCGCCAGTTTGTCGCGAGTGCGTTCGCTAATCATTTCCCGTTCAAACTGGGCGAAGTCCATCAATATGGACCGCATGAGACGGCCGACCGAGGAGGTGGTGTCAATGGGTTGAGTTACGGAAACGAAGGCCACCCCATGCTTATCAAAGATATCAAGAACATGAAGAAAATCTTTCGTGTTGCGGCTGAGGCGATCATATTTATAACAGACCACCGCCTGGAATTTTTTCTGTTTTGCATCAGCCAAGAGCTTTTTAAGGGCTGGCCGATCCATATTGCCACCGGAAAAACCGGGGTCATTGTATGCCTCCGGGTAAATACCCCACCCCTCGCCTTCGCGGCTCTTGATAAAGGATTGGCAATACTCTCTTTGAGAATCGAGGGACGTGAAATCAGAATTTAGATTTTCGTCAGTAGATTTTCTGGTGTAAATCGCGCACCAGAGAGGGGCGTTTTTATCCTTTCTTTCGCGGCTTTCCATTTTGAAAATCAGGCGTATTGATGTGGATATTGAACCAGCCGATGCAGATGACCGCGCTTCCCTTGAGCCAAAAGATCTCCTTCTGGCCGTTTGGGCATACAACCATCACACGGATCGCCTCGGCCATCGGCCCCGCCACAAATGGCCTGGTCGCTCGAATCTTTTTGTGTATTTTCATGCCTTCGGAGCCTACCTTCCTTAGCGCGCCCCAATCAAGGTCAAGGCTGGCCCTTCGGGACCGAAGGATAAAGCGGGTTGGCCGGAGAATCAAGGGGGTTTGGCTCCTCGGCCAAGGGGAGCCTTTTTTGCTTCTGAGCTACCCGCGCGCAGGCCATTGCCAATAAATCAATAACCCTCTGAGTTTGTTCCTCCTGGGTCATTTGTTCGATATCTAAAAGCAAACGGCGGTTTTCCATTTTAGGTTGAAATTTTTTAGCCCCCCAAGATACTTACGAGCATTTAGCCCAACTTACGCTAATAGCCCCCCAAAATAGCCATTAAACGCCTTATAT
>JACQPE010000159.1 GCA_016207685.1 Elusimicrobiota bacterium | reverse complement strand
CCCCCCCCCCCCCCCCGCCCCTAACATTGAGATTAATAGGGAAAAAAATCTATAGGAGGCGGCGATGAAAAATCAATGGTGGAAAATGTTTTTAGCGGCGTGTTTGATAGCCTATGGGTTTCGAGCTTGGGCATCGGCCGCGGTCCTACGGGATGAACAAGTGGAAGAACTGGACGAACTTGGATCTCAAGCAGGGTATTTAACCAAAGATCAGCCGGTTGACTTAAGGATGGCTAACCAGCGGGATTTCAAGATTTTGAAGGAAAATTTAAGCGTGCTGGTAGAGCACAAAAAAATGTGCTCGACCATATCCTACGATCCAGAATCCCGAGTGGCTGATTATATATGGGAAGTCAAAGATGAGTGCGCTCCATGCGGAAAAGCCCTCAAAAGACTTGACGCTCGCCTGCAAAAAATGAGCCGCCGACCCATTCGTAAAAGCATGCCTGTTTGGGACAATTCCACCGGTGAGAAATGGCGGGAGATGGGACAAATGATCGGAAAATATGAAGATGCGGCGCCCCCCGGCCGGCATGCAGCGCGCTGGGATTCTTCCTACGGGGAAACGTGGAGGATTGTGGGTGAAGCGATAGGAATAACAGGAAAAAATATTTTTGATCAATTATGGGGTCCAGACATAAAAATTGAACAGGTGATTAATGGGATGCCCATAGAAAATTTTCTATTAAACAATTCAGCCGGCTGTAATGAGGCTGTTAAAGAATTCGACGGCAACATCAGCGTGATAACCCTTGAACCTGAGGGAGAGAATTCATGCACGCTAGAACTTACCGGCATGATGCGCGAGACGTCCACCGGCGGGGCAGAGATAGAGACTGCCTACAAAACAAAGGCAACAACGCGTTGCGTCGTTAAGTTACCCTGCGCGGATTTAGAGATCGGTTTTATTGCCGTTACACACAACGCTTCCGAAGCCCCCTGAAGCGACTCTTAATCGGCGCCGGCGCGTCAACTGCGAAATCGAACCTAAAAGCGCAGGTCATTCCAGTATTTTTTAGCGAATTGCCGTGTTTCTTCGAGCCGTTTTGGATCGCCGATTGTGCGCCAGAAGTACTCGTCGCTGCGAAAAGCCTGGATGCGCCGGCCTGCTTTGGCGAGCCTCAAATAAACTTGGGTCATGGAAAAAGCGCCGGTTTCCGGCATATTGTTAAAAATTTCAGGGGAAATCACGTGGATACCATCGAAAGCCAATGTTTGAGCATTAGCCGCAATCGGCCCGGCCCATTCACGTTTGTTTGGCGCTGACGATTTCCATCCGCAAAGCATACCATCGGTATTAAAGAGCAGTTGGCGCGAACTTTCCCGTGGGCGCACCGCCAAAGTCGCCAACGCATTGTTGTTGCGATGGGCCTGCGCCATTTTAGAAAAGTCAAGATTAGTCAAAATATCGGCGTTATAAAGAAAAAAAGGCTCGTGGCCGCTAAAAAACCAAGACGCTTTTTTGAGCCCGCCGCCGGTGTCAAGAAGCGTCTCCTCAAAAGAACGTTCGATGCGGACGCCAAAATTATTTTTTTGGGCCAGGAATCGTTCGATGTGATCCGCTAAATGATGGGTGTTGATGATGATTTCATTAACGCCGGATGTGATTAGCCTGCGAATAATGATTTCCAAAAGCGGCAAGCCATTAATATCAATCAAAGCCTTGGGCGCGGCATTGGTGAAGGGCCTTAACCGGAGGCCAAAGCCGGCAGCCAGAATCATGGCCTTCATTTTAAGGACGGTCTTATCTCTTCCAGGGACCGGTGGCGCAGTTCAATATCCACGGCGTATTTGCCCTTGAGATGCTGCGAGAGCTTTTCGGCGCAATAAACCGAGCGATGGCGGCCCCCGGTGCAGCCAAAGGCGACGGACAAATCCGTAAAATTGCGTTTTTGGTAATTTTCCACGCTTTGCTCAATAAGATGAAAAACATTTTCCAAAAAACGCCGGACATTTTCCTCTTGAGACAAAAATCGGATGACTTCCGAGTCTTTCCCTGTCAATGACGCATACTTTTCAAATCGTCCCGGATTGGGCAGGGCCCGGCAATCAAAAATATATCCGCCGCCGTGGCCCTGGTTATCCATCACAAATCCGCCCCTGTAGGAAAAGCTTTGAATGCTGACCGTGAGTTTTAGATGAACCTCCCCGAATTGCCTCAAATACGAAGAGCCCACCAATCGTTCCAGAACGCGGGATAATTCAGACAACCCCTTGGGCACGCGACGGTGCCGCAGCAAGTATTCCAGGTTACGGATCGCATAGGGAATGCTCTGAAGAAATTGGCCTTTCCTCTCGTAAAAACCGCGCAGCCCATAAGCGCCCATGGCTTGCATGATGCGAATCAGAACAAAGCCCCAGTAGTGTTTTCTAAAAGCTTTCTCATCCATGGGTGTCAACGCGGCGGCCGCCTTGATATAGCGCCCCAGCCATTCGTCGCGCCAAGCAAAGGGCACATCAGCCTTGGCATCAAAAAGCAAGGAAGCGATATCGTATTGCAGCGCGCCCCTGCGGCCGCCCTGAAAGTCAATAAACCACGGCGCGCCATTTTTAACCATAATGTTGCGGGATTGAAAATCGCGGTAAAGAAAATAATGTCCCGGCGTTTCAAGGAGAAATTCGGCAAGGCAGCCGAAGTCGTTTTCCAGGGCTTGCTCATTGAAAGGAATTTGCGCCAAGCGGAGAAAATAATATTTAAAGTAATTGAAATCCCACATCATGGACTGGCGGTCAAAGCTGCTGCGGGGATAGCACAATTTGTAATCCAAGTCCTTGGCCGCCGTAATTTGAAACCGAACCAAATGCTCGATGACTTGCTCATAAATGCTCGATGTTTCTTTTCCCAAAGAGTCTCCTTGACGATTCTTCTGCAGGAGAGAAAATAGGGTCGTATCGCCCAAATCTTCTTCAAGATAAACTCGATGCGGCGCATCTTCGGCATAAATCTCCGGCGTGTTTAACCCCATTGTTCGGAAATACCGGCCAAATCCCAGGAAGGCCGCATTTTCTTTGGGGTCCGGCCCAAAAGCCCCAATCGCGGTTGAGCTGGCTCCGGAAAGGCGGAAATACTTACGGCTCGAGCCATCGCTGGCCAAAGGCTTCATCGTTTCGGGGCTCGCCCCGAAACGGCGCTTAAAAAGAGCGGCCAGGGCTTCCTCGGTTGACAAAATTTTTTTCGATGCTTGCGCGATCGTCCCCATCAGTCCCTCTTATAGCTTATCGAATTCCGATTTGGCGATACGCAAATAAAAATTCGTGGCATTAGGGTAGCCGGAGCTTGGGCCGCAAATAAGGAGGGCATCCACATAATTCTCCGCTAATGACGTGCCGCCGCGCGGCGCGGCGACATAGGGATAACTGCCGATAACGCCTGCAGCTAATTCTAATTTCACGGGCGTGGTCGAGCCCGCCTTCATCAAGTAGGTATCGCTATATGAGGCGCCGATATAGTAAAAACTTCCGGAAATCTCAATCAGGCGCAGCCAATTGAGAGACGTGTCGGAGAGGGCGATCGTGGCCGTGCTCCAGGAAATTCCCACTTGAGTCAAATGTTTGAATGCCGAAACAGTGGAATCTGAACTTGCGTCCAGGAATTCTTTTAGTCTATATGGTGCGGCAT
>JACQPE010000172.1 GCA_016207685.1 Elusimicrobiota bacterium | reverse complement strand
GGTTAGGGGGCAGGCCAGAGGGGACAGGGGACAGGGAAGAGCAGGGCAAAATTGAGCCGGAGATCATCGCGAGCCCACGGGGTCTGAAATTTGCGCGGTATTACGCGGGGCAGTTCAAACCGGACGAAGAGGCCAGCCTTAGATCGCAGGGCGTGGACATCCTGACCATCCGTAATCCTTCGCGCGAAGATGTGGAGCGTTTTACGGAGGAGCAGGGATGGTATCTAAAGCCGCGCTGGGTGCGCTGGATACGGCCGGCGCAGAGCGCTGAAGAATTTTTGGCCGGTTTAGATGACGGGAAGTTGCGTGGTCAATACAAGAAAATTCTCAGGGAAAGCGCGAATGTCAAGGCCGAAATTAAGCCGCTGACTCTTGAGGATTACGCCGAATTTTTCCCGATTTATAGGGACGAAGTCGGCGGCAAGCCTGGCGGGCGCTTGCATTTGACCGAGGGCTGGGCCGAGCAGGAACTCAAGGGCGTTCGCAAATGGCACGGAATTTACTTCCGCGATCCGGACACCAATGAAATGACCGGCGGCATGCTGGTGGCTGAGGTGCCTGAGGGCGGCTATCTTTCGATGGGCTACGCCGCTTACCGGCCCAAGGCGAAAGAGTATTCCATTTCATATCGAGGCGCTCTCATGGCCATGGACCTTGCGGTCAAGCTGGGTTACAAGCTCGTCAGCGAAGGCGCGGACACCAATTTATATGGATATGACTACTCTTTGGGCTTGCTCGGGTTTAAGGCCAAGGGCCGGATGTATCCCTTTGCCGAAGGGCCCATCGAGCTGCTTAAAGCGCTTGATCCTTCCAAGTTTCTTTCCATAACGGATTCCAAAGGCCAGAGACCCGGATACTTTTTCTTTTCGCTAAAGCGGGAAGGCACGTTCTATGAGCGGCTGCTTGAGGCCCTGCCTTTTGACGATGAGGACAGGGAAGTCCGGTCTTTATGGGGCGGCGGATTTTTTGCCGAGGGAACGCCCAAGCCCGAAGAAATGATGGCGGGCAACCACTTTTACGGCGATGACATGCCCATACTCGCTCCCCGCTTGGTCGAGCTCCGCCGGTTTTCCGCGCAAGAAATCGCCCGGCGCGGCTTGGCGCCGGAAGCTACAAGAGAGGGCCCTCCTGCCGCCGCCTCGATCCCCGCTTTCGCGGCAATGACGAAGGGAGAAGTTCCGGCGAACGAATCTTCTTTGCCCGCTCCAAAAACCGCTAAAAAGGCCGCGCGGTTTTTTATCGCCGGCGCGGTTCTCAAGCAGGCCGGCTTTGAAATCGTCGGCACCGCTCTTCCCCTGATCATGTCCAATTCTCTCGGCGATTTCGCTCTTGCGGCGATTTTTTACCGCGTGGGCAGTTTTATCACGAACATGTTTTTTTCAGGTCCGATCATGCAGCGCGCCGGCCTGCGGACAACAAATTTGACCGGGGTTGTTCTGGGAATCGCTGCCATGTGCCTGCTCGCCGGGGCCTTCATTTTTACCGGGTCCGTGACGCTCCCTCTCTTGATCGGCGCAATGACTTTGCACGGCATCGGAATGGCCCTGTTCGTGGCCAGCGAAGAGAATCTTTCCCGCGAACTCTACGGTGATGACAGAGATAAAATTCAGCATTTCGACAGCCGTTTGCAGCTTCTGACGGAAATCGCGGGAATCCTGACGCCGTTTGTCGCCGCCTACTTAAAACAATCCATGGGAGGGCAAGCTCTCGGGTTCACGCCGCTTTTTTACGGCCTGGCTTTTACCCTGTTTTTCGTTGGGCTAAGGGGGCTCGAGAGGAGCTCAAGAGGGTCCGGCTTCAACAAACCCGGTCAGGCGCGCTCCCCGCCGCCTCATACGCCGGCAAAGGCAACCATGTCGAAGCTTGCCGAAGGTTTCCTTGTGGTGGTGACAACCCCGCGCCTTCGAACCGCGGTTGCGGGAATGGCTTCCATATTGATTTTCAATAATTTCCTTTACAACATCATTGCCCCGGGTTTTGCGAGCAGCGTGCTTCATTGGCAGCCGGCCGGCGCTTGGATCACGGGCTTGTACAGCGCCGGAGGCATGCTGGGCGCGTATGTGCTTGGCCTGGCTGTTTCCTCAATGGATAATGGACGCGGCAAGAGGATAAAATCCCTGCTGCACAAGGCGACGGACCGGCAGTGGCTCTTTGCCCTGGCTGTTTCAACCGTTATTTTTACCGCGGCGCTCGCTTCGGCGCAGGGCCTTGTTTTGATAGCGCCCATCACGTTCATTTGGGGACTCCTTTGGGTCGTGGGATACATCAAGGTGCGCTCTATCGTGAAATCCGAGGCGCCGGAGGAATCAAGGAACAGCGTCATCAGTTTTATGGCCGGTTTTGGAACCCTTACGGCGCTCGCGGGGCTATGGGGCGTCAGGCAAATCCTTCCCGGCGCGCTCGGGGAAAATCCAACCCCCGCGCAACAGCTTGCCTATGACCAGTCCATGTTTCAAACCATTAGGATCATGGCCGCCGCGTCCATCATTCCCATTCTCTATTGGTTTTATCTCGCCTTAAGGCTTTTTGGGAAAAAAGCGCCCGCTCAAATTGTTCATCATTCGGCCGAAGGGGAGCAGGCCAAAGCCATGGCGAAGCTGCAGAAGAGCTTGGAAACTTTAGGGCTCCCCGTGTATCGAACGGAAAAAATCAGCGAAGTTTCCGATCCCCTCCGGCCCGCGGTGGCGATGCTGGCTTTGCCTTCCGTTTACAAAATTTCTATTTTGCGCGAAGTCTGCCGGCAATCTCCCCGGGACGGGTATTTAGCGCTTGATCCCTCTTGGATCATTCAGGAGGTGGATCATCGGGGCCGCAGCCGTTGGCTGATTAAAAAGGGCCTGACATTTGACGAGGCGGGCGCGCCTGTGATTGTGGAATTTGAGCATCCGCGCCCATCGCATTACGACATGCAATTTTTGACCATGGGCGCCTATGACCGGGATGACGGTGCGCCTTTAGAGAAGGGTTTGGATACGCCCATGTCGAGCTCTTCGAGGCTGGAAGCCTTTATCAATGACAAGCTCTTAACACGGATTTTATTGGCGGCGCAGGCAGATAAAGTTCCCACGACCTTGGCTTTCACGCAAGGCGGTAGTTCCAAGTTTCAAGTTCCAAGTTCCGAATCTAAGGTCCAAGTTGTGGCCGGATTCGAGGAGACTCAAGTCCGTAAGTCTGTGGCCAGGTTCCTGGAGAATTATCAAGAAAACGAGGTTGTTGTCAAACCCTCCGGGCCGCAGTGGCATTCCGGCAAGGGCGTCAAATTTTTCGATAAATCCGAGGGCGATGGAATCGTTGCCCATGTCCTTGAATTGGCTGGGAAAGTTGCCCCGGATGAGGAAATTTTAGTTGAACAGCGCATTGTTCCTCTTGCTCTGATCAGGGATGGGCGCAAGATGGAATCCGTCATCCGGGTTCTGGTCAATCGGGCGCCTTGGGATAAAGGCGTGGCCACGGGAAAGAAAAAATTTTTCCGCATCGGACCTCCGGGGCTGCCGACCACGGCGGAGCCGCTGACTGGGGACAAGCGGGACGCGGCCACGGCTGAGGAGTTTTATGCGGTGTGCCGGGAAATGGGCTTGATGCCGGAACAGATCAAAGACGTTGAAGCGCGTCTCGAAGATACTGGAGCCAAGGCATTTGCCGCGATTGCGGCCTATGAAAAATCTCTGCCAAGGGCTCCGGGCCAGGCGCGCCAGGATCAAACGGACATGATCGGTCTGGACGTGATGCTGCAACTTGAGAATGGCCGCATTGAGCCTTATGTCATTGAAGTTAATGATCATGATAGTGGGGGCCAAGCGCAACTCGATCAATTTTATCCTGATGACAAGGGCAGCCATTCGCTGGAATGGGCGGCCACCATGCTCGCGCGCGCCAGGCGGGATGTTTTGCGGGGAAAAAGAATCGTGGTCGTGGGCGCGGGGTATCCTTCCAAAAGGCCCATTTTTGAAAAGGCCAGGGAGATGGGCGTTAAGGTTGTCTTGATTGATTTGCCTGGAAGCTGGGCCAAGGACCTTGTTTCGGAGTATATCCCCATTGACACTACCAGGCGCGATGAGGCCTTGGCCCAAGTCATGCGAAAATTGCAGCGCTCGGTGCGCCGCCGGGGGCCTCTCGATGGCATCAGGAGCTTCTGGGAAGATGATTTGGTTCTCACCGCCCGCCTTGCCAAGGAATTAAACCTGCCGTATCATTCAATCGCCGCCATCACCGCAGCCCGCAGCAAGTTTGAAACACGCAAAAAATTAGCTGAAGCAGGATTGCCATTTCCGATTTTTCACATTATTCGAAATCAACAAGATCTAGAGCGGGCTCTGGGTTACGTTTCTTATCCCGCTGTGTTAAAACCCGCCCATGGAGCGGCTTCAATCGGCGTTAAAAAAGTCAATAGCCAAGATGAAGCGCGGCAAGCCTATCGGGAGCTTGTCCCTATTGTTAATACAGGCACAGACGGGACTTTTTATGATGGCACGGAATTGGTCTTAGAATCCTATCTGGAAGGACAAGAAGTGGACGTTGATCTTGTCATCCAAAACGGCCAAGCGGTTTTTTCTTCAGTCACGGACAACTGGCCGACCAAGGAACCATATTTTCTGGCCACGGGTTCTTCTTTGCCCAGCAAACTGACAATGCAGGAGCAGCAACGGCTTATTGACCTGGCGGCCCGGGCTTCCCGCGCGTTGGGCCTATCCGAAGGCGTGCTGCATGTTGAGGCGAAAATGACTCCCTCCGGTCCGCAGATCATCGAGGTCAATGCCCGCATGGGCGGCAGCTATGTCCGCAAATGGGTCGAGGCAGTTTGGGGTGTTGACTTGGTCGAGATGGAGTTTTTGATCGCTGCTGGCATCCCGGCGTATCCTTTTAAAGCCGAAGCGCCCAGAGTTTATCTTGAAGGGGAGTTCATCAACGCGGAAACATCGGGGCAGATGGGAAAAATCGAGGGTATGGAGCAAGTCCGAGCGACCCCCGGTTATTTCGCCGCGGACGTTTTGAAGAAGTCCGGCGAGAGGATCGCAGCGCCGCCCAAAGGTTATGACAACCGCTTGGCCATGATCACGGCGCAGGCAGAAACATCCCAGGCGGCGCAAGGAAATCTAGAAAGGATGATGGCCAAGGTCCGATGGGAGGTCATTGGTAAAGCGTCCGGCGCGCCATCTTCATCGCACAACGCATCATTGGGAACACGTCCATCTCGCGGGGGCTTGGCTTTGGTGGAAGTTATGTTAATAATTTCGGCCGTTGGTCTTGCTGCGGCCGTGGGTTTTGTCGGTATTGTTATCAGTTTTTCTTTGGCGGCGGGCCTTGCCATTTTTGGTGGAGCTTTAACTTATAGTAATCGGCAGATGATTTGGAATTTTTTCAGAAGCAATCAGGCAAAATCAGCCGCCCTGGGTTTTTTAAGGTTCGGCATCGTTGGGACATTCAGCTTGGGTCTTCTCTACTCTCTTTTTGGGGGTGACTTAATTCATTTCGCATTGTTGGTTCCCGTGTACCTATCAATTGATCGCGGGATGCGCTACGTCAAGGGAAAGTGGCTTTCAAGTAAGACTATTTTTCGGAAAAAGCTTAAAAAAGCGTGGACTCCGGCGGTAACAGCGATTTTTATAATTTTAATGGCCAGTTTTCCTCTGCAGGCGATGTTTGTGGCGGCATTCAATCCTCCGGTTCAGGTGCATGTTGCGCCGCCGAATTATATGATCGAGAACTTTTTCAGCTGGAGCGCATTTTTAAACTTTATCTGGGCCTGCGCCATTGCCCCGGTCTTTGAAGAAATTGTTTTTCGAGCGGGCCTTCAGCGGGCGATTGAGTCGAGATTTGGCTGGCTGCCTAAAAAATTATCATTTTTAGGGTTTCTTCCCGCTCTTGTCTTAAGTAACGTTATTTTTGCTTTCTTGCATGATTCGTTTTGGCCGCAGAAATTTATCATGGGAATGACGTTTGGAATCGTATTTAAGAAATACGGACTCACGGCATCTATGCTGACGCATTTTTTGTGGAATTTTGGTTCATTTTTTATGTTTGTCGGGTTGGCCGCATTGATATTTTCATGGCCCGGGGCAAGCTTGGCCTATTGGCCATTGGCATTAATGGGCATAGTTTTGGGGATGGGCATTCTTGGCGGCGGCGGCGCGCAGGCGCCGCCGAGGGGTCCGGGGATTAAACCCCATGATGACAAGGCGCCACCGGGCGGCGAAGCCGCCAAGGGCGATCAAGAAGCCCCTGCCCCGCAAGCAGGGGTTACGCATTTATTTGCTGAACTTTTGAGCGCCAAACCCAAGCACAAGGCGATTTTTGAAGGACGTTTTCTCGCTAGGCCGCCATTGACACAGGCAGCCCTGGCCGTTCAATTGGGTATTACTTCAGGCAGAGTCAGCCAAATTGAAAAATGGCTCCGGGAAAAATTCGCCCAATGGCCCGGCGGGTTTTTGCTGTCTGCGCCTGCGGGGACGAGGAAAAGAAGGGGGGACCAGGCGGAGAAAAGAAGCGAAGGCGCGACCCCTGATCCTTTGCGGCGGACCGTGACAAGAGGACATTTGCCTCCCGAAGAACAAAGGGCCCTCGCCGTGCGCATGATAGCCGGGGACCGGCAGGCCCGCAATGAGTTGATTGAAACGAATCAGGCCTGGATCGTTACCCGCGCAATTTTTTATTGCAAGCGGTATCAGATTCCACAGGAATTGTGGCCTGAACTCATACAGGAAGTCAATATTGTTTTGATGGAAAAGATGTCGAAGAAGTATGACCCTGATCGCGGCGCATTCACGACTTATGCCGAACAATGGATTTGGAGTATCGTGGGAAGATGGTGGAAGAACCATCGCCGCAACGTCCGGGTTCCGGTTGGTCAACAGGATGGGGGTTATCGAGTTGCGCCGGATGTCAGCCTGGACCAACCGATTGGCGGCGATGAAGACGGCCGCCGGGTGGGCGAATTTTTTGAAGGAGGACAGACTCCCGAGGACGAACTTCACCAAGCCCGGCTAGAGCAGCTTTTTGCCAAGTTTGCCGAAACGCTGAATGAAAGGGAGCGAACCATATTTCAGGAGCGCATGGTCAGCGACGAGCCCAAAACCCTTGAGGATCTGGCCGGACCCTTGAATATCACCCGCGAGAGGGTCCGGCAGATTGAGTTTAAAATCAGAGAAAATCTTAAAAAATTTTTGAAGCCCAAAAGATCAAGGCTGGGCGCAATTTTGCCTTTCCTGCCCATTGCCTTCGCTTTTTTTAGTTTGGCCTGGCCGCAGGCGGCTTGGGCGGCGGGGGCGGCGCAGGT
>JACQPE010000154.1 GCA_016207685.1 Elusimicrobiota bacterium | reverse complement strand
GTTGCGGATTGAGGATAATAACGGCAAAAGGCTTCCTTGTAATCACGGCAGCGCCGGCGGATCACCTCTTCATTGAGCACATAAAGCGGCGTGCCGTATCGCCGCGCCAAATCAACGCTCGCGCATCCGCCAATTCTTAAAGTTCGAGGCATAGCGCTATTTTGCAAATACTGCCCTCCCGCGGCAACTCGCCGTCAAAATCGGCGGGCATACAAATTGGGAGGCTTTCTTAATTTTTAATTTCAAATAATACTGCGCCTGATGTTTGAAGCGCGGGTTTGAGAAATGGCAGAATGCCCTTTTCCCACCACCGGCATTGAAGTCTTGGACCGAAAAACGGGGCACGGAAGGAGACGCCGGAAGGCGTTTTTTGGGCCTGCCATTGAGAGGAAACCATAAGGACATGGGTGATGCTATGCTCCGCAAGTATTTTTTTAATTTTTTCCGGATTGGTTTCGATTAAATTTTCATAGGGAACCGGCCACAAATCACCGCCCAAGGCGCGGTAATGGTACGGCGTAAAGTGGTGATCCAAAACAGCGGTGCGTCTTGATGGAGGAAGCGCGTTGACCGCGTTAACCATGACCCAGCCTTCACTGGGATAATATTTTTCGAGATAAGAATATTGGGTGGCAAGACCCAGATTAAGCTGCAACTGCGGGAAAAAATTAAGAGCCGATGAAAATAGTCCGGGGGAAATAATTCCCAGCCAAAAAATTATCAAAAAAAGTTTTTTGCCGACTCTGTCCGAGGAACGGCGGCTCCAGCCATCAAAAATAATTATGGCAATGACCGACAAGGCCGCATAGGCGGGCAAAACGTACCGGGCAATCAGGCCCGATTCCCCAAGAAAAAAAAACGCGGCGCCCAGTCCAAGGCCGATCCATAGCAAGCCCAGCCGGATCGGTTTTGAAAGGGCGCCGGGCAATATCATGCCGCCTAAGACCAAAACCCCGCAGAGACTCATCTCCAGGAAACGCCCGCCCAGTATATGATTCCAGAGATAAGCTAAAAATTTGGCCGGCGAAGCTCCAAGGCGCGCGGACGCCTGGAACGTTTCTTCAATCGGGTTGGAAGTAAAAATACCCCCAATAGACATAGGGTACAAGGGGTTTCCCGTGTGTTCCCAAAGGTAGGCGGCCAGGGGGGCCATTGCGCCAAGGGAAACGACCGTAAAAAAAATCAACCCTTGAAACATTTGCGCTCGCCGGCCGCGATGAAACCATAAAAAAAGAGCGACGTTGGCCACGGCAAAGGCCAATGATGTGTATTTATTGAGGGCCAGAGCGCTTAGAGCGAGTCCCATGAAGGCCAGGCCTAGAGATGACTCATTTGACGCAATATTTTTGGCCATGAATAAAGCCAAAAGCCCCCCCATTGAAAAAGAGGCGGCGGCGAGATCCGTAGTTGCCGAAGACGAGGCTGATTGAAGCATGGGCAGCATCCACACGGCCAGAAAGCAAGCGAGGGTGATTTGATGCCGGCGGTTGAGGCCGGAGGGCGCCCAGGATCGGGCCAAGAACGCGGCGAGCGCGGCGATAATGATGCTCCAGGCAGGGTTAATCATTTTGGCAGCCAGCTCGCCGCCAGCAGCCATGAGCGGAATGAGCGGCATGTTGAAAATTTGATGGTAAAAGCTTTGCATTTGAGGATACGGCGGCGGCTCAATGGCGCCCATCTCTAAATAGGCTTTGGGCAGGTAAAGATGATAGGAAAGGTCGTCACGAAAAACGGAAGGCGCGTGCGCGGCGATGAGTTGAATGAACAGCAAACATGACGCGGCTATAAAAAAATTTTTAGGGGTGATGATCGTCGCATCAGGCTGACCGGCGATAGCTTCATTGTGGAATTCATCGAGCACGCTCTTCACATCGAAAAAAAACTTAATGGCGGATTTCGCTGTGATAAGAATAATGAAAGATGAAAATATCAAGACCGGCAGGCGGCCGCAGAGCCCAAGGAGACCCAGAAACCAAATTAAATAGCTGAAGAAAGCATAGCCCAATAGAATTTCAAAAAAAATAAAGGACACCGGAAAATGCCCCGTCGTCCGCAAGGGCGACATAAGGCGGCCAAGGCCGCCGCAGGTTAAAAATAACAGGGCGACAAGTCCCAAATGATAGGGCAGAAAAAAAATAAGAGGAAATTCTTGCGGCGGCCAGGGCCAATCAAGATGCCATCGGCTTATCCAAAGGTCGCTAAGAATTCCACCGAAAAGAGTGCGGCAATAATGCGCTAGAAGCAAAATCAAAATAAACCAAGCGGTTCTCAAGCGGAATTTTTCACTCATCCAGAGCTACCCCGCGTAGTCATGACGAGCCCCCGGCGCCCCCGGGAGCCCTGCGGAGGGAAAAGCGATCCCATTAATCCCTTGCATGATTGCCGCGGCCCCCCTGGGCCCTCGCAATGACACAATGAAGGATCGAAAATTTTTGAAAACGCTCACCCCGAAAGCGACGCGGCTATTTTTTTAATTTCCAAAAGCGCCTCTTGGCGGGTCTTAATTTTTCCTTCCGCTTGGGATTGGCGGATGAGATCAAGCAATTGCCCTACTTTTGGTCCCGCCTCAATGCCTGCCTTTTTCATGACATCATGTCCATCAATGATGGGTTTCGGCATCACTTGTTCGCGTTTGCCGAAATATTGGTCGAGAAGGTATTTGATGACGCTGATCGCCTTTTCTTTGAGACTCCATTGGTTTTTAGGATTCATGTAGCTTTGATGATCAGCCAAGGCATTTAAAAGAACACCGATGCCGTCTTCTCCTAAATCACGAAAGAAGCGGTACACGGCCCGGTCGGAAACCGCCGGCTGCTCGGATAAATTACCGGGGCGCAAGTGAGAGTTAATGATTTTTCCGATAAGCTCAATTTCGTCGTTGGAACAACGCAGGTTCCCACCGATTTTTTTAAACAAAACGGCGCCCCGCTTATCATGTCCAAAAAAACGCATCCTGCCGTCAATAACTCTGGCGGTATGCGGCTTAGCCACATCGTGAAGCAAAACCGCCAATTTGATTAAGGCATAACGGCAGAAACCCCCCGAAACGCGTTCGGCCAAGTAGCGCCTGACGGGCTTGGCTATTTTAGGCCAGCGCAGGGACATTTCATCAACGCTTTTTTCATAGCATTCCAGAGCGGCTATTTCATGACCCAAAACGCCTCCTTGTTTGTAATATTGAGGCGCTAAATTTCTTCCTCGTTCAAGGATAGGGAAAATTTGAGTTAAGAGCCTGACGCCATCCATCGTTTTGATCAAACCTGCGGTCTTGGGGCAGGACAATAGTTTAAGAAACTCGTTGCGGATGCGCTCCGGCGCGGCACGTCGAATTCTTGATTTGTGTCGTAGGGCCCAGGCCAAAGTTTGAGGATGAATCCGCCCCTTGATTTCAGCCGCCGCCCGAAAAAGGCGAAGCAGGCGCAATGGATCATCCATCAGATTGGCTTCTCGATGCGAGCGCACGATTCGTTTTTTCAGGTCCTTGCATCCGCCGGAAGGATCAATAAGACGGCGGCGCCATATAGAAGAATTGACGTGCGCCAAGGGAAGGGCCAGCGCATTGATCGTGCAATCGCGCCTCACGAGGTCCTCGGCGACAGAAAGACCGTTCATTGAGGCGAAATCATATTGCATGACGTCTTTTTCCGATTTGGGCACAGCTCGATAAATGCCGCGGAAAATATCCAGCGCAACAACCGTGGAGCCGGTTATTTTAGCGAATGAAAACGCCGCGTCTTTAGCGGAACCACGGACAGCCAAATCAATGTCGTAAGATGCGCTTCGGGGCGCGTAAGACGGCGACGGCGGCTTGAGCAGCGCATGCCGCAGCGCAGCGCCGACAATATAGATCGGCCCATGGCGGCGCTCAATGATTTTTAGCGCGTTAAGGTGCGCCGGCTTGATGAACATCGGTTTTGTTAAAATTTTTGAACTTCATCCGAAAAGACCCCAAACTCTCCCTCCAAGACGCAGAACGAGGGGGGCGGGATTCGGTTCGAATTTTTGGCCGTATAGACTACACGGCGACGGTTACGGCGCGGTTCGTTTTAGATTTTTCGATGGCTTCCCGGCGCAACTCACGCTTTAAAATTTTTTGCAAGGCATTTTTGGGCAACTCTGATCGAAATTCAATTTCGCGGGGCCGCTTGTACGCGGGCAGGCTGGTTTGAACGATCTCTTGAATTTCATTTTTTTCAATTTGCTCATCTTTACGCGGCACCACAAAGGCTTTGATGATTTCGTCCCCATTATTGAGCGGAATGCCCACCACGGCCGCCTCTTGGACTTTAGGGTGGCGCAAGATAATTTCTTCAATCTGCGCCGGAAAAACCTTGAGCCCCTTAACGATAATCATGTCTTTCTTGCGGTCGCAAATGGTCAAATAGCCCTCGTTGTCAAAACGGCCGACGTCGCCTGTTTTAAAATAGCCATCCGAAGCAAAGGCGGCTTTCGTATCTTCGGGCAAATTAAAGTAGCCCAGCATCACGTTGGGACCTTTGACGCAAATTTCCCCTTCTTCGCCCAGGCCGAGTTCTTTGCCGTCATCGCCAATAATTTTAACCTCCATATTGGGTAAAACAGTGCCCACGGTGCCTTGTTTGCGTTTGGCCAGGGTATTCATAGTAACGGCCGGGCTCGTTTCCGTTAGACCGTAACCCTCAAGAACGGGGATGCCGAATTTTTTCTCAAAAGTCTTAAGAACCTCAAGCGGCAGCGGAGCGGCCCCCGAAACACAGATGCGCACGCTTCGAAAGAACAAATACTTAAGAACCAAACCTTTGATCCCTTTGGCTTCCTTGGAAAGCACATGATAAATAGGCGGCACGGCCGCAAAAAGACTCACTTTCCATTTGGCCATCAGCTTAAGCCAGGGTTTCGGCGGGGTGATTGATTCAACGATCACCACGGGGTATCCGTTGTAAATGCCCAAAAGCATAATGTCGGTTAACGCAAAAACGTGGAATAGGGGCAAGATGCATAAAATAACTTCATTTTTAGGCTTCAGGCCAAAGTGAATGGACACGTCTCGAACATTGGAAAATAAATTTCCGTGAGAAAGCATGGCCCCCTTGGGCTTTCCTGTTGTTCCGGATGTGTAGAGAATGGCTGCCGTTGTGTTTTCTTTAACCGGTGATTTTGGGTATTTTTTTCCGGATCCTCTGGAGAGCAATTCTTGAAAATTTATTTCTTTATTTTCATTGGGTTCGGCGTCGGTTACCACAAGCCATTCGGTTCCGGCTGATGCGGCAGACTGGCGAGCCTTGTTCAAAAATTCTCTTTGGGTCACCATTGCCTTGGAACCGGAATCTTTGAGAATGTAGGTCATCTCCTCTTCCGAGATCATGAAATTGACATGAACGGCAATGGCGCCCAGCTTGGCCAGCGCAAACCACGTTGAAGTGAATTCCAGAGAATTGCGCAGGCAAATGGCAAAACGGTCTCCAGCTTTGATTCCTAGCCCGGAAAGAGCCGCGGCCAAAACTTCACATTGTTCATTGAATTGAGCAAAGGTGACTTTTTGATCGCCCTTAATAATATAAGCCGTGTCTTGGGCGTTTTCTTGGGCGCGTCTTTCCAAAATTTCCGTTAATGTCATGAATTCCCCCTCTACTTTTTCATTCTTGGATCAAGAATATCCCGGAACGCGTCGCCTAAAAGGTTCCATCCTAGGACAAAAAGAAGTATAGCGAAAGCGGGAAAGAAAAACGTGTGCCAATAAGCGAAGGAATTGCCCGATGTGCCGATGATCCAATTTCGCGAGAGGCTGATCAGCTGCCCCCAGTCCGCGTAGCCCACCGGGGCGCCAAGGCCGACAAAACTGAAAGCGGCGGCGGTGATCACCACTTGTCCCATGGACATGGAACCCACGATGACCAATGGGTAGATCGCGTTGGGCAAAATGTGCCGGGTTAAAATGCGTCCGGTGCCCGCTCCCAGGGCCCGGGCCGCTTCCACATAGTTTTGCTGTTTGACCGTCAATATTTCCCCTCGCAGCAAGCGGGCGTACGAGGGCCAGGAAACAGCGGCCAGCGCGGTCATGACTTTGTCAAGGCCGGGACCCAAAACAGCGACAATAACAACCGCCAGCACAAAGCTTGGGAAAGCCAAAATAATATCCGTAAATCTCATCAGGCCCTCATCAATCCAGCCGCCATAGTAACCGGATAGGCTGCCGATGAGAATGCCGATGAAAACCGAAATGACCACAACGGTGAGACCGACCTTGAATGCCGAGCGTGTCCCCCAGACGATCCCATAATAAAGATCATAAGACTGTTCGCTTGTTCCAAAGATATGGCCTTGTTGCGGCGGCGTGGGGTCAATCATAAATGATTCCTGGGGAATAAGGTATTTATCCCGCGTCCCTTCTTCCGGCGGCGCCAAAAATGGGGCGAGGGCGGCAACGACAATAAAGAAAAGAATCAACCCCAGGCCGAGCAGGGAGAGCGGGTTGGTTTTAAGACGGCGCCACATAAAAAAGTAACCCGTAACCAGTAGTCAGTAACGAGTTCAAAGAATTGGGACTATTCATTGCATTCTTATTCTTGGATCAACGATGGCGTAGAGGACGTCGGCCAAGGTGTTGCCGATGACAAAAAGCAACGCGGAGAGGCTGGCAAAACCTAAAACGCCGGGGATATCGAGCTGCTGGGCCGCAATTAACCCCCATCGGCCGATGCCGGGATAGTCAAAGACGGTTTCGGTGATGGCCACGCCGCCCAGAAGAGCCACAAACAAAAGTGATGAAAGAGTGATGACCGGGATGAGAGCATTTTTACGAGCGTGTTTGATGGTCACCGTGTTTTCATCAAGGCCTTTGGCGCGAGCCGTGCGCACGTAGTCTTTGCCAAGTTCCTCGAGCATGGAGGAACGCGTCACGCGCACTAAAAGGGCGATTTCAACGTACGTCAATGTGGCGGCCGGAAGAATAATATGCTTAAAGGCATCCCAAACAACTTTGAAATTGGCGTTAAAAAGTCCATCCAAAATCAAGAACCCCGTGTAGGACTTGAATTCCGCCGTTCCTAGGAGCAGCTGAGTTTCAAACGATGACCGCCCCGGAGGAAACCAGCCGAATTTTCCATAAAAGACCATCAGCAGAGCCAGCCCCACGACAAAGGTGGGAAATGAGGTTCCGGTGATGGAGATGAACCGGCTGACATGGTCTATCCATCTGTCCTTATGAACCGCGGAGATCGTGCCCAGCCACAGGCCGATCGCCAGCGTCATGGCGAAAGATAAGATGGTGAGCTCAAAAGTGGCCGGGAAAAAGGCTTTAACCGCGTCCGCTACCGTCATCTTAGCGGTTTCGGACCAGCCTAGATTTCCCCCTAAAATTTCTTTGAGCCATGTCGCATATTGCACGTAAATAGGATCGGCCAAATGGTACGTGCGGATAACCTCATCAATTGCCGAAAGCTGCCGCGGGTCGCGCACATAAAGCGCGGCGCGCATCTCAGGCGTGAGCATCTGAATGAGCGCGAAAATTAAGAAGGAAAGCCCCAGCAGCACCACCGGAAGGAACGCCAGCCGCCGGATCAAGAATGCTCCCATTTTATTCTTACTCTTCTTTTTCTTCTTTCAAAAATGTGCCCGACAGCCGATACTTTCCCGCCTTCGCGCGGGGGTGACGAATAAAGCGTGGTTTGGAAAAATTGTGCTACTTCATTTTATTTTAGAAATTATTGGATGAAAATTGGTTAAATCTTCTCGATCGAAGAACTTCCCCATTTTGTTGTGTCATTCCGGCGAAAGCCGGATCCGGAAAACCGACAAAAGGGGACCGGACACCGGCTTTCGCCGGTGTGACGGAGGAAGAAAAAATCCGGGGTTCCGTTAATCAGGGGGGCCAATGAAGACAATTGAAAACCGGCGAGAGGGTTTAATCAAGGACGAATTTCGTCCCTATATCGCGGACAAACATCACGTGGCGGAATTAACATGGCGCGCGATCAGCCTTGGCGTTCTCTTGGGTGTTGTTTTCGGCGCGGCCAATGCGTATTTGGGCATGAAAATCGGCATGACGATTTCAGCTTCGATTCCGGCCGCCGTCATCTCCATGGCCATTTTACGCGCCCTGTTAAAAAAGGGCACGGTGCTTGAAAACAATATGGTCCAAACGATCGCCTCCTCGGGCGAGGCGCTGGCCGCAGGCGTTATTTTCACCATTCCAGGATTTTTGGTGCTGCGCCACTTGCTGCGATGGGACGGAGTGGCCGAAGAGCATCTGCCACATTTGCCCTCAATGGCGCTGACATTTTTAATGACTCTTACCGGGGGTCTATTAGGCGCCCTTTTAATGATCCCTTTGCGCCGCTATCTTATTGTCAAAGAGCACGGAACGCTGCCCTACCCGGAAGGCACGGCCTGCGCGGAAATTTTGCAGGCAGGCGAAGAAGGCGGCGCGCGCGCGGGACATGTCTTGAGCGGCATCGGCATCGGCTCAACCTACATGGCGCTCATGAAAGGCTTGAAACTCTGGAAAGACGAAGCGATGTGGATGCTTCCAAAATTTCATAAAGGGGCCATCGGCCTTGAACCGGCAGGAGCGCTTTTGGGCGTGGGATTCATCATCGGACCCAAAGTGGCGGCTTATATGTTTGCGGGCGGCATTGTGGGCTGGCTTGTGCTCATGCCCCTGTTCGGATTAATCGGAAGTTTCGATTCCAATCTGATCATTCCCCCGGCGACAAAGCCGCTGGCCCAACTAGGATCTTGGGAAATCGCCTCATTGTACATTCGATATATCGGCGCCGGGGCCGTGGCATTGGGCGGCATTATCAGTCTAATCAAAACGCTGCCTGTTATTTTCTCTTCCTTCAGCCATAGTTGGCGCGGGCTTAAAGAGCGCTTGGGAGGCCGGGGCGCGCGCGAAAGCAGGACCGACCAAGACTTGTCAATGGCTTTTGTTTTCGGAGGATCGTTCATCTTGGCGCTTTTGACCGGATTCATTTTATACATCGTTGCTGCCGGCACCGGCATCTCTCATGCGGCCCCCTTGTCGCTGATCGGGGGGTTTGTCTCCATTATTTTTTCTTTCTTCTTTATCACGGTGGCGGCGCGCATCGTGGGCATTGTCGGCAGTTCCTCGTCCCCAGTTTCGGGCATGACGATCACGAGTCTTCTGGCCGTTTGTTTGACGTTGGTGGGCTCGGGTTTGGTCACGCGCGAGACAAGCGTAGGCGCCATGGCGATCGCTTTGGCCGCGGGGGCCGTCATCTGCATCGCCGTCTGCTCCTCCGGTGACATTTCTCAAGATTTAAAAACCGGCTATTTGCTCGGAGCCACGCCTTACAAACAGCAGATTGCGGAAATTATCGGCGCGCTTATTCCTTCCATTGCCATTGTAGCCACGGTTTATTTGCTTATTTTGCGCGGCGGCGGATTAAATACGGTGCCCCTTTATGAAGGCCGGGTTGATTTTAGGAACGACGCGATTATCGAGGAGCGTTACCAAGGAAAACTGGGGACGCAATCCAAAAATTTACAAAAAATAAGACTTGATATGCCGTCCCATGGAAACGGCGATATCAAATCCATTGAAGTGTTGAGTTTTGACTCCGGCTCCGGACCCATGGTCACGGCCCTGGATGTGTTAAGCCTTAAAACCAGGCAGGTCATGGAGCCCCCGAAGCGTACAAGCCGCAAAAAAAGAACCGCTTCGCCGGGTGTTCAATTGATTGAGGGAAAACTGCTTTCTAAATCAAGCGGCAAATTAAAATTTTTAAGCCTTGACGGACGGGTGATCGAAGCCGAACCGCAAGAAGTGGCTTCTTTGGCGCGAGGAGCCAGGATTGCGACGGTTCCCGATGACCGTCATGGGAGCATTGATCCGGACAATCACCATTTACTGTTTCGAACGGCGCAATATGGCGTTGTCCCCACCGGACTTAATTTGGTGGTTCTTCCGGACCAAACAGCTCTTGAAGGGAAAATTTTTCTCAAAGGGCTCGATGCTGGCGGGGAATGGTTTTTGTGGCGGGACGTTGACGGCCGGCTTAGGCGCTGGCTCCCGGGCGAATATGCCGCGGTCATTGCTTATGATGACCCGATGGGCGACCTTCGGGCGCCACAGGCTAATATCATGGCTATTTTGGTCAAGGGCATTATGGATGGAAAATTGCCCTGGGCCCTGGTTTTCATCGGAGCCATGCTATCCGCGGTTGTTGAACTTTTGGGCATTTCATCCCTGGCCTTCGCCATCGGTCTTTATCTCGGCATTGCCACGAACGCTGCGATCATGGCGGGGGGCTTGGTTTGGCTGGTCTCCAAAAAAATTTCCGGAGCGCGCCATTGGGGAGAGACCGAACAACGCGGCATACTGCTTACATCCGGAATCATCGCCGGCGATGCCTTAATGGGCATCGCCCTGGCGTTTTTGACCATGACCGGTTGGGGCGCTGCGCTTGAGCTTCGCGCTTTCACCGAAGCCCATTGGGAAGATTATTTGACGCTGGGAATTTTTTTGGCCCTGGCGGCCTTTTTGACGAAGTTGATTGTCACGGCAGAATCGAACCGAGAAGGTTCTTGAACCCAAATTCCGCACTTGAGGAGGCTTTGCATTGGGAAAACCGGCGTACAAAAAAGTGCGGAATTTCCGGCTCCGCCGGCCCATGGGCCCGGATCATCCGGCATAACCATGCTATGATAACGACAAATCTGGCATTGCTCACTTGAAAGAGGCAGTATCATGAAATTCTTAAAAAATCCGCTCGCGACCGCCGTTTTATTATTAACCACCCATCTCCAGGCGGCCGTGGCGCCGCCGTCATCCTGGCTCAATTTCGACTTGACGCCGCAGCAAATTAAAGACGCCTGCAAAGCGGCCAAAGATAAATCCGAGGAAGGATTAAAAAAAATTGCCGCCGTTGCGGCCAACGACAAGGACTTTGAAAACACGGTCCTGGCCTTCGAAAATGTGGTCCAGGAATACTCCGACGCGACGACCGGCCCCGGTTTTTTAAACTACGTTTCCATGGACAAGGGCGTACGCGACGCCTCTCACGAATGCGAAACGGACGCCGGCCAGTACGGCGTGGATGTCTATACCAAAGAGGACGTTTATCACGCAATCAAATCCGTGGCCGATGCGAAACCCGCCCTCGGCGGCGTTGACTCCAAATTGATGAATAAAATTCTACTTGAATTCGAACGCAACGGCCTCGGCGCCGACGCCCAAAAACGCGCCAAAATCAAAAGCTTGAAGAAAAAACTAATTGATCTGGAACTTCAATTCTCCAAAAATCTCAACGAATACGAGGACCATCTTGAAGTCGCAGCCAACGAGCTTGAAGGCATGCCGGAAGATTTTATCGTCCGGCTGGCAACAACCGCTGATGGAAAATACAAGGTCACCCTCGATTACCCCGATTATTTTCCCTTCATGGAAAACGCAAAAAATGCCGAAGCGCGCCGTAGACTCGAATATAAATACAACAACAGAGGCTCCACAACCAATGTCCGTCTCATGGAGGAAGCCATCACCCTGCGCCATGACATTGCGCGCCTATTGGGTTTCAAAACCCATGCCCATTACGTCATGGCCGACCGGATGGCCGAAAATCCGGAAAATGCTGAAGCCTTCCTCGAACGCGTCGGCCGGAAGCTCAAACCCAAAGGCCTCGCCGAACTCAAAGAACGCCTTGATCTTAAAGCCAAGGACACTCAAGGGCCGGATGCCGGTATTTTCCATTACTGGGACTATCGCTATTACAACAATCAACTTAAAATCCTCAAATATGACGTCGACCAGGAAAAAATTAAGGAATACTTTCCTTTTGATTTGGTATTAAACGGCATGCTCGACATTTATCAAAAACTCCTAGGCCTTCAATTTCAAGAAATGAACGACGCGGCCCTTTGGCATCCGGACGTCAGGCTCTTCAAGGTGATGGACGCGGAAAGCGGCAACCTCATCGGTTACTTCTACATGGATTTGTTCCCACGCGATAATAAATACAAGCACGCGGCCGCCTTCACATTGGTCCAAGGTCGCCAACTCCCGGATGGAAGCTATCAGCGTCCCGTGGCCGCCATCGTGGCCAACTTTAACAAACCGACGGCGGATCGGCCTTCGCTGTTCAAACACGACGAGGTAGAAACTTTCTTCCATGAATTCGGCCACATCATGCACCAGGTCGTCACGACCGCCAAATACGGCCGTTTCTCGGGCACCAACGTCTCGCGCGATTTCGTGGAGGCTCCATCGCAGATATTCGAAAACTGGGTTTGGGACAAGGATATCCTTAAAAAAATCTCCGGCCATTATTTGGATAAATCCAAAAAGCTGCCGGACGATCTCTTGGACCGCATGATCATGGCCAAAAACATGGATTCCGGCCTGCGCTATCTGCGGCAAACCTTTTTCGCGTCCGTTGATCTCAAGTACCACGCCGGCCGCAAGGCGGACACCACCGCCGTCTATGAAAAACTCCAAAAGGAGATCAGCCTCGTGCCGATGACCAAGGGTACGCATCCCGAGGCCGGTTTCGGCCACTTAATGGGGGGCTATGACGCGGGTTATTATGGATACATGTGGTCCGAGGTCTACGCAGCGGACATGTTCTCCCGTTTTGAAAAAGAAGGCGTCTTAAATCCGGAAACAGGCAGGCAATACCGCAAGCTCATCCTTGAACCGGGCCGCAGCTATGATGAGATGGGGCAGCTCAAAAAATTCCTCGGCCGAGAGCCCAACGAGGACGCTTTCCTAAAAAGCATCGGGCTCTACAACTGATCACTTTCCCAAGAGCCCACTGACCCAAACGGTAAAGATTTAGTCGCGGGGAGCGTTCGCTTTTTTAACAACTCACCAAAATACCCAACAGGCCCCCATTGACATTCCCTCTTTTTGGGCTAACGATTAATGGTTTAGGTGGCGGTTTGGGTGTTGGCTATGGAATTAGAGTCTCTCATGCGCGTATCTCAAAAAACTCAATATTTCCTGCGCGTCGTTTTCATCATGGTTCTCTATTACTTTTCGGCGCAGGCCGGCCTCGCGATGGCTATTCCGCCGGGCCACGCGACCACCATTTGGCCGCCGTCAGGAATTGCGTTGGCCGCGATCCTTATTTGGGGTCCTTCTCTTTGGCCCGGCATTTGGCTTGGCTCATTTTTGGCCAATATTGAAATTTTGGTCGCCAACAACAACCCCTGGACCATTTCCCTCGTCATCGCCGCAGGCTCGACATTACAGGCCCTGCTGGCGGCTTGGCTCATCAAGCGATTTATTGGCTCCGACAACCCTTTTCAACGCACCGCAGAGGTATTCAAATTCATCGGCATTGAATCCGCCGTCTGCGTTGTCGCCGCCACCGTGGGCATTGCCAGTCTTTGTCTGGGCGGCGCTGACTCATGGTCGAATTTTTGGGCCTCCTGGCTGACGTGGTGGCTCGGGGACCTGGTTGGCGCCATCATCGTCACCCCCATAGCTTTAACCTGGGTTTACGGCGCCGGTTCTCCAATCAATAAAGAGCGCAACCTGATCGAATATGCCTTATTCATTCTGTCCGTCATCGCCATCACTCAAGTCATTTTCGGCGAACAATTCGCAATAGGCGCGACGAGCTATCCTCTCAACTATTGCCTGATTCCTTTATTGGCATGGGCCGCGTTTCGATTCAATCAACAAATCACGACAATGTGCATCGGCATCGTTTCCATCGTGGCGATCTGGGGCACGATCAGCGGACTGGGCCTTCAAAAAATCCAAAGCTTAAACGAATCTCTCTTGCTCATGACGGCCTTCATCGGCGTGCTCGCCGTGACGGGACTTGTCTTGAGCGCCGCCCTAACCCAGCAAAAAAAATCCGACCAAGACCTCCAAAAATCTCATGAATTGCTTGAAATTAAAATCCAGCAGAAAACAGGGGAATTAGTCTCGGCCAACGAAAATCTGCGGCGAGAACTTCTGGAACACGAACGAATACAGGAAACGCTGAAAGAGCAACAAAAATTTCAAGATGCCCTGCTCAAGTCTCTAAGCGCCTTCGGCAAGGGCCTCGCCGTTATTGAAGCCGCGACATACCGGTTTCTCTTTACTAACGAGGCGTTCTGCGCCATCTTTGGATTTTCTAAAGATGAAAATTTTAAAATTTCGTCTTTTCTTGATCTCGTGGCGCCGGACGAGCTGCTGCTTTTTAAAAAACGCATGGAGCAAAAGCCTCCGAACCACCACCCCGTCGTTCTGCATCATGAAATTTCGGCCACTACAAAGGACGGTGATCGAATTCATCTCGAAATGACGGCAGGTCCATTTTCCGTCAAAGGACGCCGTCAAATCATCCTGATCGTCCAGGATATTACTCAACGCCGCAAAGAAGAAGATGAACGTGCCGAGTCCCATAAAAAAACGCTGCTGGAAAGCGAGATGCGTTACCGAAGACTGGTCGAACTATGTCCCGACGCGATCATCGTTCATGGGGAAGGAAAAATTCTCTACGCTAATGACGCGGCCGTCAAGATCGTGGGCGCCGCTCATGTAGCCGATATCCTGGGCCGCGCCATTTCCGAACTGGTCCATCCAGATTCACAAGACCTCATTGTGCGGCATGCCAAAAATCTAATGGAAAAACCACAGGCCACCGATTTTGAAAAACTTAAGTGGCGCCGGCTCAATGGCGAAGTCATCTTTGCCGAAGCGGCCAGCATACCCATCGTTTACAAAGGACTTCCCGCGGCCCAATCAGTCATTCGGGACATTACCTCCCGTGTCCGTTTTCAAGAAGAACTGGAGCGCGCCAAAGAAACAGCCGAGGAGGCAAGCCGGGCTAAAAGCCAATTTTTGGCCACAATGAGCCATGAGTTGCGCACGCCGCTCAACTCGATTATCGGATTCACCAACCTTCTTCTCAAAGACCATCAGATTAGCGCCGATGAGTCAACTGCTCTCTATTTGGAAAAAATCACGGCCAACAGCAAACATCTGCTTAATCTCATCAATAATATTCTTGATCTGGCTAAAATCGAATCAGGAAAAACCGACTTGGACTTCTCGCTGGTGTCTCTCACCTCTCTTATTAACGAGGTCATCTCGGGATTTGAAACGATGTCGCGCGATAAAGGAATTTCACTCATGATGGATGTGCCGCCCCAGGCAAAGCCTATTAAAACCGACTATGGAAAACTCAAGCAGATTCTGATCAATCTTGTCGCCAACGCGTTAAAATTCACATCTCAAGGAAGCGTTCGCGTTGCGGTGATGACCGATCCCCAAACCCAAACACCGGCGCGGATAGATGTTATTGACACGGGTATCGGTATCGATCCTGAAAAATATGCCGTCATTTTTGAGCCCTTCCGTCAGGCCGACAGCTCCCACGCCCGAGAATACGGCGGCACGGGTCTCGGACTCTCCATATGCCGGTCTCTGTGTCATGCCTTGGGATACGGCATCGCCGTGGAAGGCTGCCCCGGTAAAGGGTCGAGGTTCAGCATCATCTTGTCTTCCCAGTCATCGGCCCAAACATCTTTTGATCCAAAAAGGCTCGACGTTCTCGAAAAAATAGGCGGCCATCAACTGATTGCCAAACTGATCAATCTTTTTCATCAAAACGGCTCCGGCAAGATGAAAGACATCATTAAAGGATTTCAAGAAAAAGACGCGGAGGCCGTCAAAAATGCCTCGCATTCGCTCAAAAGCAGCGCCGCCAATCTAGGAGCGACCGGGCTTCAACAAATAGCCGCTCAAATAGAACAGTTGGCCGAAGAAAAACTTTGGCCGAACATTATGGAGCTTTTGCCTGGACTCAAACAGACTTTCAGCATGACCCAAACATTCTTGGAACAACAAAAAAGAACGGGTGAATCCATCAAAAAAATAGCCGTTATCGAAGACAATCCGGACAATCGCCTTCTTGCCCGTTCCATGCTTGAAGGGAAATATGAAATTGATGAATATGAAAATGGGCCGCGCGCTCTTGAAAGCCTCGGCGATCACCCCCCGCATCTCATTCTTCTTGATGTTTCTCTTCCCGGAATGGATGGGCCGGAGGTGCTGCGCCGGATTCGTGAATTTCCCGATTTAAAGCATACCCCCACAATCGCGCTCACGGCTCATGCCATGGCCGGAGACCGCGAAAAATTTCTGAGAATGGGATTCAATGACTATCTAGCCAAGCCGATTTCGGATGAAAAAATTCTAATAGACATGATTGAACGGTTGATTATGGAAAACACCTCAACTGCAAGGAGTTCATCCAGCGCCTAATAAATCAAGGAGGGAATATGCTTGAAATGCCGGTAGCTAATCCTCAACAATTAAAAAGACCGAGGATTCTTCTCATCGATGATGACCAAGGGGTTCACGAAGTGGTTCAGTCGCTGTTTATGGGCAGTGATTATGATCTTTTATTCAGCAGCGACCCCTGGGAAGGCGTTGAAATGGCTATCGAACATGGGCCCAGCCTCATTATTCTAGATATCTACATGAAGGGGATGAATGGCTACGACGTGCTGGCAAAATTGCGCTACACTCCGGTTACGCGCAAAATTCCCATTCTCATGTTAACGGCCGCGGGCAGCGTCAAAAACATTGACATGGCGTTTGATCTGGGAGCCGATAATTATATGATCAAACCCATTGAGCCCAATCGTTTGAGGCAAAAAGTAAAAGACTTGCTGGCCTTCGCCGGATAAGCGCCGAGGTCCGCCTCTCAAGCGCGCGAGGGTTGGGTTTTGCTTTTTGCTGCGGCATGGGAAATCATCATTTCTTCCACTGCGGATAAATCCGAATGTGAAATTTTCCACACTTTTTTAGATTCCAAGTAACGCCGTATTTCATCAAACAGGTCCGCATCTATAAACGGCGCCACTCTGCCGCGCTGATATTCCCCTTCTTTCTCTCCGTAAAGCCCTAGAAAAACCTTATCGCGAAACCAAGATTCCCGGTTGCGCTCCTCAAGTTTCTTGATCAAGGCCGGCGTCGGATTGCGTTCGACGAATTCAAAAAAAAGCCCGCTTGGTAAGCTGCCGGGAAGATACCACTCGCCGCTAAAAACCTGAATTAGGTCTTCATCCGCGTCTTTTAGGACCGGGGTGATAAAATTCACGCCCCGCTCGCTCGCATATTGATGAAAAGCCAATAAATTCGGAGTTCGCAGCGCGATATGCTGCCAGTGGGCGCTCGCGCGATGATCGCTAAGCATGGTCCGCACATGCGAGGATTGAGATGCGGGCTCCGAAGGCTGAACCACGGCCACAATAGCGTGATGAAGTTTTCGGCTTCCACCTGATGATTCTCCAATGCGCGCGGCGTAGGTCATCGAAACCTCCCCCTGGCCCTTGACCCATTCTTTACGTTTTTCATAAAGAATACCCTCTGGCTCAACGCCGAAGATAATTCGGAAAATCGCATAACTCACGTTATACATCGCAGGGTCCACCAACAGCGTCATATGATCCACTTGAAAATTCAAAAAATTCGGCTTACTCATCGGTCCTCCTTGATCAGTTGCTATTGACCTTTAATAATGGGACGTGGCATTTGAAAAACGTCGGACGTTTTGACGTAGCATGCGTCTTCGAGCCTGCCGATGGCTCTCAAATCCTGATGGCTGATATTGCCCTCGCGCCACAAACGGTCGGCAACATGCAGATAAATAACCTTTCCGATGACAAGATTCCCTCCCAACGGGCCGTCACTGATCGCTACGATCTGCATGAGCTCACATTCTAAATTAACGGGACTCTCTTTGACGCGGGGCGGCGCCACTTTAACGCTGGGAACCGGCGTTAACGAAGCCATTTCGAACTCACTCACGCCATAGGGATAATCGCCGGAGCTTTGATTCATTTTCCCGGCGGTGTCTTCGGTCGCGATATTAACGACGAATTGCTGGGTCATTTCAATATTGATGAGCGTGTCTTTTTTGCGGCCTTGACGATTGCGAAGCGGCGCGAAACACACGGACATCGGATTGGCGGTTAAGCCCATAAAAAAGCTAAACGGCGCCAGATTGTGCCGACCATCGGGGCTTTGAGTCGACACCCAAGCGATCGGGCGCGGCTGAATAACTGAAATCAAAAATCTGTAGCGTTCGGGCAGCGGAAGCTCCTCCGGGCTAAGTTCCATAGGCCATCTCGGCGCCATTGCCGGAGGCGGACGTTGCCGCCCGATGCCAGCTTAAAGCGTATTTCTTGTCGCAATAACGATACCCTGAAGCCGTTACCGCAAGACTCTCAAAAAAAGTATCGAGCATCACGGCCAATCGGTTATTCATTTTGCCGCGTGAGGCCCGAGACCTCCATGCCGCTTGGCCCTGGGGGCTATGCGGCAGCGATCCCGGATGGAGCGTCAAAGAGCCGGGTTCAACGACGCCCTTGCGAGCTCCATAATGAGCATTTGAAAAAAACATGACTTCATCGGAATCAACGTTATAGTGGGCGTAGGGGGCCGGAATTTCCTTGGGATGCCAGCCCTCCATTTGGGATACGAACGAACACACGGAAAACCCGTTAAAAGGCGCTTGGCCGGCCTGAAATGTCTGGTGCATAGGCGGCGCTGTGTGGATTTCGCGGGCAATGCCATGATGATTTCGAATGTCAAAGGCATAGGGATAAAGCGCTCCCTCCCATCCGGCCAGATCAAAGGGATGGTGGCCCAACGTCAACCGCGTGGTTTCTCCGCGGCCATGTTTGACATCCACCCAAAAGCGGCCCTCTTGATCTTTGGGCGGCTCAAAAATGGGCGCCTCGATTTCCGTCTCCACAACCGGCGCCATGAGCTTAGCCTGCCCCTCGACATTCAAGTAATGCGGCGCCAATCCGATAGGATAAATAGATTCGATAATAAAAAACCAAGCCCTGCCGCTGGAACAATCAATGCGGTAGGTCGTACCTTTAGGCACAACCGCATAATATCCGGGACTAAACGGCACGCGGCCATATTCCGTCGATAAAAAACCTTGGCCTTCCTGAACGAAATAAAGCTCGTGCATTTGGCCGTTGCGAAAAAAAACATTTTCCGCATAGGATCGCTGCGGCTTGGCAATCGAAATGACGGTCGCAGGCCCGTAAATGACAGGGGTTCGCGAACTCAAAGGATCGCCGCCATAAGGAATTTTTGACGTCAACATATGATACGGCGTCAATGGATGCCGGGGGGCCGGCTGCGGCGTTAAATCCATGGGGCCTTTTTTGGGCGGCGCTACCTGTTCGGTGGGATAACGGCGCACGTGCATTTTGCGTGAATAAGCGCCCGAGAAACCTTGAATGCCGTGAATTTCTTCCAACGAGAACACGCCGCTCTTGCCGTAAAATTCAGTATGCGGCGTCCGGGGGAGATTGCCTCGCTTCAAAATGACGGCCACAAGTCCTCCTCCTAAATAACCTTCACGGCCGGTTCTGTATGGTAATTCAATTCATGAAATTGGGCCGGATGGCCGATTCTGTTTCTTAAAATACCCAATGGCTGCGCCTCGATTTCGATGAGATCGCCGGGCTTGATCCATCTGTCTAAATCCAGGCCGCAGCCTTTGTAAAAAGTTCCTGAACCCAAGATGTCGCCGGGATAAATCCACTCCGACTGCGAACAATGCGAAATGAGCGCCGGAAATCCCCAATGCTGATCTTGCAGGTTTCCCCGCGACCAAACCTCGCCGTTAACCCGGAGGGTCACGGCCAAGCCTTTTGAAGGATCAAGTTCATCGGCGGTCACGAGAAGAGGCCCAAACGCGTTGGCGAAATCCTTGGCCTTATTGGGCCCAAAACGCAGGCGCATTTCCCTCTGCTGAATGTCGCGGGCGGAAAAATCATTAAAAATCATATAGCCGAAAATATGGCGCTTGGCTTCCTCGGGCGAAAGATTAATTCCCTTCTTCCCCGCAACACAGGCGACCTCACACTCAAAATCAAGTTTTTTAGTGTAGGCGGGCCAGGGAATTTCGTCCTCTGGGCCGAAAATTTGGCGGTGGTTGCCTTTGTAATACGCGGGAATTTGATACCATTCCTCCGGTAACGGCTCTCCTCGCCGCCGCGCTCCGGCCAACGCATGCTCCTCAAAGGCAAAAAAATCTTTCAATGAAGGAGGATTGGGCAAAGGAGCCATCCAGCGCAAATGGCCGGGATCAAGCCCGCCGTTTCCATTGACGCGCTCCAAAAAAGCGCGCAGGCGCGGCATCAATAGCTCATGCTGCTCAATGAACCCTAACAAGGTTTTGGGGAAATCCGGCGCCGCCTCCGCCGCATCAAACACTTTTCCCTCATGGCAAAGGCCCCAGCGGATTTCCTGGGACCGCCCCAAAAAAAACGATAAGAATCTCATCGAACTAATAGTATGATTTTTAAGATAACAATAACTAGACCATGCCGAATGAATC
This sequence comes from Elusimicrobiota bacterium, assembly GCA_016207685.1. GTDB lineage: Bacteria > Elusimicrobiota > Elusimicrobia > JACQPE01 > JACQPE01 > JACQPE01. Next base: position 262 of record JACQPE010000154.1, on the reverse strand, counting down.
CATGACTTTAACGCAGCACCTCGAGGAAGTTCGCCGGCGGCTCTGGATCATGCTGGTGAGCGTGGCGGTATTTTCGGCGCTGGCATTTCATTGGTCCGGCCCTATCGTGAGGTGGATTTCGGAATTTGCCGGAGAGCTTGTTTTTTTGACGCCGGCGGAAGCGTTCCTGGCGCGATTAAAAATTGCCGTTTACTGCGGCGCGACGGCTTCCCTGCCGGTCATTCTTTATGAAATCTGGAGATTCGTCTCCCTGGGGTTAACG
>JACQPE010000155.1 GCA_016207685.1 Elusimicrobiota bacterium | reverse complement strand
GGCGCTTCAGGGTCCCGCAGTTCCCCTCGCCCCTCCGGGGCTCGATGGGTCCCAGGCCTCCGGCATGGGGCCACCTGCGGGGCTTGCGAGGGAGATTCCGCAACTGCGGAATCTGGGATAAATAGGTTTTGTTTAAGTTCTATTGACATCCTATTAAGGATACCAGGCCCTGATGCCAATTCAACGGTTACTTTGCGCACGTGAAAAAAGTTACGAAAAGGCCAAAAGTAGGCGGGTGGAGGCTTGGAGGCTGTCCCCGGGGATTGTCCCTAAAAGCGGGAAAATCTTAAGTTAACTTAGCGGCGATGTCCTTAAAGGGTTAACAGGCGCTTGTAGAAGAGAAAAAAAATGTTTTCCACGCCCACGGTCCAGGGAAAAAGCTTGGTTTCACCCAGACGCTCGGCATAAACAATGGGGAATTCGGCAAAATTAATACCGGTATTTAAAACGGCCTCAATTTTTATTTCTTCGGAAAAATTCCAATTGTCGCTTAAAAATTTCATTTTAGAAAGGACATTTTTTTTGAAAACCCACATGCCGGAAAGTCCATCCGTGAGCTTAGCCTTAAAGAGAATGTTTAAAATAAGAGTAATAACGACATTGCCGATAAAATTTCGGTATCGCATGCTCGTCTCTTGCCGAAGAGGAAAACGCGCGGCTGAAACAAAATCGAGCCGACGTTCGATCATGTAGTCCACAATTTCGGAGGCGGCTCCCACGGGATAGGTGCTGTCCCCATCGGCGGCCACAATGATGTCGCCCTGCGCCGCTTCAAATCCCCGCTTGTGAGCCAATCCGTAACCCCGCCGCCGCTCAACAATCACGCGGGCGCCCATGTCTTGGGCAATTTCGGCTGTTTTGTCCCTGGATCCCCCATCGACGACGATTGTTTCATCAATAAAACCCGGAACCTGTTCGAGCATTTTTCGGATTCCCGATTCCTCATTAAGGCAAGGCATCACCAGGGAGATTTTGAGGCCTTTTAGCATGCGATCATTATGGCATACTCGTTTTACCATGCGCGCTTTTGTCACCGGCGGCGTCGGATTTATCGGGAGCAATCTCTGCCATCGTTTAGTGAATGAAGGGTGGCAGGTGACCGCTTATGACAATCTGCTTTTAGGCCGAGTCGAATTTATCAGGCATCTTTTAGGAAACCCTAAATTCAAATTCATCAAAAAAGACCTGCTCAACCATTTGGATCTTCTCCAAGCCATTAGGGGTCACGATTTTGTTTTTCACCTAGCCTGCAACTCGGACATTTCTAAGGGCACGCAAGAAACGGACACGGATTTAAAACTTGGAACCATCGCCACCTATAATGTTCTTGAGGCGATGCGCCTTGCCGGCATTAAAAAAATTATTTTTGCCTCAACGTCCGCGATTTACGGTGAAGCCCATAAAACGCCAACTCCTGAAAACTATGGCCCCTTATTGCCTATTTCTCTCTACGGCGCCGGCAAATTAGCCGGCGAAGGTTTAATCACCGCCTTTTCCCATTGCTACGGCATGAAAGCGTGGATTTATCGTTTTGCCAATGTCATTGGTAAAAACGGCACCCATGGCGCCTTGGTGGATTTTATCGCCAAACTTAAGGCCAATCCGAATAAACTTTTGATTTTAGGCGATGGCCGCCAGCGTAAACCTTATTTGCATGTGTCTGATTGCGTTGATGGCATGCTGTTCGGTCTGCGCCATGCCGACAAAAGCGTTAATGTTTTTAATTTGACCCCCAAAGATCAGGCCGGCGTCAATCAAATAGCGCGTTCCATCGTTAAGCAAATGGGCCTTGACCGGGTTCGCTTTGATTACACCGGAGAATCCAGAGGCTGGCCCGGTGATGTGGCGCGTGTTCTTTTGGATGGCAGGGGTATGAAAAAAATTGGCTGGCAGCCCAAGCTCAATTCTCAACAGGCGATCCAAAAAGCTGTATCCGAACTATTAGGGTGACGATCAACGATCTGCAGGTTCTCATTTTGGCCGGTGGTCTTGGAACCCGGCTTCGTCCGGCCACATTAAACACGCCTAAGCCCATGATTAAGGTTATTGACAAGCCTTATCTTGAGCATCAAATCCTCCTTCTCCGACAAAACGGCGCCTCCAGATTTCTCATGTTGACCGGTTATTTGGGCCGTCAAATTTCCGATTATTTTGGCGATGGCCGCAAATGGGACGTTCACATTCAATACTCCCAAGAGCCGGAACCTCTGGGCACGGCGGGAGCTATCCAAATGGCTTCTTCTTTGCTGGAAAATATATTTTTGCTTCTCAACGGGGATTCGTACCTGCCCATCAACTACCGGGATTTCTTGGACCGATACCTTGAAACCAATTTCACCGGGATGCTTTCGATCTATGACAATAAGATTCAAGAAACAAATGTTCCAGGAAACGTGGTTCTTGATAACAGCGGCCGCATCGTTGAGTATCGCAGGTCCGGTCACGACAACGGCACGACTTTTATCGACGCCGGAGCCTCGCTCTGGAAAAAACAGCTCTTAAGTTTTTTTCCTAAAAAATCGCCGCTTTCCCTAGAACAAGATATTTTTCCATCGCTTATTAAGCAAGGCCGGCTGGGCAGCTATCCGATCAATGAACGTTTCTACGACATGGGAACCCCCGACCGCCTGCAAGAATTCACCCAATTTCTTCTGACAAAGAAAACTCTAAAATAAGACAATGCCCAATGGAGTAGTGAATTTCATTTTTCAGCCTTGGAACTTGGAACCTGGAACTTGGAACTTCATATGATCATCACCCGAACGCCCATGCGCATGAGTTTGGCCGGAGGCGGAACTGATTTTGCCGAATTTTACCGTCAGCATGGAGGCGCCGTAACCAGCATGGCCATTGATAAATACATTTACATCACGGTTCATCCGCGCTTTGAGCGAACAATTAGAGTCAGCTACTCCAAGACTGAAATCGTCAACCATCCCGATGAATTACAACATGAGATCGTTCGCGAGGCGCTTAAAATCTGTGGCATCTATCATGGCATTGAAATCATCTCCATGGCCGACATACCGGCAAATACGGGTCTGGGGTCATCGTCGTCCTTTACCGTCGGCCTCCTGCACGCCCTCTTCGCCTACCAAGGACGCGTGTTGAGCCCTGCAAGATTGGCCCAAATGGCCTGCCGTATTGAGATTGATATTTTAAAGGAGCCAATAGGCAAGCAGGATCAATATATCGCGGCCTTTGGAGGAACACGACATATTCAATTTCACAAAGATGGATCCGTCGGCGCCCCCGTCGTCAAGATGATTCCGGCCGCAAAAAAATTTTTGGGAAAAAACATCCTCATTTTTTACACCGGGACCTCCAGAAAGGCGTCGGATATTCTTGCGGAGCAAAAGCGGCAAACACCCAGCAAAACGTCCACCCTGTTGCGATTGCGCTACATCGCGGATCATGTGGCCCGAATTTTGCGCCAGGGCAAAACCTTGCCCGCCATTGGCGATCTTCTTCATGAAAGCTGGTTGCTCAAAAAAACTCTTTCATCCAACATTGCCAATAGCGAGATTGACGCGCTATATGAACGCGCCTGTCGAGCCGGCGCGCGAGGGGGAAAAATTTTGGGAGCCGGCGGAGGAGGGTTTCTTATGTTGGTGACCGAACCCCAAAAAAGATCGTCCGTCCGTCAAGCGCTCCGCGATCTTCGCGAGCTCCCTTGGCGCCCGGAACCCAACGGCAGTCAAGTCATCTACCGGTCATAAGCTTTGACCAAAGTTTTTAAAACAATCATCTCGCTGGGTGAAATTTTATGGGCCATGATCTATTGGCTAACGCACCCGGCGCCGAAAGCCGGAACCGAACCGAAAAAAATTTTAGTAATGGGTTATTGCGGATTGGGAGATATGATTTTTTTGTTTCCCATGTTTAGGGCCCTCCGGCGGCGTTTTCCCGGAGCCCACATCGCGGTTCTGGCAAACCCCGATTCGCCGTCAGCCGAACTGGCGGCCGGCAATCCAGAAATAAACCAAATCCTTCAATATCCCTGCACAACGGCCGGTCAAATCGAGCGTCGTCAATTTAACGCCTTGCTTGACAAGGAGGGATACGATGCCGTCGTTGCCTCGGCCAGCAATCCTATCCGGCACTTTTTATCCGGACTCCATAAGATACCTTGGCGGCTGGGCCATTGCCGGCGAATGACGGTTCCCTGGAGCATCGCCACCATCCCAGAGTTGATTCGAGATTTATGGCATGTTTATATTTGGCAAGAAGAAATTTTCCGGCGTTTATTTTTTAACCGCCGCGTTTGGCTTAACATTCAAACCGACCGCGCCCATGACATTGATAAATGCTTGCGCTTAATAGAACCGCTGGGTATCGCCATGGCTCAAGAAAATCGCAATCCAATTATTGTCATCAATGAAGCTGCGGCGTGTTTTGCCGATAACTTCCTGAAGCAAAATAATCTTCAAAATAAACGTGTTCTCGCGATGAGCTTGGGCATCAGCAAAGGCATGCCCTATAAACAATGGGGGGTTGATAATTTTGCCCGGCTTGCCACGGAGATATGCAAGCGTTGCGACATGGAGTTGCTCTTATTGGGCTCCGCGGATGAAGAAAATTTCGCTCAAGAGTTGACATCTTCGACCGGCCTTGATGTGGTCAACGTGATCGGCCGCACCAATGTTCATGAAATGGCCGCGCTGCTTAAGAAATGCAGCCTTTTTATCGGTAACGACACCGGTCCGGCCAAATTGGCCATGGCCGTTAACACGCCGACCGCCATGATCTGGGGCCCCTCGGATCGTTACGGCGGCGGCGCCTGGAACGACAAACACCTTGTCATCCATAATAACGCCCCGTGCAGCCCCTGTTTGCTTTCCGGCATGATGCTCGTAGGAAAAAATATTCTCAATCATGTCAATTGCGGCCACCATCAATGCTTGACAACGCTATCCTCGGAATTCGCTTTTGAAAAAATCATCGGCTGGATTGAAAAATCCAAAATTTTTTCAGAAGGAGTCCGTAATCGCTCAATTTTAGAAGAGAAAGGGGAAGCGGGACGTTCCTAATTTAAATTAACTTTTTTATTTTGCGCGCGGGGGTTGTTTGCCGGATTTGGCGATGCGGCCGTAGTCATCATCGAAACGGACGATGTCGTCTTCGCCTAAGTAGGCGCCTACTTGGACCTCGATTACAATTAACGAATTTTTTCCCGAATTTTCCAAACGATGTTTAGTTCCGGCGGGGACGTAGCAGGACTGGTTCCTTTTTTTACGAAAAATAATTTTGCCGCAGAGAATTTTGGCCCGGCCCTCGATCACCGTCCAGTGTTCGCTGCGGTAGTGGTGTTTTTGAAGGCTTAAACGCTCTCCGGGTTTAACGATAATTTTTTTGACCTTATAACCCGGTCCCTCATCAATAACAATCCACCGGCCCCATGGCCGTTGGCCGACATTTTTCAGGGGGGGGGATTTCGCCATCAAGAAAAGTTTAGGAAAATTTGACAATGTCCACAAAACCCGCGCTTTCCATTGTCGTCCCAGTTTTTAATGGGGCCGGGGTTTTGAAGCGCAATCTTCCTTATGCTATCGAAGAACTTCGGAAATCCGGTCTGAACCATGAATTGATCTTGGTTGACGATGGCAGCACGGATAACACCCTGGAAACGGCGGCCTCCTTCAAAAATAAAATTCGTATTCTTAAACTGTCATACAATCAAGGCAAGGGCGGCGCCGTGCGCCAAGGGGTTCTGGCGGCAACGGGGAGCCGGATTTTTTTTACCGACGTGGATTTTCCCTATGGCATTGAGGCCGTGATTAAAAATTTAACTTGGTTTGACGAAGGCTTTGACCTGGTCATCGGAAATAGAAATCTCAAAGAATCCGGTTACGACGTCCGCGTCTCCGGAATGCGGCGCGCCTTGAGTCATATCGCTTCCGCGCTGACACTGGGCATGATTCTACCCCGAAACAGCCGTCTCACCGATACCCAATGCGGCTTCAAGGGAATAACCAAGGACGCGGCCCAAAAAATTATTCCCCTCTCGCGCATCAACGGATTCGCTTTTGATATCGAGCTGTTGTATCTGGCGCTCAAGCACGGCCTTGATATCAAACAGGTTCCTGTTCATTTGCGCGAAAACACCACCTCCTCCGTGCATATCCTCAGGGACTCTTTCAAGTCAGGGCTCGATTTGATGCGTATCAAATGGAATGATTTTAACGGGCGTTATAATGCTTGAACGAATCGCTCAACGGGTCTTTGCCGGAATCCCTTTTTCTTGGCGCGAACCCGTCATTTTTCGCAAAACTTTGGCGTTTCTCGAAGAATCGGACCGCTGGAGCAAGGATAAAATTCAAGAATTTCAGATGAGATCGGCCGCAGCCGTTATTGACCATGCGTTTAAGACTGTTCCTGGTTACGCGAAGCTCTTTGCCCGAGCGGGCGTGGCTCCTGCTCATTTTCAATCACTTGATGATCTGCGGCGGTTTCCATTCATAACCAAAGAAATACTCCGAGACCGCCCGGAAGACTACGTTTCTTCGATAATTCCCAGACCCAAGCTGCACTACACCGCAACCGGAGGCGCCACGGCTGTTCCCTTTGGTTTTTATTGGGTCCGCGGCTACAACATCCCGATAGAGAAGGCCTTTATCTTCAATCTCTGGAAACGCGTGGGTTACCGGATTGGGGAAAAAACAGCCGTCTTGCGCGGCGCTTTTGTGGGCAACGAAGAAAAAAAGCGGTTTTGGCGCTTCAACGCTTTGACCAATGAGACTTGGTTTTCATCGTATCACCTGACCGATCGTCTCATTCCCGTTTATCTTGAAAAAATTAGAGATTCCGGAATTCGTTTTGTCCAAGCCTATCCCTCCGCCGCCGCGATCGTCGCTAAATTTCTTCAGGATCATTCTGAAATTCGACTGCCGCGCTTGAAGGGGCTTTTCTGCGGCTCGGAAAACATTTTCCCCGGGCAGCGGGAATTGATCGAAAAATTTTGGGGTTGCCGGGTCTATAGCTGGTACGGACACACGGAATCGGCTATTTTGGCCGGAGAGTGCGAAAATTCAAACGACTACCACTGTTGCCCTCAATACGGCATCACTGAAATTGTGGACGCGCAGGGAAAAATTTTGACCCAAGAAGGAGCCATCGGAGAATTGGTGGGAACGGGCTTTTATGGATGGGCCACGCCTTTTATCCGTTACCGCACGCGCGATCTGGCCACTTTAGGCAAGGCCTTCTGTAAACAATGCGGCCGGAGCCACCGGACGCTTTCGCGCATCGAAGGCCGCTTTCAAGAACTTGCGGTCACGGCCCAGGGGCGGTTGATCTCCATGACCGCCATCAACATGCACACGCCGGTTTTTGACCATGTGCGTCAATTTCAATTTGTCCAAGAACGCCAAGGAGAAATCATCTTAAAAATCGCCAAAAAAATCTCTTATCGCGATCATGACACCCAAGAAATTTTCCGGGTGATTAACGAAAAATTGGGCCCGGACATGAAATTGCTGATTGCCTTTACCGATCAACTCGAACCCACCCCTTCCGGTAAAGGCCGTTTCCTCGTTCAAAAACTCAACACGCAACAATGGCTGGATAGGCTGACAACATGATAGGAGCGAAATGCGAAATGCGAAATGCGAATAGCAAAAATACAGGACGCTTCCGTTTGCGCGCCCCCTCGCTCTTCGCTTTCCGCTCTTCGTTTTTTTAATCCCATGTGCGGCATCGTCGCCATCTGGTCGGTAAAGAAACCCTTGGATTTAGAAGAATTGCGTTCCTATCTGCCTCTTATTCAGCATCGCGGTCCGGATGATCAGGATGCCGTGCTCATCACGCCTCGACTTGGTTTTGGACACACGCGGCTTTCCATTATTGATCTTTCGCCCAGAGGCCGCCAACCTAAAAGAGATCCGCAAACCGGCGTGATCGTCACTTACAATGGGGAAATTTACAACTATGTTGAGCTGCGACGGGAACTGGAGGCACGCGGCCATCGCTTTGAAAGCACGTCGGACACCGAAGTTCTGCTAAAGGCGTATGTCCAATGGGGTCCGGACTGCACCAAGAGATTTTTCGGCATGTTCGCCTTCGCTTTATGGGACCCCAGAAGCCAATCATTTTTTGCCGCCAGAGACCGCCTGGGAATAAAGCCTCTTTATTGGCTTTTCGATGGAAATCGCCTGATGGTTGGTTCGGAACTAAAAATTTTTGCCGGTTATCTCAAGCGCGCCGGCGGCTTGCGGCTCAATGCCGAAGCATTGCCGCATTATTTAACTTTTCGCTCAATCCCGACGTCGTCCACTCTGATGGAAGGCGTCAACCGGCTGGGCCCGGGAGAGTATTTTTTGCTCCAAAACGTTCCGGGCAGGCCTCAATCGGAAAAATTTTGGAACCTCTCCGATTACGCGCAAGAACGTTCGGTCAATGAGAGCGCCGCCCTTGAAGAACTCGAAAAGCGACTCAATACTTCGATTCGACGCAGGCTCGTGGCGGATGTTCCCATCGGCTGTTTCTTGAGCGGTGGGATCGATTCATCGCTGGTCACACTCTATGCGGCGCGGCTTTCCAACAAAAAAATTCACACCTTCAGCGTTGATTTTGAAGAACCGCGATACAGCGAACGGCGCTATTTTAATTTTGTGGCACAAGAGGCGCAGAGTGAGCATCATGTTTTCATTATGCAGCCGAGCCAGTTTCTTGACTTTCTTCCGCGATGGGCCCATCTCATGGACGATTTGGTTTCCGACCCCTCCTCATTGCCTTTTTATTTTATCGCCCTTGAGGCGCGGCGCTGCGGAGTCAAGGTGGCGCTTTCAGGGGAGGGCGCTGATGAACTCTTTGGCGGCTATTCAAGCTATCATCAAATCATCCGCTGGTCTTGGGCCGGAGCCTGGGCCAAAAAATTACCCGCCCTGGCTCGTTTTTTCCTATTAAACGACGACCATAGGGACCTTTGGCGACGATTGGGAAATAGCCATCCATTTTGGGGCACGGCCTATGTTTTTAGCGAAAAAGAGCGCGGCGAAGTGATCTTGAAAAATACGAGTTTGAAATCGTGGCACGATCTTGTTTATGAAAAGTGCCGCTCCTTGTCGAAGATCAATCAGATGTTGTATTTTGACATGGCCACGCGAATTCCTTCGGATCTCCTAATGCGCACCGATCGGGCCACGATGGCGGCGTCCCTTGAGTGCCGCGTGCCTTTTCTCGATCACGAATTGGTCGAGTTTTCCATGGGCTTGGATCACCGCCTCAAAATTCGCGGACATGAAGGGAAGTACATTCTCAAGGAATTGGCTCGGAAAAATTTCCCCGGTTGGTTTATTGACCGTCCCAAAATCGGTTTTAACGTGCCCCTGGACCGATGGTTTAGTCACGAACTAAAGCCGCTGCTGGAGCGGACCTTTTTCCAGGAAAAAGCGATCGGAGCGCTCAATTACAATGCGATCCAAAAGTTCGTCAATGACCACTTCGCGGGCCGTATGCAGGGAGCAAAAATTTGGAACCTATTGGCTCTGGAGCTTTGGCATAAACAATGGATCCGGGGACAATCGGCAGATCGCATAGGTTGAATTTTCATGCACTACGGGACAATTGTTTCCATTCAATTTTTTGGGGAACAAAAAATAATCGATTGAGTAACGGCCGGCCAAGCGAAGAATTTGATCCATCGTCAATTTTTTTTCAATCAGCGCCGCTTGCTCCGCGATCATTTCCCTCGTTCTCATTCCCTGAAAATTAAATCCTAACGCTTGCCATTTCCCTGCCACGGAATCGGCCTTTTCGCCGTAATAGCAATGGGCATCGAGCGTCGCGAATGACAAAAATAGCGAACGCCTCGCTATTTGATAAAAAATATCCGGCTGCATGAGGGGAGGAATCAGGAACATAGCGCCTTTGGGGGCATAGGAATCAATCCACGCGCAAACCTCTGCCAGGTCTTGCTCCGGCTTTTGAGACTCCGAAGGCGGGGGCCAGAAACCGCGCTTGTTGAAACACCAAGAGAATGCGGCAATCACCAATAATGCCGCCGGCAACGAATGGAAATGACGGCGTGATTTCCAAAGCGTTCCCAGCAGCGCCACAACCAGGAAACAACCGCCGACCACGGGATCAAAGGAAGGTTTATCGATAAAGGCTCCGGCCAAGCCCGCAAAGCGGGCCAAAAAATAAAAAACAGGCTTAATCCAGGGCAAAACAACCAACATGGCAACGGCGCCCCAGGCCAGGAGTCGCCAAGGCGTCCGAGCTCCGGAGCAGTTGCCGAGGGCGACAACAAGGGCCAAAAATCTTAGCCCAACATCAAGAGCCGCGCTTCCGGCAAGGGCCGCGAGAAATAACGCCGACCACGCAAAGGGGATGGCCTTATTTCGCAGCATGCCCAGTCCAAACTGCGCTAAATAGACCAGGATAAAAAAATCAATAAGCCTACCGGCCTTCAGGGGCTGCAATTTAGGATAAATAGAAATTTGCGCATAGGGATACATATGGTCCCAATAAATAGCGCTTCCTAAAGAAAGAAGGAGCACGATCATCGCTAGACCCACCGTAAAAACATGCCTTGGATTTTCAATGACTTGATTTTTCAAAGACAGCCAAAGGGGCAACGCAAAAGCCAGTCCCAACAGTGAAAAAATAATAGGCAGCTTCCCCTGATGGGAGTAGGTGATATGTCCCTGAATAAAGGCCAGGGCCGCCGTGACAAATTCCCTGTTGGGGGTTTCCTTCTGCGTCAGTGCGGAACCATAAATCAAACAAAGACCCAGAAAACCTAAGCCCCAGAGCGATAGGAATTTTTTCCATGAAAGCGAACCTCTTAAGGCCGTGAATAGCTCATAAAGAGCCACCGCCAAAAAAGTCATTAAGGAAAGATTTCCGTGAACCGTGGCGGCGAACAGAAGACTTGCCAAGAAACGCCACCGGTAGCCGCGCCCATAGAACGCCAACGCCAAAAGCACGAGCGCCAGCATTAAAGGATGCCGGATGCCCGCCGGCATGAGGTGTCCCTCGCCGATGGGATAGGTTGTGGCATCCAATCCGAACAGCAATGTGGAGAGCCAGGCAACCGACAAAGAATCCGTCAACGCGTGGGCAAAATAGAAAAACGCCCAATAGGCCGCGAAGATGCCGGCCAACATAAAGATATAGGCCGCAAGGAACGCGCTGTCGGGTCCTCCGACAACCTGAATAATCCAGGCGAGAAGGCGGGGCATTCTTAAGTAACTTCCGCTTAAATGCAGTTGAAGGTAACTGTCGCGGGCGAATAAATCGGGCTCAACCTTGGCCATAACCGTCCACATATCAACCGCCTTGTAAGGGTCCCAATAGTTCGATGAGTACAAAAAAATTCCAACGGCCAGGGCCGTTATTGACGCAGCGAAGGAATGAACAACAAAAGAGCCTCTGGCCTCATCTTGGTCGGAAAAAAGACGCGAAAAGAATAAGGTTAAATTTCTATTCAAGCGTAAAAATATATCATAATCCCTTCACAAGGAAGAATCGAAATCGTTTAGATGATGGGGCTAGCTTATTTTGTCATTCTGGACGCAGTGAAGAATCTCGCGGTATCCTTCGCTCGCGTTCAGGATGACCCAGGGATGCGTTTAACAACTAAACGGTTTTAAAAAACCTAAAGAAAAATTACCAATGAAAGTCGCTTTGATTGAAGTCGAATCCATCCGCCCCGATTGCATCAATAAGGATTTCATGGGCGGCTACGGATGGGCTTTTCATATCGGAAAATCCCTCCCCGCAAGGATGATCGAAAAAGTGAAAAAAAAGGGGGAGAAACTTCCGCTGCTGGACTTCGCTTATATTGCCGCTATTTTTAAAAGTCGCGGTCACCAAGTTGAAGTGTGCGCCAACAGGGTTCCGGATGCCGACTTGGCGCTTATTCATGCCAGCATGATTGATTACCGTTATGAAATTTCTTGGGCCCAACGCATCCGAAGGGAGCGGCCCCAGACCAAGATCGGCTTTATCGGCCCTTTTGCCGGGTTCAAACCGAATCTTTTCCTGGCTGATTGCGACTTTGTCATCGCCGGGGAACCTGAAAGCGCCGCTATGAGGCTTTCATCCGGAGAAGACCTTAAGGGAATCGTTTCCAGCGAACCGGTCAAAGATCTCGACAGCCTTCCGTTTCCGGCATGGGAACTGTTCCCGATCAATCAGTATTCCTATTTTCCGGCTCTGCGCGAGCGGCCTTTTTTACCCATGCTTTCCAGCAGGGGCTGCGTCTATTCTTGCGATTATTGCCCGTACCCTGTTAATTACAAATGGCGCGAACGCGGCGTTGATAACGTTCTCGATGAAATGGAAATGTTGGTCAATAAATTTAAAGTTCGGGGATTGCTATTTAGAGACCCCCTGTTCTCCGTTAATCGCAAGCGGGCGCAGTCGATCGCCGAAGGCATCATTCGCCGTAAAATTAAAATCAAATGGGCCTGCGAAACCAGGACCGATCTCCTTAATAAAGAGATCCTTGATTTATTCTTCCGGTCCGGCCTTCGCGTTATCAATGTGGGCGTCGAGTCCTCGGATGAGGATGTTCTTAAACAAATTGACCGCATCCCGATCCCAAGGGATCATCAGGAAGCGATCCTTCGCCACTGCGATAATCTTGGTATTAGGGTGACGTGCTTCTATGTTCTGGGTTTGCCTTTGGACAGCAAGAAAAAAATTATGGAAACCGTCAGCTATGCGAAAAAATTGAATTCTCACGCGGCCATGTTTTACCTAGCGACGCCGTTTCCCGGAACTGAATACTACAATCAAATAAAAACACGCTTGTTGACTGATGACTTTGAGAAAATGGATTGCTTCACTCCCGTGGTGAGCCACCCTGAAATCTCCCCGGCGGAACTCGAGAAACTTAAAGAATGGGCCTATGTCAGTTATTATTTCAGACCCCGCTGGGCCCTGGCCCTGGCCAAGCGCGCGCTTCTTGACCTTCTTGGAAACTAACGCAGCCGACCGCGTCATTTTGGTTACCGGCGCGACCGGTTTTGTCGGCCAGCATACGGTTAAACTTCTGCTTCAAAAAAAATGGCGCGTCAGGGCGCTCGTCCACAATCCCGTCAAACGAGCGGTTCTGCCGCCTGCCGCCGAAATCGTTGAGGGCGATTTGCTCCTGCCCCGGACGTTGAGCGCGGCCATTGATGGCGTCACGGATATCATTCATGGCGCGGCGTTGATGAGCAATTATGATCACATGCCGAGACAAAAATTTTATGAAGTCAACGTTGAGGGGACAAATAATCTTCTTGCGGCCTTGGCCGGCAACAAAGACCACCAAGCCATTCGTTTCGTTCACATCAGCACCGCCGGGGTGCTGGGGCCGACGCCGGAAGACGGCGCCGATGAAAACTTTCCATATGGGCGGACTCTTTCCAATTATGAATGGTCAAAAATGGAGAGCGAGAAGGTCGTTAAGCGATACCAGGGTCCCTGGATTATCCTGCGACCCTCTCAACTTTATGGCCCCGGCATGACCTACGGCTGGCTGGATGTCGCGCAAAAAATTCAACATAGAAATTTTTATCTCCTCGGTCCTGGAACGGCCAAAATCCATCCGGCGCACATCAGCGATATCACCCGGGGAATTGAATTGGCGATGCTCCGCGGAAATTTTAGGGACCGTCAATCCTATTTGCTTGCGGGGCCCAATCCGGTCACCCTCAAAGACTGCTTTAAAACACTGTCAAAATGTCTCGACCGGCCGGAACCCATCAGTATTCCCTATGCCCCTGTCTATTGGGCGGCCATGGGTCTGTCTTGGCTGCCCAGTTCGCTGCGCCCCGCTTCCCTCAAACTTCTTAGCCCGCATCGTGTTCGTTTTTTCCGGTATCATCGTGTCTACAAAACGAATCAAGCGTACCATCAACTGGGCTACCAAGCGGAAATTTCGGTTGGTCAAGGATTCCCTGAAATGATTAAATGCTACCGTGATCAAGGGCTTTTAAAAAGTTTTTAATTTAATGTCTCGATTAACCGTAATTTTACCTATGTTTAATGAAGCCCAATACGTTGAGGCCGTTATTAGTGAAACCGCGAATTATTTTCGCGCTAAAAATTTTGATTTCGACATAATCGCCATTGATGACGGCAGCACCGATCAAACAGGGGAAAAGTTGCGTCGCGTTGGCCCCGCCTATCCTCTCTCCGTGATCTCATTGCCGCAAAATCAGGGCAAAGGCGCCGCGGTGCGCCGGGGAATTCTTGCCGCCAAAGGCGAATTTTTATTTTTTCTTGACGCGGACCTGGCCACGCCGGTTTCCGAATTCGACAAGTTTATTCCGCATATGAACCGGCGTGCGGACATCGTTATCGGCTCAAGGCGAATCAAGGAAAGCGATATTGTTGTTCATCAAAGCAAGTTGCGCGAATTTATGGGAGAAATTTTTTACCAGGCGGTCTACGCGTTGCTTTCCAACGACGTTCGGGATACTAATTGCGGATTCAAGCTGTTTCGCCGCGAAGTGGGACAGCGCCTGTTTAGACTTTCGCGCATCGACCGCTGGGGTTTTGACGCTGAAATTTTATTTCTAGCCCGTCATTTGGGCTATGCCATCAAAGAGATTCCCGTCAGATGGTTTAATAAACCAACGACAAAGGTGCATTTGGTTTCAGCGGTCACAGGAACGATTGGCGAACTCATCCGCATCAAAATGAATCATGTGATGGGGCGCTACTCGTCATGAAAGTTGTGATTTTGGCCGGAGGCTTGGGCACTCGGCTTCGCGAAGAGACAGAGTTCAAACCCAAGCCCATGGTTTTAATCGGACGCCAGCCCATTATTTGGCATATCATGAAAATTTATGCCCATTACGGGTACAAAGATTTCGTCGTGTGTCTCGGTTATAAAGGGGAGTTGATTAAAGATTATTTCCTTAATTATCAAGCCATGACCTGCGATTTAACCGTTAAATTGGGAGCTAGACCCAAGGTGAGCTACCGTGTTCCTAGCGCCAAGGAAAACTGGAGTGTCACTTTAATTGACACCGGTCTTGAAACACAGACAGGAGCGCGTCTGAAAGTCATTGAGCCGCACCTTAACAGCGGTGACTTTATGGTGACCTATGGCGATGGTTTGAGCGATATTGACATCAATAAACTTGTCGCTTTTCATCGTTCTCACGGGAAACTCGCCACGGTTACAGGCGTGCGTCCGCCTTCACGCTTCGGCGAACTCCTTCTTGACGGCCATAAAGTTAAAAAATTTAATGAAAAACCTTCTGTTTCTCATGGTTACATCAACGGCGGATTTTTCGTCATGAGGCGGGATATTTTTAAATATCTCCCCAATAATCCAAGCCTGGCTTTGGAACAACAGCCCCTCTCGCGTCTTGCCCAAGACAATGAACTCATGGTCTACAAGCACGATCAATTCTGGCAATGCATGGACACCTACCGCGATCTACAGCTCCTACAGCAACTATGGCAAGGATCCCGGGCGCCATGGAAACAATGGAAATGACAGCGCGGCCAAGGGGAAGGCGACAAAAGTGACGCTTTTGGAATTCATACTATAATGCCAATCGCGCATTTTTGGCGGGATAAGAACGTTCTGGTCACCGGCGCGTCGGGATTTTTAGGATCATGGCTCACCGAGGCGCTCATTGACGCGCAGGCCAACGTCGTCGGCCTCATTCGCGACCGTCAAGGCCCCAGCCGCTACCACAGTGAAGGCCTGCGAGAATCCGTGACTGAAGTCTATGGCGGCGTGGAAAATTATGAACTCATGGAGCGTTCCATGAATGAATATGAAATTGAGATTGTTTTCCATATCGCGGCGCAACCATTGGTCACAGTCAGCAATCGCAATCCCCTCTCCACATTTGAATCGAACATCAAGGGAACATGGACTGTTCTTGAAGCCTGCCGCAGGTCTTCCACCGTCAAGCGCCTTGTCATCGCCTCAAGCGATAAGGCCTATGGCGAGGTCAAAGGACGCAGTTACAAGGAAAACGGTTCCGCGCTCGGCGCTCAATTCCCTTATGATGTTTCCAAGGCATGCGCCGATTTAATTGCTCAATCCTACTACCGGACATTCAATCTGCCGGTTGCCGTCACTCGATGCGGCAATCTCTTTGGCGGCGGGGATTTATACTTTGATCGAATCATTCCGGGAACCATCCGCAGCGTTCTGCGAAACGAGCCTCCGATTATCCGTTCCGATGGGACCTATGTTAGGGACTACTTTTTTGTCAAAGACGCGGCAGCCGCCTGCCTTCAACTGGCGCAAGAACTGCACCGTAAAGAACTCTGGGGCCAGGCTTTTAATTTTTCGGGAAATAATCCAAAATCAGTTTTGGCCGTGACCCAACAAGTCTTGCGCCTTATGAAAAGCGACCTAAAACCTAAAATTCTCAATCAAGCCCGACACGAGATCAAGCATCAAACCCTATCGACGGACAAAGCATCGCGTTTGCTGAAGTGGCGGCCGCAATACCCGTTTGGCGAAGCTCTTCAAGAGACCATTAACTGGTACAGAAACTATTTTAACGGTTCCAGCCGCACTGCCTAAGGCGCCGTGACGCGATGACCCACCTTGTCACCGGCGCTTCGGGTCTCGTCGGCGGAACCCTCTACCGGCATCTTAAAAATAATTCATCGGACAATGCCGTTGGCACGAGCTATCGTCATCCTGCAGAGGGCCTGCATTCGCTCGAATTGCTCAATACCGATCTGGTGACCCAATTTTTTAAAAAATTTCATCCCGACATCATTTTTCACGCCGCTGCCATGGGAAGCGCCGATCAATGTGAAAAGAATCAATCCCTGGCCCGCTCCATTAATGTTGAAACTACGATCCATTTGGCGCAGCTGTGCCGGAATATCAATACCCTGCTCGTTTTTTACTCCAGTGATTACATTTTTAACGGCGCTAGCGGACCTTATTCGGAGGAAGACCCCGCGGCTCCGCTAAATTACTATGGCCAATTAAAAGTCCTGGCCGAGGAAGCCATCCGCCAAATTTTGCCTGACAATCACTTGATCATCCGCACTACGGTTATTTATGGATGGGAGTCCCAGGGGAAAAATTTTGCCATGAGTCTCATCAATAGATTATCCCATCAAGAAAAAATCTTAGTGCCGAACGATCAAACCGGCACGCCGACCTTTGTCGAAGATTTGGCCCAAGGCACCCTTAAGCTCATCGAAAAAAAATGCCGCGGTATCTATCATGTGGCAGGCCCTGGTCTCGTCAGCCGTTATCAATTCGCTTTGGAAATCGCGAGCGTTTTCGGGCTCAATGAGCGCCTGATCGTGCCATCGGCAACCAATAAACTGGGGCAAATAGCGCGGCGTCCTCTCAGCGCTGGCCTCAAAACGGAAAAACTCCGGCGCGATTTGAATTGGCTCCCGCAAGGCTGCCGTCAAGGCCTGCAAGCGATGAAAACCATGGGCAACCCCTACATAATTAAAAAGGATTTCCTTCATGAGCCGGCGCGCTGAAATTTTGCGCTTAACGCGTGAATTTTACGCCGAAGAGCTTTACCCAAAAGAAATTTTTATACCCGGGCGGACAAAAATTCATTACTCGGGGCGCGTCTTTGATGAAAACGAACTTGTGAATCTCGTTGACTCCTCGCTTGATTTTTGGCTGACGCTGGGGCGTTATGGTAATCGCTTTGAAGAAAGGCTGTCAAAATTCTTAGATAACAGGCCTGCCCTGCTTGTCAACTCCGGCTCTTCTGCTAATCTCACGGCCATCACGAGTCTGACATCGCCGAAAATCGAGCGTCCGCTTCAGCCCGGCGATGAGGTCATCACCCCGGCCGCGACTTTCCCTACTACCTTGGCCCCTATTTTGCAAAATCATCTCATTCCTGTTTTTGTGGATATCGAGATTGAAACTCTTAATGCCGCAGCCAAGAATATCGAAGCGGCCGTCACCAAAAAAACTCGCGCCGTTGTTTTGCCGCACACGCTGGGCAATCCTCTTAATATTCATGATCTCATGGCAACCGTGCGCCGGGATAATTTATATTTTATTGAAGATACCTGCGATGCCTTGGGGGGGACTTACGACGGCCGGCCCTTGGGCACCTTTGGAGATTTCGCCACGATCAGTTTTTATCCGGCGCATCACATTACCATGGGTGAAGGCGGAGCGGTCATCGCCAAAACCACGGAGCTTGCCAAAATTGCGGCTTCCATTAGAGATTGGGGCAGGGATTGCTGGTGCCCCCCAGGAGTTTCCAACACCTGCAATCAGCGCTTTGGCTGGCAACTGGGCTCCCTGCCCTTCGGCTATGATCATAAATACATTTATTCTCATGTTGGATTTAATCTTAAGCCCACCGATATGCAGGCGGCTATCGGCGCCGCCCAAATCGAAAAACTGCCTAAATTTATCGAACAGCGCAGGGCAAATTTTAAGCGCCTTTACGAGGGCTTAAGCGACTTAAAAAACATTTTTGTTCTTCCGCAATGGGACCCCAAGGCCAACCCCTCATGGTTCGCTTTCGCGCTCACCATTAGGCCCAAAAGCCGTCTTGATCCTTTGGAATTGACGCAATTCCTCGAGAGCCGGCTCATTGAAACGCGTAAAGTTTTTGCCGGTAACATTTTGCGTCAGCCCGCGTACGAACACATCAATCACAGAGTTTCCGGCAATCTCGCCAATACCGATTTTGCCATGACCAACACATTCTTCATCGGCGTTTATCCCGGCCTAACAATTCCCATGATTGATTACATGATTGAATCCATCCATGAAGCCTGCGTCAAAATTAGCCAACGTTCAAAATAAATTCAAGGTCATGTTGACGGCCAGCGAGGCCGTTCCCTTTTGCAAAACAGGAGGCTTGGCGGACGCGGTTGGCGCTTTGGCTCTCCACCTGGCGCCTTGGGCCGAAGTGGCTCTTTTCCTGCCTAAATATAAATCCGTGGATGCCAAAAATTTTCTTTCTCCAGGGGCGCCGTTCTCGGTGCCGCTCGCCGGCCAGATGGAAAAAGTCCGCCTATTCAAAACAAAAATTCCAGGTCAAAGAAAAAATAATCCTGCCGTTTATTTTGTGGACCATCCGGAACTTTTTGAGCGCGAGGGCCTGTACGCCGTTGAAGGCAGGGACTATCCGGACAACTCCAGGCGTTTCACTCTTTTTAGCCGCGCGGCCTTAGAGGGCGCCCGCTCAATCGGATTGAGACCGGATATTATTCATTGCCACGACTGGCAGACCGGGCTAATCCCCGCTTACTTAAAAACGCTTTATCATTCGGACCCTTTTTATGACTCGACCGCTGCCGTGATGACAATCCATAACGTAGCCTATCAGGGCGTTTTTCCGTATCAGGCGTTTGAGGAAGCCGGTTTTCCCGGTGAAGAATTCCGTATGGAAAAATTTGAATTCCACGGCAAGATTAATTTTCTTAAAGCCGGAATTGTTTATGCCGATTCGATTTCAACCGTGAGCCCCACTTATGCGAAGGAAATTCAACGCTCGGATCAAGGGGCAGGCTTGGAGGGAGTGATTCAAAATCGACAAGATGCCATTGCGGGTATTCTTAATGGCATTGACATCAAGTTATGGAATCCCGTGACGGACCCTCATATTTTTGTCCGTTATGACTTAAGTGATGCCCAGCGCGGCTTTAAAGCCAAAATGCGCAATAAGGCCTTGCTTCAAGAATCATTGGGCTTAAATACGGACCCAAGGGCTTTTCTCTTAGGCATGGTCAGCCGCCTGGACCATCAGAAAGGGGTGGATTGGGTTGCCCAGGTCCTGCCGCATTTGTTGGATCAGGGGGACCTTCAGTGCGTGATTTTGGGCGCGGGTGACCCTGAACTGCAAAAAATTTTACGTGAATTGGCCGGCCGCCGTCCAAAATGTTTCAGGGCTATTATTGAGTTTAATGACCCTTTGGCTCGCCAAATCTACGCGGCCAGCGATTGTTTTTTGATGCCTTCGCGTTTTGAACCATGCGGTTTGGCTCAAATGATCGCCATGCGCTACGGGACGCTTCCCATTGTTTCTAAAACCGGAGGATTGGCCGATACGGTGACCCCGGACAAGGGCTTTATCCTAGAGGAACAGACCGCGGCAGCCTTAGTTAAGGAGATAGAGGAAGCCGCAAAGCTATGGCGCAAAGAACCCGGTCAGTGGCAAGAAATGGCTCTACGGGCCGCTCAAACAGATTTTAGCTGGACCGCCTCAATCCAACGCTACCTCGAACTTTATCGTCGAGCTCTTGGCAGAACCGTAAGGCCCGATGGGCTTACGAAGTAGCGCCTGGAATCTTTTTCCGGTTCAAATCCTATTTGTTCATAATCGGCAATGATATTAAAACGGTCCACAATGACTCTTTTTAATCGTGAATTTTTTCCGATGGTGACATGATCCATGATGATCGAATCTTCAATTTGAGCTTTTTCTAGGATGCGCACGCCGCGGCCTAAAACGCTTCGGGTGATGCGCGCCTTTTTAATCAAACAGCCGTCCGCGATGAGCGAATTTTCCACGCGAGCGCTTAGAAACCGGCCGGCCGGACCCTCAAAATGAGATCCTAAAATGGGCCACTGGGAATTGTCCAGCCTTAAAACGGGCTTTTCACCCAGAAGATCCATGTGCGCCCGCCAGTAATCTTCCAAAGTTCCCACGTCGCGCCAATACCAAGGCGCCTCGTGTTCATCGGCGCCGGGAATCCTATTGGTCTTAAAATCATAGACATAAACGTTATGACGAGGAATCAAGTTCGGGAATATGCTCTTTCCGAAGTCGTAGGCGCCTTGTTGACGTTTTTCATCTTCCAAGATGGCAATGAGAGCCTCCCGGTTAAAAATATAGTTGCCCATGGAGACCAGAGCATGGCCGCTTTGCCCGGGCATGGCTTTTGGCTTTTTTGGCTTTTCTTCAAAACCAACGGCCCGGCCCTCGCGATTGACCTCCAGAACTCCTAGGCGCTGGGCTTGATCTAAAGGAAACGGAACCGCTGCCATGGTGACCTCGGCTTTTTTTAACGCATGAAAGGCGATCATTTGGCGCACATCCATGCGGTAAACATGATCCGCGCTGAATACCGCAACCAGCTCCGAACGGGAGTCTTTGATCAAATTGATATTTTGGGTTACGGCGTCGGCCGTGCCTCTGTACCAGGTCTCGCCGGCCAGCATCTGGGGCGGGACCACGGTTAAAAATTCGCGGCTGGTCAAGCCCCTGCTGGGCCAGCAAATTCTCAAATGTTCAATTAAAGACTGTGATCGGTATTGGACCAACACGTAGCAGGCGGTTATCTTGGAGTTCATCAGATTGCTTAGGGCGAAATCCACAACCCGGTATTTTCCGGCGAAAGGCACGGCCGGCTTAGAGCGCTCTTTGGTCAAGGGGAAAAGCCGTTCGCCTTTGCCGCCAGCCATTACGATCGCCAATACCGAGGGCTGAAAAGTGGCCGTATCCATTGAGTTACCAGCCATTTGTCATCCATGGGCGGCCGTTGGTTAGGAGCCAGAGAGCGATGTTTTTAAGGAACTCAAAGATAGTGGATATTTTTACATGGGATTCTCCGGCGCATCTGCGGGCTATTTCTATAGGAAATTCTACAGGAGCGACGCCCAATCGGGAGGCCTTAATAATAATCTCGGCGTCAATAAACCAGTCTTTTGAGGTTAATTGAAGCTTTTCAAAAAGTCCGCGCTCAATGACTTTTGGAGGGCTATTAATATCCCGGGCGTTGACCCCTGGAAAAATGACGCTAAAAAAAATGTTGTAACAAGATGACACGATCCGTCTCCAAGCGCCCTCCGTGCGAACCGGGCGCACGCCCTTGGCAAATGTTAAATTCCGTGTTCTGACTTCTTGTAAAATTTTGATCAAATCACGCGGCTGTAGCTGGCCGTCGCCATGGCTCATCACAATCCAGCGGCCTTGAGCGCGGCGCATGCCGTTCAATTGGCCCCAGCCATAGCCTTCGTTCACATTGACACGGATTTTTTTTAGAAAAGGCCGGTCCAAAATAACCTCTTGAATAATTTTTCCCGTCTGATCTTTTGAACCGTTGTCAACGGCGATAATTTCAATGGACAACCCGGATGGTTCGATAATATCAATCATTTCTTTTAAAACTTGACGCACGCCGGTTTCTTCGTTATAAAACGGAATGACGATAGAAAAATCAAATTGTTCAGGCATGGTTTAGCAATGTCCTCTTAGACCGCCAGCGATCCCAAAAAGCGACCAAAGCGACTGACGATAATATCAACAACGGTGTTTTTCCGGGCAGAATGTACGATGGCCCCGCATGGATCGCGGAGTACCCGGCGATGTAATAGAGGGGAATAATCCAAAGGAAATAATAGCGGCGCCATTCATGTTTTTTAATCCAAATTCCAACTAAAGCCAATACAAAAAATAAACTTTCACTGGCTTTACCGAAAAATCGGGCGATAAAATTAACCGGGTAATGAATCAGATAACCCACAATGGTCCCCCCTCGGGCCCGATATTCGGCCAGCCAAGGCTCGCGGGCCAAGAACGTCCAGTTTGTGATTGGATACAAGGTATAACGCATCACCTGCCGGCCCATGACATTAATCAAAAACCAAATGGGGGCCTTGCGGATCACATCAAGGCATCTAGTTTTGAAAACAGCTTCGCTTTCCGGAGTCCTCAACGCGATGCCGCGCGGCGTCAGCGCCTCTTTAATCACATCCTCCGTCGGCGGCAGGGAAAACCTCCGGGCATAGTCATATTCCCAGACGCTTAGATAAATAGACATCCATATCTCCGGCATTAAAAAATACCAACGCCCATCGAGTTTTTTATTGCGGTAACTCCAGGGCGCCATGGCCAGGAGAATGATCATCATCATGGCGCCGCCTCGCAGCAAAGCGGGTCTGGGCCCTTTGAGTAAAAATAAACCAAAACCCCAAAGGAAAGGAAATAAAAACGGCTCCTGGCGGATATACATGCCGGTCGCGGCAGCCATTGCGGCCATGATATAGGCCCAGGGGCGGTCGGTTTCCACGGCCCGCCAAGCGGTCCACAGGGATGCCAACACAAAAAATGCCATCACGCCGTCATGGTTCGGGAGGTGTGAGACGATCGCATTGGGAATCCAGAGCGCGTAAACCCACGCTGAAACCTGCCCTGCGCGCCAATCACCCGAAACGCGCGCGCCGATCGAATTCATGAAAAAAATAGCGGCGCTGTCGAGAAAAACAGCCAACAGCCGAACGTAAAAAAATTTAAGCGTTCCCATCAGCCAGAAGACAAAAATAACGATTCCCACATACCCCGGAGCGCGCCCGCGCCAAGGTTCCAAGCGCTCTTCCTGTGGCAGGGGAATTTCATCAAGCTCCATAAAACGGCCGGATTCTTTAAGAGTCGCGTAAACTTTATCACGATAAGCCCCGTTCCACGAAAGACCTTTGCCGTTTAAAAAATTACGAGCCGCCTCCGAGAAAAAAAAGGGTTCGCTCGGACGATGGGGATCCCATCGATGTTCGACTAAAATGATACACCGCAGGATCAGCGCTAATAAAAAAGCCGCCGTCAAAGATATCCGCCGTTTATTAAAATTCATATCCGCTTTTTAAAATTTTTCAGTGTCTGCCAAACATGGACATTGAATGAATTAATATAAATTTTTGCCCAAGCGCCATAAGTGTATTTCTGGGGCTGATAAAAATCATAACACGCATAGCCCATGGCATTAAAATAAATGCCTAAAATGGCCGCGGCCACCACGGGAACGCGCCAATAAGACAATGCCGGTCCCCTTGTCGCCCGGGCCCTCCAAATTAATTGTAAAACCCTGGCGCTTAGATACGCCTCCACGGGAAGGAAAAACATATGCCAATAGATCAAATCGGCGGCTCCTTTGATAAAGAGTCCGCAATAGAGACACGCCGTTGCCAAAAAGGACCATATCCAAAATTGCTCCTTTCTCCGGGGCCAATAGGTCTTATCCTGATAAATAAAAAGAAAAAGTCCAATCACAGCCAAAATAACCACGGGGATGGTAAAACCTAAAAGCGCATGCTGATATGCCAAATGCTTCACTAACCCTGTTGGGGAATAAAAATTAAAGAGCTGTGTCGTTTTGGTGTTCAAGCCATAGATAATCCTCTCAAAAGATCCTCCGGCCGCGGCCCAAAGCTGCCAGGCTATGACTATTGAAGCGGTTGCAACCGCTCCGGTTAAAACTCCCGCGATGATGGTGAAGCGCCGCCGGCGCCAAATCTCCAAGCACCAGAGGCTGAATAAAAAGAAAAAAGCGGACCAGTCGCTAAAACAATTAACAAACGCCGCCAAAGCCAAAAGGCCTGCTTGCCAGGGCTCCCATCGCGATTTTTTTTCCGTTATCCATGTGTACACCCAGAGCGTGATAAAGCTAAAAAAAAGCGTCGTGATTTCATAGGAAATCTGCCGGCCATAAATCGCGCTGATGGGCGCCACGACGAATATCCACCCGGCCAGAAGAGTCAACCGAACGCATTGCTCGTAACGCCAAACAATCGCCATGAACATCAAGAGCGATCCCAAATGCATCAATGCCGAAAGCGCGTTTATCGAGGAAATCGTCAGCCCTAGGCCTGTCATGCGGTGGATTGCGGCTATTAAAAGTCCTATGCCCGGCGGATGGTGCAGATACGGCGCAATATAATAATTCCAATCAAATCCTAAATCGAGCCAATCGGAAAAATCACTTCCTTGAAGAATTCCAATATGGCGAAAGAAACGATTATTTTCTTCAATGCTCTTCCAATCGGCCGGCGTCGGCTCACCGCGCAGAAGGGTGAGACTTCCGATCCCCAAGTGAAAATCTTGACCTTTTGTGTAGGATAAGCCCAAACGCAGATGAGAAACGGCCACGGACGCGAATAAAACGGTATTGAGCTGCATATTTGGATTTTCGAGCCGGCTAAAATTCAAAATAACAAATGAAAAAATTACAAATGAAATCCCAATCATGGCCTCTCCTATGCG
>JACQPE010000150.1 GCA_016207685.1 Elusimicrobiota bacterium | reverse complement strand
GGCGGGGTGGGTGTTTGAAGAGTCATTGTGGAAATCAGGTTGGAGGTAAAGCTGGTGTCGGGTTCCGTGGCGATTTTGACCTTGAAGTTATAGCCGGTGCCGGGGATTAAATTGGCGTAGCTCGTTGTATTGGAAATCACTGTTCCCGAGCTTAAGGGCATTGTGAATCCCGACTGCGTTAAGACCGCGATCCAGGAAGAGCCTGCGCCGCCCCAACTAGCGGCCAAAGTAGTAGAGGAACTACTGGTCCAAGCGGGATTAAGGGGGGTAGAAGAAAGCGGCACGGGGAGTGCTCCCGTAGTGGGGACAACCGAAAGATTATCCCCCATTTCATTGGCTGCATCTCCGCGGCTTGATGTATCACCAAGCCCAAGCTGACCATATTCATTGCGTCCCCAACATTTAATTGCGTTGTTATCGAGCAACACGCAGGCGTGATTACCGCCGGCAGAGAGGTCTTTGGCTGTGCGGCCGGCGCCTAAGCTGACCGCAGGGAGGCTGTCTCCCATCTCGCTGGCGCCATCCCCGCGATTTGCAATATCCCCAAGACCGAGTTGACCATAGGCGTTATGTCCCCAGCATTTAACGGTATTATCATCAAGCAAAGCGCAGGTGAAGTAGCTGCCGCCGGATATGGCCTTGGCTGTGCGGCCTGTTCCCAGGCTGACCGCAGGGAGGCTATCCCCCATCTCACTAGCGTCATCCCCGCGAAAGACTATATCTCCAAGACCAAGTTGACCCAGAGAAGCGCGTCCCCAGCATTTAACGGTATTATCATCAAGCAAAGCGCAGGTGTGATATTCGCCGGCAGCCAGCGCCTTGGCGGTGCGGCCGGCGCCCAGGCTCACTGCGGGAAGGTTATCCCCCATTTCATTGGCGCCATCTCCGCGATTGGCCATATCCCCAAGCCCCAGCTGGCCATTGCTGTTATATCCCCAGCATTTAACGGTATTATCATCAAGCAAAGCGCAAGTATGATAAATGTCGGCAACCAAGGCCTTGGCGGTGCGGCCGGCGCCTAAATTTACAGTGGGCAGGTTATCTCCCATTTCATTGGCAGCGTCTCCCCGGGTAACGGTATCCCCAAGACCAAGCTGACCATAGTTGTTATAGCCCCAACATTTAACAGAGTTGTCATCGAGCAAAGCGCAAGTATGATAAAGACCAACAACCAAGGCCTTGGCGGTGCGGCCGGCGCCTAAACTAACCACAGGGAGGCTATCTCCCATTTCATTGGCATTGTCTCCACGATTTACGATATCCCCCAAACCAAGCGAACCTAAGGCGTTATAACCCCAGCATTTAACGGTATTATCATCAAGCAAAGCGCAGGTGTGCATAATGCCGGTGGCAAGACCCTGGGCAGTGCGGCCCGCGCCTAATGAAACAGGGGGCAAACTATCGCCCATTTCACCGCTATTGTCTCCATAATAAACAGTGGTCCCAAGACCAAGCTGTCCCACGTCATTGCGTCCCCAGCATTTGACGGTGTTATCCGCGAGCCGTGCGCAGGTGTGATGCGTGCCTGCGGCGATGGTGGAATGTACAATGGCAAAGGAGGCCGGTGGCGCAGGCGGCGCAAACGTGGTGGTTGAAATGGTGTTATTGACATAGGCCGAGTCCGTTTCCGTGGCGATCTTGACTTTAAAACTATAACTGGTGGCCGCATTAAGGTTGGCGTAGCTGGTGCTGTTGGCAGCCACGGTTCCGGAACTCACTACTGTCCCGCCTAATGAAAACGCGGCAATCCAGTTGGCGCCTGCATTGTTCCATGCCGCTGCAAGCGTGACGGAGGAACGGGACGTCCAAATTGGATTTAAATTGGTTTCGCCATGAAATGACATGGCCTGATACAAACTGAAATGGGGAGCATAGGCAGTTATGGTTTTAGCCTGGGAATCAATAACCGTATTAACAATTTCCCAAGTTGCCGTTGGCGTGCTGTAAACGCAGACCTTAAAGCTTGCCGTCGTTCCTCCGGCCAAATCCGCGTCCGTGTAGGTAAAAACAATCGGCACACCAGTGCTATTGTCAATGCTGACTGGGCCCGAAGGATTGATTTCAACGGCCATATCACCACCCAACGCGGTGACTTTGCCGCCTGCGGTGCGCGTCGAGGACGGAATATCGGCGGGAAATTTGACGGTTAAGTCAACATTGGCGGAGAGCGCATCCGGAGCAATCTTCACGCTCACCGTGCCGGTGGAACTGTCCCGCTGGGTTAACTGCACCTCCACTGTCTTTTGCGCCGTGGTGGGTAAATGCAGCGCGCAATTGGCTGCGGTATCAGTTCCCAGGGCCACCTTAAACAGGTTGGCGAGATCAAAAGACTCCATGGTGCCGCTTGAAATCTGAAATGACGCGCCGGCGCTGACCAAAGGAACGGCCGCTGTGCTAAAGAGAACAAAACCACTTTCTTTGCTCTTGAGATCCGCCTGTATGTTGGGGGGCAACGCCAACCGTATACTTCCTCCATAATTGAGCGATGCCGTCATCGTGCTTCTTAAGGCGACGTCGCCGGAAGCCCGCTCCATCAAATCAAGCGGCAGAGATGCAGGAACAGCCAAACTGCCCGATCCGACAGTAAGGCTGAACTGGGCCGTGCTCAAAAAAACCGATCCCGTGGCAAAAGCGGAAGAACCCGTTGAAATTTGAACGTCTGTAAAAGCGGGTGTCTGGATTTTAAGATAGCTCCCAAAGTCCATTTTAGCGCTGGCGGTTGTTTTCAATACAATTCCGTCAGAGCGTTCCCTGACGAACGTATCCTTCCCGGGCTCAAGCTTGAAGTTGATCCGGCCGCCGCCGATGCTCATCGCGCTTTGCGTCGCCGTGCTATTGAATACAAACGCCCCGGATGCGGTCGTCGCCACGCTCACGCCAACGTTCGCTGGAACCTGGAAATTCATGTTGGAGCCAAAAGTGACCGGCGCCGAATTGCTGCTTTGAAGCACAATTTTACCGCTCTGGGGAATAACACCCATGCTTGTATTCGCCCCCAAATTAAAACCAATGCCGCCAAAATCGAGCTTGACGGGAGCGGTGCTGCTGTAAGAATACACGGTGCTGCCGCCCAGGAGAGTGCTGCTTGTTTTTAAGAAATCCCAAAGAGGCGTTGATAAGGGGCCGGTGCCGAGCTTGAGCTGATTTAACTTATTGCCCAATTTCTGTAATTTATACGTGCTGAAATGCGGCGCGTAAGCGGTCACCGTTTTGGAAGCAACATTGACAATTGAAGGAATAATTTCCCATCTCGCGGTCCCTGTGCTATAAACGCAAATTCTCAATTGCTCAGTGCTCGATCCCTCCAAATTAGAATCCTGATAATTCATCACAATGGCGACTCCGGTGCTATTGGCAATCGTGACGCCTTGGGAGGGATTGATTTCCACTGCGGCATTACTGGTGATATGAATCATCTCATCATTGCTCGAGCTGGCGATGGCGCTGGGTAGAGATTCGGGAATCTTAACTTCCAAATCGACTTGTGCGCTCAAGGCTCCCGGTTCGAAATGGGTCTTCACCGCTCCCTCGGCTACAACCGGAGAATTAAGCTTGATCTCGACCGATTTTTGCGCCGTCGTGGGCAGCGCCAGGTTGCACTCCTGGATGCTGCCTGTTTGCATGGATACCGAAAACGTATTGCCCAAAATCTCTGCCTGGACAGTCCCTGTCGAAGGGCTCACCGTCACCCCGGAGTTGCCCAACGGCACGGTGACCGTACTGACAAAATCCAGCAAGTTCTCGTTTTCATGATTGGTCAAATCGGCATTCACGTTAGGCGGCATCCGCATTTCAACGGAGCCGCCGAATACGACAGGCGCATTGGACGTGCTTCGGATCACCACCCCATCGGAATCTTCCTTTAAGTCCGTGGGTATGCCGGCGGGGATATCAAGCAAAATGCTATTGGTTCCGAATTTAAGCCTGCACGTGGCCGTGCTGGCAAAGGTCCAGCCGTCGCCAAAGGCCGGAGAGGTGGCGATATCAACGTTGGTGTCTGAGCTTAAATTCACCTTGAGATTGTTGCCGTAGGACACGGCAATGGCGCCGGTGCTGCGGACAATGACTCCGTCGGGCTTTTCCTCCATGTTCATTTGAAGCGACGGCGGAATAACAAAAGAAATTTTGTCGCCCCCGGCCTTCATGGTTGTCGCAGCCGTGCTGTCGAAAACCCAGCCGTTGGTAAAAAACGCCGACGTGGTAATATCCATGGTCGTGTTGGCGCCCAATGCGAACTTCATGCTCTTGCCGTAATCCATCGTGGCGGCGGTGGTGCTGCGCAGCACCATACCGTTTGATTTTTCTTGAACGTCCATTTTCAAATCCGCAGGCAAAACGCATTCAATTTTATCCCCGCCGGCTTTCATCTTGGTGGCGGCCGTGCTGTTAAAAATCCATCCTCCTGAGAAAAACGCCGCATTGGTTGAAATGTCCATGGCTATATTGGCGAGGGTGTTCAGCTTCAGGAAATTGCCATAGGGCACCGTGGCGGCTTCGGTGGATTTCATTAAAACGCCGCCGGATTTCTCCGTGACGTACATATTTTTTCCGGCAGGCACTTGAAATTTGATCGCGTCTCCAAAAGTCAAATTGCTGGCCTGGGTGCTCAAAAACATATAGGCGCCGCTGCTGGTGGTGGAAACGAGGGCGTCAACCCCGGCCCCCAGGGATAAACTGAGTTTCGACCCAAAGGTTACCGACGTTGAAATATCGGAACCCAGCATAAGGCCGTAGTCGCGCGAATCAACATCCAAGCTGGCATTGGGGGGCAGATAAAACGAGATGCCGCCAAAATCCATGAAGGACGATGATGTGCTCGTGTAGGTTTGAATGGTATTTCCGTCTTTTAGGGTCGTCGTGGTTCCAACCCAATCCCACATGGTGGAGCTCAACTGAAAAGCGCTGGCGGTGAACGTGGAGCCTGTGGTGTTGTAGTTGGTAATATCAGCGCCCCCATAGCTAAACATGGTGTAATCCGGCATAAAGGTGAGCCCGGACTTAACAAAGTACGCCCGGTAACGCGCCGAGGTGGAAATGGAAACAAATTGATAATATCCCGACCCCGTGGTGGTGTAAACGCCATAGGTTCCCGGGGATTCCTGAAAGTTCAACGTCATGCTGGTGAGCCGGACCGTGACGCCAGAAATGCCCTGATTGGAGGAATCGCGCGCGTACCCGCTGATGGTGAAAGTGCTGCTATTGCCGTCTACGGATTTTGTTTGGGTTGAAATGGTATTCGTCATCAGGGTGTAACTCGTATCCGTTTCCGTGGCCACCTTGATCTTAAACGCATAACCGGTCCCTGCTGTCAATCCTGTATGAGTAGTTGTCGGTCCGGACAATACCCCGGAACTTTGAACAACCGAGCCAACCATGTTGGTTCTCACGAATAGGAGTTGCAGGCCGGGGATAAAAGTCCAATTTGCGGTAATTGATGTGGAATTAACCGCCGTCAATGAAAGAGTGAGATTGGTGGCGCCGCCGAAAGCGGCATGGGCATGGGCAGCCACGGCCATTATGCCTGCCGCCATCGCAACTCTGGGCAACCTCAAATTTCTAGTCTCCTTTTCGTTCGCGTCAATTCAAATTTTTTGCGCACCCACCCGCTGCCTAATACAGTTCTTACCACCCAAAGTCTATTTTTGTCAATGGATGTTTTCTCACAAGACAAAATTTCGCAAAAAATTTTGAAAGTTTCATTCTATCGTCGAAAATTTCTACAATAGCTTTAAACCGGCCGGAGGCGGCCGCTGATAAAATAATCAACGAATACACGGCGGCAAGAAAAAACTTGAACTATGATTGAGGCCACTAATTTGCGGCCTGGAACCATTTTTATGGATGAGGGTCAAATTTTGAAGGTGCTGAAATTTCAGCATCACCGCATGAGCCAATCCGCGGCCGTATGCCGGACCAAACTCAAGAATCTCAAAACAGGCGCCGTCATGGAAAAATCCTACCGGCCTACGGACCGTCTGAAGGCGCCCGAAGTTGAAAAACGCTTAAAAACATTTATGTATTTTCAAGGCGACGCCGCTCATTTTATGGATATGGAATCTTACGAAACAATTGATTTTCCCAAATCAAGGCTTGGGGCTTCGGCCGAATTTTTGACCGAAAACTTGGAAGTGGAAGCGCTCTATGTGGATGGCGAACTCCTAGACATTCTATTGCCGGCCAACGTGGCCTTGAAAGTTATGAGCGCCCCTCCGGGCCTAAAGGGTGATTCCGCCAATAATCCCAATAAACCCTGCACCGTTGAAAACGGCGCCACTGTTCTGTGTCCCTTATTTATAAAGGAAGGGGATACAATCAGGGTGGACACCTACACCGGCGACTATGTTGAACGGGTGAGCCAATAAAAACAGGATATAGGATTTAGGTGTTAGGATGCAGTATAAAAGGAGAAAAAAATGACATTGGCGCTTGACATACTGGAATGGGCCAAAGATAAGCCGGATTTGGCCGAAATTCATTATGAAAACAAAGCGAATGGCGCTCCGATTGAAATTACAATCAAATTCGATTCCAGCAAACCGAATGTCTCCATTAATGAAAATCGTCTGGCCTATATTGAGGCTCCGGCAATCGGCCGCCTGGCCTTGGATATAGCCAAAACGCAACCCGGCCAACGCCTCAACGCCGGAGAATTAATCGGTCACATTGAAGGGGCGGCCGCTCCCTCGCGCATTACATCTCCCTTATCCGGCAAGGTTCTGCGAGCCGTAGCGGCCCATGGCGCCCCCATCGGCTATGGCGATCCCATCATCCTTTTGGAAATCAAAAACTAAATGAAAAATTTATCTTTTTTTCTGCTGCCTACCCGCTGCCCCCTGCACGGATCAGCGCCTCGAAAGAGCCGCTCTGCGGCTCCAAGCGCCGGAGTCTCTGACGGCGGCCCTGCGCCTCAAGCGCCGCGAGCTCTGCGAACGGCCCCTGCTCCCTTTTTATGAAGGTCCTCGTTGCCAATCGCGGCGAAATCGCGGTTCGCGCAATCAGGGCCCTCAAAGAAATGGGGTTGAGCTCCGTGGCGGTCTATTCGCAGGATGACCGCGATTTCCCCCATGTGAGCCTGGCCGATGAAGCCTGGTGCATAGGACCGGCCGGCGCCAAAGAAAGCTACCTTAACATGGAACGGGTGCTCATGGCAGCCAAAATTTCCGGCGCCCAAGCCATTCATCCGGGTTACGGATTTTTAGCTGAAAATGATCAATTTGCCAATGCCTGCGATAATGCGGGAGTGACATTTATCGGCCCCAAGGGCAGCGTCATGAGGCGCTTAGCGGACAAATTTGAAACCAAAAAAATGGTGCGCCGCGCCGGCGTTCCCGTTATCCCGGGAAGTCAAAAACCCACGCCCACCGTTGAGATCGCCCTAAGCGAAGCTCGCGCCATTGGTTTTCCGGTGCTTCTTAAAGCCAATTTTGGCGGTGGCGGACGCGGCATCTACCTTGTACCAGAAGAGTCCCAATTAAGCCGCGCCTTTGACACGGCTCGCGCCGAGTCTCGCGCCGCTGTCGGCAAGGAAGAGCTTTACCTTGAAAAATTTTTGGATCAAGCCCGCCACGTGGAGGTTCAGGCGGCGCGCGACCTCCAAGGCAATGTTCATGCTTTTGTGGAGCGCGATTGCACGATTCAGCGCCGCAACCAAAAACTGCTTGAAGAATCCCCTTCTCCTTTTATTTCAAGCGAGGTCCGCCCCAGGCTGCTCGAGGCCGCGGCCCAAGCAACGACCGCATGCGGCCTCACCTCTTTAGTTACCGTAGAATTCCTGCTTTTACCTGATCAAAAAACTTTTTATTTCATGGAGATCAATAAACGCATCCAAGTCGAACATCCCGTCACCGAGGAACTCTTGGGCATTGATCTTATTCAACTCCAAATCGCGCTCGCTCTGGACGAGCCCCTGCCCCGGATCACCAATGACTTTGATTCGCGCCATTCAATTGAAGCGCGGATCAATTGCGAAGACGCAGCGCAAAATTTCATGCCGGGCGAAGGGCTAGTAACGCGCTTTGAAGTTCCAGGGGGGCCCGGGGTGCGCGTGGATACCTTTTTGACGCCTTATGTCCAAATAGGCACCAATTACGATTCGTTGCTGGCCAAGCTCATTGTGAGCTCGCCCGCCGGACGCCAAGCCGGCATCAATCGCATGAAGCGCGCCTTAGGCGAGCTCCATATCGAGGGCGTGCCCACCACGATTCCGTTCCATCAAAAACTCATGAACGACCCCATATTCGCAGGAGGACGAGAATGGTTCACAACACGTTATCTCGAAACATGGATTCCCAAACAGCAGTTCAACTAATCACCGCGCGGCTGGAAGAAACAAGAGACGTCTATCAAGCAACTCTTAAAAATCCCGACTTGCTCAAAACTATCGCTTTGATCACTGAAAAAGTCACAAGCGCGCTCCGAAATAACCGCCGCGTTGTCGTCTTTGGCAACGGCGGCTCGGCCGCGGACGCGCAGCATTTTGCCGCGGAGTTGGTTGGAGGCTTCGCCAATCATCATCGTCGC
>JACQPE010000017.1 GCA_016207685.1 Elusimicrobiota bacterium | reverse complement strand
GCTCGATGGGTCCCAGGCCTCCGGCATGGGGCCACCTGCGGGGCTTGCGAGGGAGATTCCGCAACTGCGGAATCTGGGATAATTTCTGATTTGAGCGGCAATCAACGATAAACCCCCCGCTCATGAAAATAAGTCACCTATAAAGATTCCGCGGCCAAGCGGTTGATCTCGTGTTGGTAAATAGCGTCGGCAAGGATGGTAAGCGCCAGGCAAGATAAAACAAGACCGATGATAGAAAGATTAGGATTAACGTTGTAACCATGCTTTTTGAGGTAATCCTCCAAATCAGAGCCCATTTTGTATTCGTAATAGATATGAAATAAGCCGCAGGTAATCAAAGACAAAAGAAGCCAGAAGACAAAATTATACTCCTGGCGGCCCAGAAGGGTATTCATGGCTTGGAACTGCTTATAGTTCCAGTAGATGTTATAAATCCCGCAGGTGAACACCGAAAGCACGATGCCCAGGGCCACGCCGATTTCATGCTCCCTGGAAAGGGGTTTGTGCTGATCCATTTATTTAAGATGCTCCGATTGTATGGCGCATGACGGCGCGGCCTAGTTTTCGCAGGCGTTCGGGCCAAGGGAATCTCAAAAAATTGGTCTTGACGACGCCCTTGGTGAAAAAAGTCCGGCGCGAATAATCAATAGCCACATCAACAAACACAGGCCGGCCTGTTTTGGCGATATCCTGGGCCTGGCGGATGACATTTTCGATGACCAGATCGTGCGGTAAATCCACATATTCCGCGCCAACGGCCTTGGCCAGCGCTTGTAGATCATAGTCCGGCAAAATGCTGCACGTGTCGCGATTCAGCGAGGTGCGCTGAAATTGCGCGATTTGGCCCAGTTCGCCGTCGCGTAGAACAAAAACCATGACGCCTAATTTATTCTGCGCCGCAGTCAACATCTCAAGACCCGTCATGAGCAGGGCGCCGTCACCGGCCAAAGCCGCCACAGGGATGTCCGGGTTTGCCAATTTGGCGCCAATGGCCGCCGGGACGCAGTAACCCATGCACGAATAATCAAAGGGGCCGATAAATTGCCCCGGCCGATGAAGCCGCAATAACTCCATCGTCAAAAACGTACCGTTGCCGCTATCGGTCACATAGATCGCTTGAGGCCCCAAAACCTGCTGGAGCGTCCGGTAAAGCCAGGGTGGCGATACTTTGGAAGGGTTGGGTTTGCCGAGCCATTCTTTCCACAACGCCTCATGACCCTCGCGAATTGTCCGTTCCCAGGACTCATCGCGTTGACGTATTGAAAGCCTGGGCCGAAGCGCCTCGATAAATCCGCGGGCGTCGGCTTCAATGGCTAACGTGGCGCGGTAATTGCGGTTAAAAACTTCCTTATTAATATCAACATGAATGAGCGTTTCCGGAATTTCAAATCCATAGCTCGCTGTCGCGACCTCGCTAAAGCGGCAGCCGATGGCCAGCATCGTGTCGCACTGGCCGGCCACATCACGGACGAAAGGCGGCGCCGCATTGCCCAAGCCGTTCCACAGCCACAAGGGATGATTCTCCGGAAATACACCCTTGCCTGCGACCGTCGTTGCCACCGGGGACCCCAGAAACTCGGCCATTTTGACCAACTCCGACTGTGCGCGCTTGGCTCCGTTACCCACATAAAGCAAAATTTTTTGGGATCTTTTTAGGAGCGCAGCCGCTTCTTCTATCTTTTCCGAAGACGGCACAGGCGTCATCGTCACCATTTGAAAATCGCCGTTGGCAGAAACATGCTCGTCGTGAAGAATGTAAAAATTGGCGGGAATTTGAACAGCCACAGGCCCCGGTGTGCCGGCGCGCGCCACGGCAAAAGCGTGGCGGATCGTCGAATAAATTTCCTGCGGTGTCTTGGGCGTGAGGGCCTCTTTGGTGATGGGCCGCAGGATCGCCATTTGATCCACATCATGAAGCTGATACGCTCTTCCCGTGTCCGTACGGATGCCGCAGGTTAAGACAACCATGGGGACATTATCCATATAAGCCTCGGCCACGCCGGAGAGGCAATGCGTCACTCCGGCTCCGGGCACCACGTTGACAACGCCCACCTGATCGCTCGTCCGGGAAATTGCATCTGCCATGAACGAAGCGCTTTGCTCGTCCGTGACCAAAATGGGCTCAATGTTCGAGTCGTGCAAACAGTCATAAAGCTCGGTGTTATGGGTCCCGGGAATTCCCAGCGTCCAGCGCACGCCCTCGTCCTCAAGAGCCTTGACCACAAGCCGGCCGCCCGTGATTTTCAAGGAAGCACCTGCATCCGACCGATAAAAAACTGCGGGATCAGGGCCCGCGCGAATACGGCAATGCCGTCGCCCACATACATGGCCACGATAATCACTACCGCCGACAAAACGATCCCCGCCGCGATATTGCCTTTGAGAAGCTCCTTGCCTTCATTGATTTTGGTGGTGAGCCGGCCATAAAGCCGTAATGAAAAAGAAATCGCAGTCACCGAAAGCCCAAAGATCGCCGCGAAATAGGCCAGCGCAAAAAAAGGAATTTGCCATGACGTCAAATTTTGGCCGATGGGAACCGTGAAATAAACACGCAGCATGTTAAAAATAGGGTAGAGCCCTTTCCGGGTGATCATCGCCGATGAAATTAAAATCACGGCCAGCAAGATAGCAACGGCAATGTTGCCCTTCTTAATCTCCTCCTCTTCGTCAAAATCGGTGTTGGCCCGAATAAAAATGCGATAACTGATAAAAATTACAAAAACCGCAATAATGACCGACAGAAAAAGCTGAAACATGCTATAGAAAATCTGGGTTAGCGACATGGTGTTAACTTTTTAGCATTTAAGGCCGCACTCCGGGCAGATTGGCGGGTGCGACACGCGAGCCGGAAGGGCCCATGCCCGGTAAAGACAAAGGCGAAGGAGCGCACGCCGCTTCCATTTGTTTCAACCGGTCTTCGGCCTGCTGCATTGTTTTCCATTCCTCGGCAGATAGCTCCGGCGCATATCCCAGGCCATGCCAATAATTGAGCCGCTCATAAAATTGACGGCGCACCTCATCGTTGGCGATTTCAGAGCCGGGATTTCGGACCAAGCCTGCCGATGAAAACCCCGGTTCCAGCATTCTCCCCGCCCAAAACCGCGCCTTAAGGTCCACGATAGAACGCTCCAGATTGTCGCGCGACATTTCCTGGCGCCCGCAGTTGTCATTGGCCGGCGCCGGGGGCTTTTGCGCCTCGCCAACGGAAATATCAGGAAGAACCGGCGCTGTCACGCCAAACTCGGGGACAGGGGCCATAAAATCCATCATCCGTTTCAAATTCATCCCCCGCCCTGGAATCGCCCGATGCCCGGCATAAAGAATACGGCCGCTCGCCACCTCAAGCATCCGGATATGGAGCTCCGTCGCCTTGTCGACCAAAAAAATCTTGCCCTGGATAAGCGCATCCACGGCAATGATCTGTCCCACAGTTTTGGCGAATTCTTTCTGTCCCACGGCGCCCGTGGCCAAAAACTTTTGCTCGGCTAAAATTTTATCGAGCGATTCCCTTTCGATAACCTCGACACCTCCCGCCTGCACCAAAGCCGAAGTCAACAAAGAAGCCTCTTGGCGGCCATCCGAATCTGAAGAGTTATCCCAAGCAAAAGGCAGCACAGCGACGCTTTTGACGCCGCCTTGTTTCGCCGAACGGACAAGGTCCAGCGAGAATGCCTTATACGCGTCCGCCGCCCACGTCTGACCGCAAATGAGGACAAAAAAAGCGCTGCTCCAAAAGCGAATGCCGGGCCTAATCAATTCAGCAATTGAGGCGCGCGGCGGCGGATATCTTCTGCGGAGCGGTCAGCCATGGCCATAATGGTCACATAAGGGTTGATCTCGGCCGCTTTAGGAAATAAACTCGCATCCGCCACATAAAGCCAAGGAACGCCGTGAACCCGGCCCCAAACATTTGTCACGGAACCGGCGGAATTTTCCCCCACGCGGCAGCCGCCCATTAAATGCGCGGCCGCGATGGAAACCTTCCCTGTTTTAAGCTCATCGCGCGTGATGAACTCATCCAAACGGCCCGCTTCTTCGGCTTTAATCAAAAACTTTTTTCCAGCCGGCGCGTGCACCGCAGCCGCGCCGGCGGCAAAGAAAATTTTAGCGCATACTTTCATGGATTCGTAAAGGGAGTCCAGGGTTGCGCTCGTCAGCGTATAATCAACTACGGGATTGCCGGAGCCGTCTACGCTGATTCTATTGTCTGCCGCGGCCTCGTCAATGGCAAGGACCAAAATCATCTGCAGCAAATCCATCCGGCTCATAAAACGGCTGTGCTCCGGACCGAAACCCGCCAAATTCTTCGCCGTTGTAAAGGGAAAATACATGCAGGTTTCCAGTAAAAAATGCCCCGACTCGGCAAAATGATCGCTGTAAAAACTCTTGGGATGCCCGTAATAATTCGTGATGGGTTTTTCATGTTGGCCCACCAAAATTAAAGCCGGATGACAAGTAAAATAACGCCCCAAAGCCGGCAGAGACCGGCCAAAACCCGAGCGCAGCAACAATGCCGGCGAGTTAACGGCGCCGGCCGCCACGACAATCACCTTGGCGCGCACCCGGTAACGCCCCGGCGCCCAAGCCGAGGGGTGCCCGACGCCGGCATCCGCAACCACCGCCTCCAAAACCCTGTCGCCGATGCGCTCAACTTTGCAGGAAGTCACGACTTGGACGCCGTTTTTCTCCGCAGCCGGAAGCTGCACCCGATGCGTTCCTTGCTTAGCGGCATTGGGACACCCCAAATTGCACATGCCGGAGCCTTGGCAGCCTTTCACATTAACGGGAAATTGCTCCACGCGATAACCCAACTTGCGGCACCCGTCTCGAAACAGCGCGTTGTTATCGTTGATTTTATCTTCTTCGAGTAAATGGACATTATTTTGGGAAATATATTTTTTCGATCGCTCCTTGAGATCTTCCCAGGTGATGCCGGGGACCCCCCATCGCGCCACGGTTTCCTTTAAAATAGTGAGCGAGGTTCCCGTGTACACCACGGTAGAGCCGCCATAGGCCTTGGCAAAAGCCAGCGTCATGCTTTTATCCTTGGTCAACACGCCACCGCCGTCGAAATAAAGCTTTTGGGCCATTTCAAGTTCCTGGCCCGTGTAGTCGCTTTCCCTGAATTTTGGACCCCATTCAAGGAGGCCGATGCGCACGCCGTCTTTGCATAGGCCTGATAGCTCCTGCGCTGCCGCG
This sequence comes from Elusimicrobiota bacterium, assembly GCA_016207685.1. Lineage (GTDB taxonomy): Bacteria > Elusimicrobiota > Elusimicrobia > JACQPE01 > JACQPE01 > JACQPE01. The sequence continues at coordinate 6,075 of JACQPE010000017.1, read as the reverse complement.
CCCCCTCCAGCGCCGGAGCCAATGATCACAATGTCAAATTGCTTCTCTTGCATAAACAATTCTTAGACACGCGCCATTTTTTCAAGCTTTTCATTGCCCTCTTTCGAAGGCGCATAGGCCACCGTTGAGGCCGCCTCCGGTTGCCCGTAATAACCCATAAAAACCATGGCTTTTAAACCCCAAAAACCTTTGCGCAATAAACCGATGGGCCCTCCTTGCAGCCAGGAAAAAAACTCCCGGCGTTTTTGGGTCTCCAGCGTGTCAAAGGTCCGGCCATAATAAAACACGGGTGCCAGATTAAGCAGGCGTAGCAGCATCTTAAACTGCCGCTGCATGGCCACGGGACGGGTCTCCAATGCGCGCTCAATAATGCGCAAAAATTCTTCCTTGCTCCCGGCATCCAATCGGGCCGCCTCCGGCACGATCACCGATGCCGCCTGCAGCAAAAAAAGCCGCTCCCCTGAAGATAACATCTCATCTTACTTTAACAAATCCAAATCACGACGGGACCTGGAAAAATAACGATGATTGCCTTACACTAATCCAACTTTCATTCAGGGCAATTCAGGCGCGCGTATCGATTTAATGCAAGAGGTCTACGCCCTTTATGGATTTGACACGATTCTCGAGGGCGCCTTTTTTCCATAGACTGGCCGATGATTCTTGAAAAGTTACCTGATGGCCATCCTGTTCAGATTGGCTATTCCAATGAAGATGAAACCGTAAACCACGCCGTTGTTTTAAAAGGTCAATTAAACGGCGAATATCTCTTCGCGCGCGATTCCAACTATTCAAACATTCGCGTCATCAATTTAAAAAAATTTAGAGAAATATTCGAGACTGACCACGCGTTAATCGTCCGCCCGAAAAAAACCGGCAATCCGGAACTGCCGCCTGATTGTCGGCAATAGCGACACCTGATTGGTCGCCGGACGTGATAAAAATTAACTTTTTGCCGCGGGCTTGACTTCGATCACTTCAATCTGAAATTCAAGTTTTTTGCCAGCCAAGGGATGATTGAAATCCAGAGTGATTTCGTCTTTGCTAATGGCCGCTATTTTGGCTTGGAATGGCTTGCCGCCGGCATCACCCTGAACCATGGCTCCCACCTTCAAATTCTTAGCGTCTTGGAATGAGGATTTCGGCACCTTGCGCAGGGCATTGGGATTCACCTGGCCATAGCCTTCTTCGGGATTAACGCTGACTGATTTTTTATCCCCTGCCTTAAGCCCCTGGATCTGGCTCTCCAAACCCGGAATAACCTGACCCGAGCCCTGCACGTAAGAAAGGGGTTCGCGTCCCGATGAGCTATCCACGACAGAGCCATCTACGGTGAGAGTGTAATGGATTTTAACCGAAGAGCCCTGCTGAATGATCAACGAACCGCTATTGCGGGAACACCCGGCAGCCGCCAATAGAGACAAAAAGGCCGCTGTGGAGAATTTTTTCATCGAACGCTTTTTTTATTTTTTAACGACGCCAGCCGCCACCGCCGCCAGAGCGCTGACCACCGCCGCCACCGCGCCAGCCACCGCCGCCACCGCCGGGTCTTGGGCCGCGGTCTTCTTGGGGCTTGGCCTCATTAACAACGATCTTGCGAGCGCCCATTTGCGTGCCGTTGAGTTTCGTAATCGCCGCGGCCGCCTCTTCATCGGTGGTCATTTCCACGAAACCGAACCCTTTAGACCGCCCGGAAAATTTATCCGTTATGATTCTCGCGCTCGCGACCGCACCGCTCGGAGCGAACATCTCTTTAAGCTGGTCCTCGGTCGTCTCATACGGCAGATTGCCCACATACAGTTTCTTTCCCATGTTTTCGGATACTCCTTTAACCTACGCCGGTTTTAACCGGCACCCATTCATTTTTGCTCACTTTCGGCAATCCGCCGAATCAATGGCCTTATTATCATGACGCTTTTAACAGCCGGTGTCAATCACCCTGTCAACTTTACCATGGAGACTTGATGCAACGAAAACAATGCGCTAAATTAATAGAGTTCCGCCATCAAAAAAAGGAGGGCATGCATAGTGTCAGCTTTAATGGCTCTGGCCGGGGGTTTTGCTTTCGCCGAATTTGCGGGATATTGGGTTCATCGGCTGCTTCACAGCAATAAAATTGAATTTTTAAGCCGCAACCATATGATTCATCATTTGGTGATCTATCAGCCCAATGGTCCCATGCGCCGCTCCTCAAAATACTTAAAAACCACCCAGGGGCGCGCCGGTGTTGACGGCATTGGACTCGAATGGTTTATTCCCGTCGGGATACTGATGGCAGCGCTCCTGACGGTCTTCCGAGCGCTGGGAACGGGAACGCTGTTTCAAATTGTCTTTATCGCTTCAGGGCTTTCGTGGGGCTATTTCATGTTTCACTACATGCACGACGCCATGCACCGGCAGAATTTTTGGATGGAAAAAAAGCTTCTTCTGGGCCCCTGGTTTTGCGCCGCGCGCAGGCTCCATGATATTCATCACATGACCCTCAATGATGCCGGGGTCATGGATAAAAATTATGGAATCTGTTTTTTTGGAGTGGACAAAATTTTTGGAACGATCGCCCCAAGCCACCGGCCGTTCAACCGTCAGGGTCTTGAGGCGGCACGGCATCGCTATGCCTATATTTGGAAATTACCGGAAGTTAGGGCGGTGCTGGAGAGTATTCCTGCAATTAACGCTTCATCTCCCAAATTAAACCCTGGTTATTAAAATTTAAAATCCGGCTTGCAGCGCTGACGCCGGCGCGCTTGAAGGTATTTTCCATAGAGCCGGCGATATCATTTAAATTCGCTTTAACTGACGCGATGGCCAATATAGACGGTCCGGCGCCGGACAAACACGCGCCATGGGCCCCTGTTGAGAGGGCCTCCTTGATGACCCGATGAAACCCAGGGATTAACTTGCTTCGATAGGGTTGATGGATACGGTCTTCCATGCCTTCGCGCAGCCAATGGTAACTCCGCTCCGTGATCGCCGCGGTCAAGGCCGCTTGCCTTGACAAATTAAACACCGCATCTTGCCTTAATACACGGCACGGTAAAATCTTGCGGGCCTTTTGCGTTGATAGAGAAATCTCGGGAATGCAAACCACCGCTCGTAAATCCGACGGCATTTTCCACGAGGCAATCTCCATGCCCCGGGAAGTCTCCCAGGCCATGGTCAATCCGCCCTTCCAAGAAGCGGCGGTATTGTCCCGATGCCCCTCAAGACGCGCGGCTTCCTGCGCCGTTGCCAGGGACGGCTTTTCAGATTGCGCCAACAATCGCGCCGCTGCCAACGCGCCCAGACGCGCGGCAGCGGAGGAACCCAAGCCCTTGCCCATGGGGATGCCGTTTTTCATGGTCCATTTAAATCCCTTGTTCGCAAACGCGCGGCGCAAAATCGGGCGGCTTAACTCCATGACCAAATTCCCCGGATCGAACCGGTCGCCGCGATATTCACTCACCACTTCAATTTCCAGCTCAAAATACACCGCCAAAGCCGCTGCGGCGACATCAAAGGAACTGCCTAAATTGCCGCTGGAGCCCGGAACTCTAACCCAAGCCTTCATCGCTGAAAAATCTTCTTGAGCGATCGCCCATCGGCATTGATCGTTGTGATTATGGCTTTGCTCTTCAAGGGCGTGTCGGGGTCCTTGAGTCCATGCCCCGTCAAGATACAAACGATACGGGGATTTTGAATTTTCCGAAATCCCCCTTGGCGCGCGAAGGTCAAAAAACCCGCAACCCCGGCCGCGCTGGATGGCTCGCAGAAAACCCCTTCTTTCGAAGCGAGCAGGCGGTACGCGCTTAAAATCTGCGCGTCGCTAACCGCGGCAATAACCCCTTCCGACTCTTCGCTGGCGCCAAGAGCCCCCTGCCACGACACGGGATTGCCGATGCGAATGGCAGTAGCGATTGTTTGGGGATTTTTAACCGGCTTGCCCAAGACAATCGGCGCAGCGCCCCTGGCTTGATAGCCCATCATCATAGGGAGTTGCGAGTTACGAATTGCGAGTTGCGAGTTCACGGAATTAAACTTAAAGAATTCCTTATAGCCGCGCCAATAGGCGGTGATGTTGCCGGCGTTACCCACGGGCATGAATTGATGCGTTGGAAATCGTTTAAATTCCTCCCAAATCTCAAAAGCCGCTGTTTTTTGCCCTTCAAGCCGGTAAGGATTGCTTGAATTAACAATCGTGAGACTATACTCTTGCGCTGCCTCACGCACAAGCTTGAAACACGCATCAAAATTTCCCTTAACCGTGATCACGCGGGCGCCGTAAACAACGGCCTGCGAAAGCTTACCCAAAGCCACGGCGCCGTCAGGCAAAAAGACATGGCATGGCAAGCCCGCCCTGGCCGCATAAGCTGCGGCGGATGCCGCAGTGTTGCCCGTTGAGGCGCAAATCACGCCCCTGGCGCCTCCTTCAAGAGCCTTGGTCATGGCGAGCGTCATTCCGCGATCTTTGAATGAGCCGGTGGGATTGGAGCCCTCAAGTTTTAAATACACGCTTGCCCGCGGCAACCCCGCCAAAGCCGCCACGCGATCCGCCCGCACCAAAGGCGTTGAGCCCTCATTCAGTGTAACGATCGGCGTTTTAGGCCCCACGGGCAAAAATTCACGATATCTCTCTATTATTCCAGGCATCAAAACAATTTAAGAATAATATAAGACAGAAAAGGCGGCCTATCATCACGGCGGCGAACAACTAAGACAACCGGTTCGGAATTTGGGGTAATAAATGGACGTTTCAGCAAATAAATCAAAACGGTGGAGGCTTGAAAGGAATTCTACCGGCGATCATGCCGCCAATTCGAACATAGAATCAATAGCGCGCTTGGCTTTAATGCGGATGGGTTCAGGGACAGCAATAATCTGCTCCTCCCGGGGATCGCACAATGCCCTTTCCACCCGGTCCAGGTCTATGGCTTTCATGTAGGGACAAAGCCGGCACATGGGAACAAATTTTTTGTCCGGGTACTTCGTGCGTGCCAAGTCCCCCAAGCCGCATTCGGTGACGAGCATATAATACGGCGCCGGATGGGACTCGACAAAACGAAACATGTCTCCCGTGCCTCCGGCAAAATCCACGACTTCAACGAGACTGGGGCTGCATTCCGTATGCGCCAAAATTTTAACGCCAGGGTACTCATGTCGGTAGCGCGCCACCCAGTCCGTGTCAAAGCCCTCATGAACCACGCATTTACCATTCCAAATGATCATCTCGTCGCCGATTTTTTTGTTTAAGTCCCGGGCCAGATTTTGGCCCATGAGCTCATCAGGCAAAAATATCAGACGCGGGTGCTTTTCATAGAGGCGTTCTAAAATTTTCCGGGCATTCGCGCTCGTGACGACCACGTCGCAGGCGGCTTTGACGTCCGCGGCGGTGTTGATATAGCAGACTGCGGGCAGGCCGGGGTAACGCTCCCGCAGCGCCATAACCTGATCGCCGGTGATACTTTCGGCTAGGCTGCAGCCGGCTTCCACGGCAGGCAGGATGACCGTCTTCTCCGGGTTTAAAATTTTGGCTGTTTCAGCCATAAAGCGTACGCCGCAAAAAACGATCATAGAAGCCGTTGCCTCGGCGCAGAGCTTGCTTAAACGATAAGAATCCCCCGTGAAATCCGCTATGCCCAAGATGATCTCCGCGCGCTGATACACGTGGGCTGGAATAACCGCGTTTTTTTCTTTTTTGAGCCTATTGATGCGCCATGTTTTTTTAGCCAACGAAAACAAAAGCTCCTCATCATACCCGGCCAAAGAAAGCCCCTTTTGCTCCAGGCGCATGACCTCGCCCTCAATGTCTTGTGTCGTGGGCAACGCTACCGTCATATTAATATTCTAGCACCACTGCAAAGCGCATCGCCGCTAAGATAACTTTCGCTCGCCCCTGCCGATGGGGAGCCAAGTCCCCGGCGCGCGGGGTTACGTTGCGAAGCCGCGCGCGCTTGCCCGTGCCATAGGGAATCTGCGAGCCCCAAAATACCGCACAAAATTGCCTGGCGGCCCAGGGTTGTTTTACCGCAGAATCAACCTTTCAAAATTTTAGACAGGCGCCGGTCTAAATTGGCAAACACTTCTGACAACTCCGAAATC
>JACQPE010000151.1 GCA_016207685.1 Elusimicrobiota bacterium | reverse complement strand
GTATTGGGTGCTAAATTGGGTGGCGTTTCGTTTTGGCACTCAAGGCGATCCCGGCAGCACCAAGGCGCCGCGCGAGATGAATTTCGGCGCGGGACTTAAATACCAGAATTTTTCTCTTGATTTGGCCAATGCGATCCATGATCTTGGCTTGACGTCGCGTTTTTCGGCCTCATGGCGCTTCGGCCCATCGGCGCGTGCCGGCCAGGAAAGCGCGGTGCGCCGCATGATCCAATTGGGATTTGACGCCTTCCGCAATGGGAACTTCCTGGTGGCCCTTCAACGCTTGAATCAAGCGCTCGACGCCCAGCCCTCGAATAAAACCCTTCAGGGCATGGTGGAGCGCCTGCAGCAGGTGGTTACCCTTTATCCCCAGGCTCTGGGGGAGAGCGAAGTTATGGCGCAAGTGCGCAAAGGCGTTTCACTTTTTGTCAACGGCACCGATTTGCGTTCGGCGGTCAACTCGATGCGCTACGCATTCAATAAGAACATCAAAGACGAAAAGGTCTTGGCGGTTTTAAATATGATGGAGGAGTCTGCCAAGGTTGACGAGGTGACCCGCCGCATTGATGGGCCGCAGCTCTTTAGCTGGATTGATCAGCGCGTCTATGACTCCCGTGCCGCGTTTCATGAAGGCCGGTACGATTTGGTCATTCGCCGGTGCCAGGATGTTTTGGATATCGAACCCAACAATGTGACGGCCATGGAAATCATGGGCAGCGCCTTTTTCATGATGGATCAAAAGGAAAAAGCCGCGGCCCTATGGAAGCAGGTGATTGAAAACGACCCCTCCAACAAGACGGTCCGGCCCTTTTTGGACGCGCTGGGCAAATAAAATTCGGGGCTTGCCGGCGCGGTAATTTGCTTCTTGAGAAACAGAAAAACAGGCCTTATCCTTTAAGGGAACTAAGATGAACATTGCGGAGGGGCGAATTTGTCCTGAATGGAGGCGTCTCATTGGGGCGGCCTTATTAGGATTTATGGGCGCGCTGCCGCCGATCATTTGGGGCGAGGACGCGAATTCAGGGCTTGACGTGCCTAATTTGTCCCTCTTGGAGAAAGAGCGCCAATTGCGGACCGAGCTTGAGAAAAAGATTCAAACGGATATCCTCGATCCCATTTTAGGCCGCGGCAAAGCAGTTGTTTTTGTGAGCATCGAGCTTGACGTGGTGACCATTCGTCAAAAGTCGTCCCAGTCCGGCGTCGGGGCGGCTTCCAAGGCGGATGCGCAATCATCGTTGCTTAATGAGACGGAATTTATCCTGCCCGGAATACCCAAGCCTAAAAGTTTAAGCGCGGGACCCAGCGAAGGCCGCGCCCAGCAGGCCAAGCAAGAGCGCGGCGAGGTTGAAGAGAAGACGACGCAGCGCACGGAGATTAAGCGTTTTGAGGCGGTTATTATGCACGATGAGACCGTGCTCAAAGAGACGCTGGACTTGGTGCGCCAGCGCATCATGGACGCCTTGCGTCAATTTGCAGTTAAACCGGATCAGATTATTTTTAAGCCGACGCGCATGGAGGGCCGAATTGTTGATGATTTAAGGCAGCCGACCGTCTATGTGCCGGCGTTGTTTGCGCTGCTGGTTTTTTTATTTTTGATGTTTCTTTTTGGACCGCTGTCATCGTTCATGAGGGGCTATGTGCGGCTTTTGGAACGCCGCGAGGGCGCTGAAATTACCATGGAGTCCGAAGAGAAAAAAGAAGGGGACAATGGCGAAGGCGGCGGAGGCGGAGGCGGCCTGGGCGCCGCCGTTGAAGGAGATTTGGAGACGTTGGATGGTGAAGGCCAAGGGGGTGAGGAAGATATGCCGAAGTTCGAGCCGTTTGTCTATATTAATGAGCAAAACATCAAGGGTCTCAATTATTTGCTGCGCCGGGAGGAGCCGTGGGTTATTTCGGTCGTCTTGACGTATTTGAAACCGGAGTATGGCCAAAAGGTGTTAACCGCGCTGCCCATTGACTTGCAAGCCAGAGTCGCCATGGAAACGGCGGTGATACGGGAGGTCACGCGCGAACAGGTGACGGCGATTGACCAGCAAATCAAGGAGCGGGTTGATTTCGTCATCGGAGGCCTTGAACCGTTGGTGCGGATGCTTGAGGAGGCGCCGTCGGATATTCGCGAGGGCATTTTGGAGTATTTAAAAAACGAGCGCCCTGAAGTTTATGACAAGATTCGCAAGCGCTTGCTTTGTTTTGAGGATTTGCCGACGATTCCCGATAAGGTTCTGGCGTTGGCCATCCGGGAACTCAAACCTTCACAAATTGCGACGGCCATTCGAGGATCATCGCCCGAAATAGAGAACAAGGTATTCAGCAACCTCTCCAGCGGGGCCGTTAACTTGGTCAAGGAGGAAATGGAGTTGGCTTCGGAAGTGACACCTGAAGAGGCGGAGCAGGAACGCCAGAAGATTCTAGAAGTGATCAAACGAATGGAGGCGGAAGGCAAGGTCAATTTTCGGGAGCAGCCGAAGACCTCCGTTATTGACGGCATTGAGGAGGATGCGACCAGGGCGCGCGAGCGGCTGGAACTGTGGAAACGCTCTCAAAAAGATGAGCCGCAGGCCCTGCAGGCGGCCGCTTCGAGCGGGCCGACGGCGTCTCCTGAATCGGGGCCCCAGGCTCCTCAAGAAATCGCTTATCAGTGGCACGCGCAAGGAATGGAGCTGTATGCGCAGGGCCGCTATGATGAAGCCGTCGCGGCTTTTGATCAGGCGTTGCGCCACGAGCCCAATTTTGGCGAGGCGCATCAGGGTTTGGGCGGCTGCCATTACGCCATGGGAAAGTATCAGGAGGCGTTGGCTTGTTACGAACAGGCATTGGCGATTTCGCCCAATCCCGAACTTGAGGAATTTGTGGCTTCGATAAGAGTTCAGGCGCAGGTCTAAAAATTGACAAATTGCGAATGTCGAATGACGAATTTCAAATGACACATAAAAAGGAATCCTTAATTGATCATTCGACATTTTTATGGGGGTGGAAGCGTGGATTTTAAAGAATTGAAGGAGAAAATCAAGCAGGCGAAATCTAAGGATGAACTTTCCAAGAATTGGTCGTCATTTGTTGAAGAGTTAAAAAAATCGAAAAAAGTATCGCAGGCAACCAAGGATGCCTCCTTGCCGGCCCCGGCGCCTCCGGCGAAAGCCGCGGCCCCTTCGGAATCAGCCCCGGCTGCTCCGTCTTCAGCGATAAAAGAGGTTGCCGGCGAGCCCTTAAAACCGTTTTGGAGCAAAGAAACGCCGCAGGCCCCATTGCCGCCGCCGGCGGCCTCGGGCATTCATGAGGCGCGGGTTAAAGAATTGGAAGCAAAGGTGGCTGATCTGGAATCGCGGCAGAAGGCTCACGTGGAACAGATGCGCGCCAAGGTCATGGAAAATGAAACACTCCGCGCCAAAGCCGCCGATAGCGAAGAATTTCAGTCGCAGATGAAACAGCAGCAAGCCAAGATTGAGACCTTTCAGACCCAAATGGCGCGGCTGCGTCAAGATCTTGCGTTGAGAATGGGCGAGATTGAAGCCTTTCGGCAGTCGCACGCGGCCGCCGATGACATTGAGAAGGAGAGGGCGGCGCTGGAACAAGCGAAGGCAGCGGTCCAGGCGGAGCGCGAGGAGAGTTTGCGCAAGATCGAGGACTTGCTGGGACGCCTTGAAGAAAAAGACCGGCAGATTGAGCAATTGCGTTATCAGGTGACGCGATTTGAAAATGGAGACTTAAACAGGGCCGTTCAAACAAAATTGAGCGAATCAGCGGCCGCCATTAGCCAGCTTCAGGCTCAGTTGCAGGCTAAGGCTAAAGAGCTGGAGGAGGCTCGCTTCCATTGGGACGGGCGCGAGCGAGAGGCCGCGGCGCGGCGGGAAGAGGATATTAAAGAATCGGCCGCGGCGCATCAATCATTGGAGCATGATCTCCGGCGCGAGCGCGCCCGCGTTTCTGAACTGGAGTCCCAGGCATCGAGCTTGAGCCGCCTTCTTCACAAGGAAGAGGAGCGCTCGCGTCGTTTGGAGGAAGAGAACCAAATTTTTGAACGAGACCGCCGTTTGATTTCGGAGCGCCTGGCTCTTTTGGGCGATGAGGTGAAGGGCCAACAGGCTAAATTGATGCGCTATCTTGAGCCGGCTCCGATCGCTGGGGGCGCCCAGGGATCGGAAGCCCCCCGATCCGTGGCCCCGGCGCCGCAGGAGATGCCCGGTGTTGTTTGGCCTGCCGAGTGGGGCTTCGGGCTCGCCGATGATCCGGGGTTGATTTTTGATTGGGAAGATCCCTCCTTATCCGCGTATTCCCCAAATCCGGAGCCCGGCTCATGGGAAGATCCATTAACGGGCGATTTTTCAGGAGACGATGAGTCATCATTGGGCATGTAATGTCTCAAGATTTAGAGCGCATCAAAAAATTTGAAGAGGAAAAGGCGAGGGAGATCGAGCAATTAACTCAAAAGATTCAACAACTGGATCGTTTGAGGGATCTCCGCAAGGGAGAATTTGAGCGGCAAGCCCAGCAAATGAAGGAGCTTTTTGCCGATTCCTTGAACCGGTTGCATCAAGCCATGGAAACAGCCCAAGGGCCCTTGGCACGCCAGATTGAAGAGGTTGCCCAAGAATCCCAAGCGGCCCAGGAGCATCTCGTCAGCCTCATTAAGGAGGCCAACCCGGCGGCCCTTGAGGAGGAAATTAAAAGCGTTGAAGCGCGATTGCGGCAGGAATCGGAAAAGACGTCGTTTTCCGAAGCCGTCCATAAAACAGCCGGCGACTTAAGCCGACTGCGCCGCGATTTGATTGAGCGATTAAGTGAAAAGCAGGCTCAAGTCGATCGACTCCGTCAATCGGTTGAGGGTAAAACCAAAGAGCTCGAAGCGACATCCCGAAAGCTTGAAGAAGAAAAAGATCAGATGCTCCGAGATTTCGAGTCTTCTTTGCGCTCCAAAGAAGCGTTAATGCAAGGATCGGTGCGCTCTCTCGAGCAAGAACTTTCGCGGCGCCAACTGAAACTCAGGGAGGTCGCCGAATTGGCGTCGGCGCGTGAGGAGTGGCTTAGGGAGCAGCGTGCCCAGAGAATTGAGGCGTTGGAAAAAATGTGGCAGTCGCTTCAGGCGCCGGCGCGGGAATTTGAAGTGAAGATCGCCGAAGAAAAAACGTTTTGGGAAGAGCAGCTTAAAGCTTTGGACGGGGAATTGGGCGCCCTGAACATGAAGATGGTGACCTCGCAGGCGCAGATCACCGCTTTCCGCGCACAGGCCGAGCAGGAGCGCGGCGAATTGGAGCGAGCCTGGAAGGCGCGTATTGAAGAGCGCCGGCTGGAGGCCCAGCGCGAGATGGAAAGGATATTGATTAGCATTCGTCAAGCTCATGAGCAGTCGTTGGCTTTGGCGCAACGAGTCAAGGAAGAAGAGCGCGGCCATGCCCTAGAGATACGGTCTCTTGAGGAGCGCTCCAAGAAACGTCAGGAAGAAATTTCCCAGAGTATTGAAGAACAACAGCTCAAGCTTGATGCGATGCGCCGTGAATATGAAAGCGCCGTGGCTCAAAAGTGCCGGGAACTGGAGGCGCTCAAAGTCGAATATGAGGCCAAGATTCTGACGCCGGCCATTAAGGCCAAACAAGAACACGTGGCCGCCCTGGAGGAGCGCCGGCGCGAGCTTGAAGCGAAAATTGGGGGCGTGGAAGAAGATTATCGGGTCAGGCGGCTTGACGCGGAGCGCTCTATTGAAGAGTCGGAGGCGCAGATTCGGCGTCTCGAGAATGAGCGCCGCCAAAATGCCAGGGCGCACCAAGATCAAATGCGCGATTTATCAAGCCAGATGGAGGCGCTCATAGCGCCTCAAGCGGAGCATTTGGGCGAACTCGAGCGCGCCATCGAGCTTAAGGCAGCCCAATACAGAGAGGAAATTGCCGAGCTTGAGAAACGCAAAGCGAATTATCATATCGAAGCCGACCATGAGCGCGCCCTGTTCGAATCTAAGATCGAAGAGCGCCGCCGCGAACTTTTGGGCGCTATTGATGCGTTGTCCGGGCAGCGCGAGTCGCAGGAATCACGTAGTATCAAAGAAAAACGCCAATGGGAAGAATCGTTGGAATTGGCGCGTGAGCAGGTGGCCCGCCTCGAACGGGAGATTCAGCATCAAAGCGCCGCCTTTAACGAGGATCGCAAAATTCGCGAAGAAGATATCCGCCGGTCCAAACTGGAGCATCATGAGCAGTGCCGGAGGTTTCAAGAGCGTCTCGTGGAAATGGACCGCAAGGGCCAGGAAGAGCTTGCCCGGCACAATGAAGAATTGGCCAAGCTCGAATCCCTGGGACAGCACCATTTGGAGGGGCTCCAGAAGAGCTGGGAAAACCAGGAACTGGAGATGGAGAAACGCAAGGTTGAACTGCTGTCGCAATTAAATAGCTTGGCTGAAGCCGGCGCCCGGGAGCGCCAAATCAGCGGTCGTCAACAGGATGGACTTCAGCAGCAAGTGATTTCTTTGGAGCAAATGATTCAGGATCAAGCAAAGCGCTGGGGAGCTATTTTCGCCGAGCTCGAAGAGCGCCGTCAAAGAGAATTGAATCCCCTTGAGCAGCAGGTTCAGGAACTGGAGCTGCGTAAGAATGAAATGGAGGCGAACCTGCGCAGCCGGCTTGAGGCGATCACTGGAAAAATTGCCGCCTTGCGCCGCGAGCAATCACGGCAGATGGAAGATTTTATGCGTTCCTCGAGCGAAAAACGCCATCATCGAGAAGAGGAGACCGCTTTATTGCAGGAGAGGCTTGAAAAGTTGCGCTTGGAGCATCAAGAGGCGATGCAGGCGTTGCAATCGCGAAAGTTTGAACTCGAAGAGAGCCTGCAGTTGCGACAGCGCCAGCTCCAGGAACTTGCCGAATCCTATAAAAAGCGCCATGAGCGCTCGGCGCTCGAACTTGAGGAGCAACTGGCGCGCCATGGCAAGGCTTTGGAAAAGGGGAAGGTTTCGATGGAGCGTCTTAAGAATCAGTTAACCTCCCTGTTGGGCATCAAGACCAAGGAGATGGAGGCGTTGACGCGAGAATTCAAGCGTCAGGAAGAGTGGCAGGCTCAACGAAGCCAAGAGTATGAGGAGAAATTGGAAACGCGACATGGCGAAGTCAGGAGCGAGCTCAAAGCGCTTTTGAGCAGCAAGGACGGCGAAGCCGCTCAGTTAAAAATTGAGATTGAAGAACTTCAGAGAAAAATTAAAGATTCGGCATTGGAAGTGGAAGTGCTGAGAAGCCAGCGCGAGATGGAACAAACTGCGGCCGGATCATCAAGCGCTCAACATTTGGAAGTTAAGATCAGCCGGGCCCAAATGGCTCAAGATTTGCGGCAGTTGCGCCGGCAATTTCAAGAACGATTGAGACAGAAAGACCATGAGCTTTATCTGATACGTTTAAAAGTGGAATTGCGCTCCAAAAGCCTTCAGGAGGCGTTGTCGCGTAAAAAGAAGGAATTTGAATTATTGGCCGGAGAAGAGTTCGGCGGGCAGCGGCAATCATTGGCGCAACTCCAGGCAAGAATTGAGAAGCTCGTGGAATCCCGGTCGGCTCTCCAAGAGCGATTTGGTTCCCTTGATCAGGAGCGCCGGCGCCTTTCGGGAGAAATCACCGATTTGAGGGGACAATCAAATTTTTCGGAGCCTTCCCAGGCTGATCGCCGGCGGTTGCGGGAAGCGGCGCACAAGGCGGCTCAGGAAAAATTGGATCAATTGAAGCGCCGTTTTGAGGAGAAACTCGCTGTTCAGGATGTCGAGAAACAAAGGCTTCTTGATTTAATGGTCAAAGTGGAGCCCGTCAGCGAGCAGATCAGCATTTCATTGACGGATTTTTTGTTGTCCTGGGAGCAAGAAATGCGCGAGGTGGCCGGTTTCATTAAAGGCCTTGAAGAAAGCAACTTTTGGAGACAACATTAAATGGAAGAGTGAATATTGAATATGGAATATAGAAT
>JACQPE010000152.1 GCA_016207685.1 Elusimicrobiota bacterium | reverse complement strand
GAACTGGCATTTATTGATCATATTATCGTCGGCAGCGAGGGGTTTTTTAGTTTTCGCCGGGAGGGAATGCTATAAAATTTTGAATCCGCCATGCGGCAACCACTTTCTTTTAGGGCGCAGCTAGTGGATTTTATACTTCCTCTGCCATTCGCGTTCGATGTCTTTTTTCTTGATATTTTCGCGGCGGTCAACGCCGGTTTTGCCTTTAACCAGCGCTAGCTTGAGTTTCAGGCGGCCTTTGTCATTGGCATAGATCTCCAGGGGCACCATGGTTAGGCCCTTGGCTTTAATTTTTCCCATCCAGCGTTCGATTTCAGTTTTATTGAGCAGCAACCGCCGCGTGCGCGTGGGCTCATGGCCGCTTGAGCTTGTCGCATAGGGATAAGCCGCTACATGACAATTAAGAAGCCAGCATTCGTTATTTTTGAAAATAGCATGGCTCTCCGCCAGGCTGACCTGGCCTGTTTTGCACGATTTGACCTCGGCTCCGGTCAAGGCCATTCCGGCCTCCATGGTTTCCAAAACTTCAAACCGCTGCCAGGCCTTACGGTTGGTTGCTAAAATTTTTTCACCTTTTCCTTCGGTGCCCATACTGATAGAATAGAATATCAGGGTGGGTTATTTCTTTTTTACTATCACCTCAATCCTGCTCCTCTAGCTTGAATTCGGGCGGGTGGCGGAATTGGCAGACGCGTACGGCTCAGGACCGTATGGTTAACAGCCGTGGGGGTTCAAGTCCCCCCTCGCCCAGGAAGATGAATGTGGGATGTGGAACATTGAACATAGGGTGGAAGACCCTGCTGAAACGAAAACCGGGACTTGAAGCCGAGTCGCGGTTCTCGCCAATGTCAAAAAATCCCTGATACGCCCGGTTACCCCAGCCCAGCATAAACTTCTCAAAAAACGTCAATTGCCTAACTTCCCCACTAACACGCAAAACATTGCCCTTTTAGTTTTGCCTCCGATCATCTGGTTTGACATCAAATTGAAATTTTGTTTTGGGCGGAGAGGGAGTCGAACCCTCACGGCCTTGCGGCCAACGGATTTTAAGTCCGTAGCGTCTACCATTCCGCCATCCACCCGATATTCAAAAAATACGTTCAGCTATCAACAAAAAATGAAAAGTTCGTTATTCGTATTTAGCTGCTTGCTGAAAGCTCAACGCCGATTAATTAATGCTCTTGAAAACGATATTCTACCTCTGTTGGGAGCAGGGCATGGGTTTGTTCACGGAACGCCTGTAGCCAGGCTCCTGGGTCTTGCCGCTTAAGAAGTTCCAGTTGACGCGTCATGGCCTCATGGAGTTGTTGGCGATTTTCAATAGCGGAGCTTAACTTGCGGATTTTTCTCTGATTGCGCCACAGGGCCACGATATCGGCGGAGGCTCCCAAAGCCAAAATTGCCAGCGGCGCTCCAATGGCCAAAAGCCAAAACCGTCTCCTGGGGCCAAGTCGTTTAATGAGCCCCTGAAACTGTTTCATGTTGGGAATTTCCCAGAGAACCTAAATAGTGTCCTTCGCCCAGATTTTCCTCAAGACGCAGGAGTTCATTGTATTTGGCTAAGCGCTCGCTGCGCGTGACGGAGCCCGTTTTAATGCCTTGGGCGCCTAAACCGACCGCGACATGCGCGAGCGTGACATCTTCTGTTTCACCTGAACGGTGCGACGCAATCGAGAGGTACCCGTGTTCGCGCGCCAAACGGACGACCTCGGCCGTTTCCGTGACCGTTCCGATTTGGTTGGGCTTAATTAAAATCGCGTTGGCCGCGCGTTCATCAAAACCACGCTTCAATCTTTTGGGATTGGTTACAAAAAGGTCATCACCCACAAGAAAGGGCGCGCCATCGGGATTTTTTGTTTCCCCATGAGATAAACTTCCGACCTCTTTGGTCAAATGCGTCCAATTGGACCAGTCATCTTCAAACAGCGGATCCTCGATGCTCACGATCGGATAATCCCGGCACCAGGATAAAATTTCGCTCGTCATCGCCCGGCCCGAGAGAACCGGCTCGCCGGCAATAAGACCGTAGCCTTTCTCCGAATAAAATTCGCTCGCAGCCATGTCCAAGGAAATTCGAGTGATGCCGGCATAGCCTGCCTGTTGGATCGCCTCCATGAGTAAATCCATGGCCTCCCGGGGCATTTTTAGGCTTCCGGGCGCGAAACCGCCCTCATCTCCGACAGCCACGGAATCCTTGCGTTTGGCGATCAAAACTTTGAGTTCGCGAAAAACCTCGCAGGCCTCGCGCAAGGCTTCACGAAAGCTTCCCCGTGTTCCGGGCACCAGCATAAATTCCTGGATCGTGAGTTGGTTATTTGCGTGACGCCCGCCGTTGATAACGTTAAAAAGCGGCACGGGAAGCAAAACCTTGGATGTTTGATACATGTCTTGAAGATGACAATAAAGAGGACGGGCTCTGGCATGGGCCCCTGCCTTGGCCATGGCAAAACTCACCGCCAGCGTAGCGTTAGCCCCTAGTCCTGATTTATTCAACGTTCCATCAAGCTCAATCATGCGTTTGTCAATAGCAGGCAAATTGGCAGGGTCTAATGCCGAAACCGCCGGCGCAATTTTTTCCTCAATCGCGCGGCAGGCTTTAAGAACACCCAAACCGCCAAAGCGTTTTCTGTCCCCATCGCGCAGTTCAAGCGCTTCATGCGAGCCCATCGAAGCGCCCGCTGGCACGGCCGCGCGCCACGATGACGCGTCGGATAAAAAAACTTCGGCCTCAACGGTGGGGTTGCCTCTGGAGTCCAAAATCTCGCGGGCTTTAATTTTTTGAATCTTCACGGCCATTCGTTTCTTCCTCCTCAAATTCTTCTTGTTCTTCTTCATCAATCGCAACATTCGGTTCCGGTTCGTCGGCATAGCCTGTTGTGGTCTCAATAAAGACACCCTCTTCATTAGGAGACGGAGGCATGGCCGGTTCTTGGGGAAGAGTCGTCGCCTCGGGCCAATTTTCCGGCCGCACAATCGTTACTGTCTCATGACTTTCCAAATCGCAATATTCGGATGGCGCCGAGTCTCTTAAAAATACCTCAAGCCGTGTTTTGGGGCAACGCGACCGGGCCAACAAACCGCTCATGACGCAAACCTTTTGGTAATTAATGCCTTCGGGCGGCGGTCCGAACTCGCGGTTGGGGTAACTTTCCATGAGCGTCTGCGTAGCTTCGGTCCACCACGGCACCACGGTAGAGCCACCGGTCGCGTCCTTTTTGCCGAGCGGCTCAAAATTATCATACCCCATCCAGCCGCCGGAGACGACGTCCGGCGTAAATCCCATAAACCACAAATCCCGGTTATCCTGCGTGGTCCCTGTCTTGCCCGCCAAAGGCCTTTTGATACGCAGTCCGGCATATTTGGCAGTTCCTTCCGTGGCCACGCTTTTCATGATGTCCACCAATAAAAAAGCGTCCGTCGGCGCCAGCGCTTCAGTCAATAGCGGGCGGTTATGTTCCAAGATCGTTTCGGTGGCGCCTTGGGTCACGCGGCGGATCACTTGGGGTTCGGCGTGAACGCCCATATTGGCCAAGGTTTGATAGGCGCCCGCCAGCTCCAACAGCGTGACCACTCCTGTGCCCAGTCCCAATGAAGGAACCGGCTGCAATCGGCTCTTAATACCGGCTTTTTTAGCCAAGGCAACGACCTGCGCCGGCCCCACTTGCTCGACAATTCTGATGGAAACTAGATTTCTTGATAAGGCCAGGGCTCGCCGCAAACTGATGGGTCCTAAGTATTTGCCGTCAAAATTATTGGGCACCCAAAACATTTCCGACGCCAATGAGGAAGTGGCCTCTAAAATCCGGTAAAAATCAGTCGAACCTTCAACCAGTCTCCAACTGCGGCCATCGTAGGTATAGGCCAAGGGTAAATCATCATAAATGGTTGCCGGCGTGGCCCCCATATTAAGGGCAGCCAGCCACACAAAAGGTTTGAAAGCGCTGCCCGGCTGGCGCTTGGACTGAATCACATGATTAAATTGCGAGGATCGGAAATCCCTGCCCCCCAACCATACCAAGATGCTTCCTGTTTTGACTTCCAAAGCCACATATGCGCCTTCAATGCGCAATGTCGTGGTGGCGAATGCCACGTTGCCGTGTTTCGCTTCCCAATCATGGCGTTCTTGATCAAAGCGGTCTAGGGCCGCGGTCATGACCGCATAAGCATGTTCTTGAGCCGCCGCGTCAATAGTGGTTTCAATGCGCAGGCCCCCTTTCCAAAGCATATCTGCGGAATAGCGCTCCTCCATCTCTTGGCGCACATGCTCAATCATGTGCGCAAAGGCTGGAGGCAATATCGTGGCGCTGCGGCTGCTAATTACGACATCGTTTGATATCGCTTGGGCCACCGTTGTTGACGAAACGAATCCCAGGGATTCCATGCGCCGCAAAACCACTCGCGAGCGTTTGCGCGCGGCCTCCGGCAGCTTCCAGGGTGAGTACTTGCTGGGCGCCTTGATGAGTCCCGCGATGAGCGCGGCTTCGGCGGGCTCCGTTTGCGACAGATCATGCCCAAAAAATGTCCGCACGCCTTCGCTGACTCCATAAACGCCATGCCCTAGATAAACTTGATTCAGATACATTTCCAAAATTTCATCTTTTGAGAGATTCGTCTCAATATAAATTGAGAGCAACAGCTCGCGTAATTTTCGGCGCAGGCTCTTCTCGCGGGAAAGAAAAAGGTTTTTAGCCAACTGCTGGGTGATGGTGCTTCCACCCTGCACCACCCGGCCACGGACAAAATTCGCCCAAACCGCGCGCGCCATGGAGCGCAAATCCATACCCCAGTGCTCATAAAAACGCTCATCCTCCGTCGCAATAAAAGCCTGACGCAGAATGGGTGGAATTTCTTTTAGCGGCACATAATCGCGCTTTTCAATGGCGAAAGAAAAGATTTCTTTGCCATTTCGATCCAGAAGAACGGAGGGTTCCGCCGGCTCCCAAAATTTGACCTGCGGCAGTTGCGGCAAATGGGACATTTCCTGTCTCAAAAAATGGCCGGCGCCAAAAATAAGAACTCCTAAAAGAATTCCCCAGCGCAACCGGGCTATAACTTCACGAATCCGGTTCACCACCCATTATCCGAAAATTCCAGAATGTTATAGAGTAGTGGGGATCATGAAAATTTTAACGTGGGTATGTTTTCTTGCAGCCCTCCAGGGCAGCGGCCGGGCCCAAGGCGTCATTGTCCGGCCTAAATCAGGGGATGTTATTCCCGCGTATTCCAAAGGCGTTATCGTCGCCGGACATGTGGATGCCGGCAGCATGGATGATATTTTTATTAATGGGCAAAAAGTCCCGGTCTATCGCACCGGCTCCTTTATGACCTATTTGCCCATCCCCAGAGATACGGGCGGCGAATTCGTCATCACCGCGGCCGCGGCCCCAAAAACAGCCGCCCTTGATTCAGTGACGATTTCTGTCGAAAAGCCAAAAGACGCCTTGGCGGCTGAGCAGATCGCTTCGACTTTGGAGCCCAAAGCGGCGCTGACCGAAATTCTTCCGGGGGAGGCGTTGACGATTTCTTTTCAGGCTCCGGAAGGGGGCCAGGCCCATTTTAAAATCGCCTCGGTCACCGGCAAGGAACCTTTAGTTGAAGTTCGCCCAGGAACCTATGAAGGCCGTTTTTTGCTGCCGGCGAGTGAAACGTTCCAGAAATCAAAAGAAGGCGAACTTCTTATTTTTTTTGAGGCCCGTAAAATAAAAACCGTCAAACTTTCGACCCAACGCGTGGTGCGCACCGCTAAAACAGGGAAATGGCCCAAGGCGTTGCGTATTTCCGTGGCCAATGCCAAGATTTTGGCCAACGCTGTTTCTGGAAGTTATTGGTTTAGCCTTCCTTCGGGGACCGTGCTTACCGGCAATGGAATTTTTGGCAATCTTTACCGAGTTCGATTGGCCGGCGCCCTAAGCGGCTGGGTTTCAACCAATGACGCCAGCATTGAAAGATATCTACCCAAGGCGCCTACCATTGATGCCATTGAGGTTATTGAAAGCACTGCGACGGCCGAAACCATCGTACGCATTGGTTGGCAGGGTAATCTGAAGCTTCCTTACATGATTGAAGAGACGGCGCAACGCGAGATGCGCCTGCGTCTTTTTAACGCGCGTATTCACCTAAATTGGATCCCTTATAAATCCGCGGATCAGGTTTCATTAATTGACAGCGTGCGTTGGAACATTCCCCAAGAAGACGAGGTGGACATTAGTATTGATCTGCATGAATTTTTGCGCTGGGGGTATTGGGTGGATTCTTATCCCGGGGGCCTAACCCTGCGCTTTCGCCGTACGCGATCAAAGTTTGAAGCGCCCCTCATCGGTCCGCCTGCAAAGCGCATCCCCAATCAACGAGCCAGTCCTTACCGGCAGTGGTTATCAGGAATGAAAATTATAGTGGACCCGGGCCACGGTGGAAAGGAAACTGGCGCCACTGCGCCTTCGGGAAAATTTGAACAAGAAATGAATTTAAGACTGGCACAATCAGTGGCCGGCGCCTTGGAAGCCCTGGGCGCGCAGGTAGTCCTGACGCGCTCAACCACGGACCAGACAATCGGGCTCGATGAGCGCGTATTTTTGGCCCGTCAAGTCAATGCGGACCTTTTTATTTCCGTGCATTGTAATGATTTTTCTTCATGGACCGATCCTTTTTCACGGAATGGCCTGGGCTCCACGGTCTACTATAACCATCTTCCGGCGTTGCCTTTGGCGCAACATGTGGAGGCGGCTCTGGCAAAACAAAAGGCCCTTAAAATTCCCTCCAACGGCATTCTTTGGGGTGATCTTTACGTTATTCGGGAGCTCACTATTCCTGCTATTTTGATTGAATCAGGATATGTAGTTTACCCTTGGCAAGAAGAGCTTTTGGCTTGGGGCCAGGATTTTGCCGATTTTTATGGCGACGCCGTAGCCCAGGCGCTTGAATTTTACTCCAGGCCATCCCCGCCAACACAGGGAAGTTGGCGCCGATAATAACAGACACCTGGCGAGCTAAATATGGAATTTAGCCGCGTTCGCTGATTTCGACTATTTGGGTTTCTGAAGCGCTATCGCCGCCAAGCAACCAAAAATAGGTCACTTGCGATTTCGCCACACCCAACAAAGGCTGCCTGGTTATTAATTTTGATGTTTTCAGGTCATAGACCGAAGCATTGGCAACGGTCAAAATTCCCGTTCCACCGCGATCGGCATACCAAAGAATGTCGGACAAACGTTTACAGTAGTTTTGGGCTTCAGCGGGAATTTTAATAAATCCCTCAATACGCTCTGAAGCGGTGCGAATTTCCACGCCGACATCTTTCGTTCCTGACGCGAAGGCATTGACGCCTTCTTTTAATGTTCCTTCATTAGGACGATTTTCGGAGGCACTCATTTTTTTATTTTAACCCTCCTGACTTGTGGATATTTTACTCAATACCCCCAGATGTTGTCAATAGGGTCTAATCTTAAGTCCCAACAAATGTAGGGACTTCCTATCCTAAATAAGACCGGCTGTCAAGAAAGTCGCTTTATTGATTTAAAATGCAAATGTTGCCCCTATAACGGCGCTCATCTCAAATCCTGCCGAAGGACTCAAACGAACAGCAGGAATAAATCGCGCCAACAAGAAAAAAGGCGACCCCTCCCTGGCGAGCTCCTGCTCGATGGCCAATCCTAGGCTTAGCATATCTTGTTGACGGAACAACGCTGCTGCGCCTAAAAAACTTTTTAGGGTCAAGCGGCTGTCCCGGGGTTTAACAATACCGGGAAACTCATGCAGCCAGCCGCCTTGCAAGGCTAAATCATCAGAACTGACCCCAAGATCGCCGAATAAACGGTTGCTTCGATCAATAGGGACATCCGCTGTCAATCCCGTGGGCAACCCGGCAATAAGCCCAAAATGTCCCGCCGGACGGCGATCCACGCCTGCCGCCTGAACGCTCAAGCTCATGGCCGTTAGTCCTGCCAGTATCAGCGCCAGGGCAATAAAAATTGGCTTCATTCGGCTACCCTTGTCTTCAAAAGGCCCTCTACATAAGGTAGCAATTTTTTTCGTTCACCGTCAGATTTGGCTCCCAAAAGCCGCAGGACCTCCTCTTGGCGCGCCCAAGGCGCCTCCAGGGGAAGCCCTGTCGTCGCTGTTTCGCCATGAGTAACGGTTTTTTGAAGCGCGTAATGCCGCAAGGCCATCGCGGCGATAACCGGGGAATGCGTCACCAAAATAATTTGATAGCGCTCTCCCAGCGCCTTAAGCTTTTGACCAACCAAGATCGCGGCCTGAACCGATAATCCTTGTTCCACCTCATCAAAAAGCAAAACAGGCCAGGAACGACCGCCGGAGCGCGCCATCGAAACCATGGGCTTTTCCAAGAGAGCGGCGCGCAGCAAAAGAGACAGCCGGCTCATTTCGCCGCCGCTGGCAATGTCCCTTAACTCCCGCCGGCTCATTCCAGGGTTTGGTGTCAGCCAAAAGCGGACCTCATTTTGCCCGCTCGACAAGGGGTTTTCCAAAGCGCTCACCTCAACCTCAAAAAGAGCATGCTCCATGCCCAGAGAACCCAGCGCTTGGGTGACCCAGCGTCCCAATTTCAGGGCCGCCTGGGAACGTTTTTGAGAAAGCTCCTTGGCTTGGGTCCGCGCCGGCCGGCGCCATTGATCCAAATTTTTTTCCAGATTATTCTTTTCTATTTCCTGATTTACCAAACGGTCACGTTCGGATTCTAATTTTTGACGCAGAGCAAAAAGTTCCATGGGGCTGGAGCAGCGATACTTAGTCATCAATCCGCGCGCCTTGGAGCGCCAATGAAGCATTTGCTCAAGCTTTATGGGATCCCATTGAATGGACTGCTCTAATTCTTTTAAATGTCCTTGCGCCCCTTCCAATGAACGCTCACAGGCGGACAATTCCTCATCAAGGCCTTGGGCTGCCGATGAATCAGGGCGCGCCTCTAAGACGCGCCGGCTTGTTTCGCGCGCTCGCAGCGCGGACTCGATGGCCCCAAGCTCCTGACGCAGTTGGCGGCAGGTCTGAATAAACTTATCCTGCTCCAAGAGTTCCGGTATCTCGGCTTCCAATCGCTCCAATTCTTCAAGATTTTGAGGCAATTCAGCCATCTCCCGGCATTGATGCTCCAAAAATTCTAATCTGTTCGCATGTTCTTGGATAAAAGTTCGATGTTCGGTCAAGAGGCGCTCGCTCTCTTGCCACGCTTGATAGGAAGCGCTATAGGCCTCGCGTAAATCATCTAAATTCGCCCATTCATCAAGGAACTCTCTTGCAAACGGCGCCTCCTCAAGCTCTCGGGATTGACCTTGTATCTGCACTTCAAGGGCCAAGCGGGCCAAACGCCTTAAGGCTCCCAAAGTTACGGGTTTGTCATCAATCATCAAGCGGGAGCGTCCTGTGTTCGCGTCATAAATACGGCGAACCAAAATTTCCCTTTGCTCAGGCTCAACGCCGCTGTTTTGCAATTCGTTGGATAATCTCTTCTCGTTATCATCCCAGCAAACACGCGCCGCCGCTTCAACAGAGCGGCCCTTAGACCGGATATAGCGCGCCGGCGCTTCGGCCTCTCCAAAAAGAAACCGGAGCGCTTCGAGCACAATGGATTTGCCCGCTCCTGTTTCACCGGTCATCACATTAAGACCAGGACCGAATTCCAGGCGCAGGTTTTCAATCACCGCGAAATTCTGAATAAAAATTTCTTCAATTCTCATAAGGCGCCTCGTTTCGTTTTTCTCTCTAATGCGACCAATGAAGCTTCTCTCGAAGAGACCGAAAGTAAGAATGTTGGGGGCTTGTCAATAAAATAACGGGGTGTTCACTCGGCCGCAATTTGACCGTATCGCCTTCATTGATCTGAAATGATGTCTGTCCATCCAAAACAACCAAAGCCCGGGCCGGCTCATCATGATAAGCGCCCAAAGTCACGGTAAGCGATTGGCTGGCCTCGAGCACAATAGGCCGCTGTGTGAGACTATGGGAAGCCAAAGGCAGCACCAAATAAGCAGGCACGCTCGGCTCCACGATGGGACCGCCGGCGCCCAAGGCATACGCGGTTGATCCCGAGGGGGTGGCCACGATCAGTCCATCACCGCGCAAATGAGCCAAATAGCCGTGCCGGTCCGAAGAAACCTTAATTTCAATCATGCGAGGATTGGCGCCGCAGCGGACAACGCAGTCATTGACGGCCAACTGAAATTGACGGCGGCGCCCCTGAAAAACTTCAACTTCGAAGGCGAGGCGGCGTTCCTCAATCAATTTGCCCTGCAGCGCCTGCTCCATCGCGCGCCGCCAATGAGCCTCCTCGGTTGTGGATAAAAATCCAAGCCCCCCCAAATTAATGCCCATTAACGGCACTTTTTCAGGAGCCAAAAAGCGTGCCGCCGTCAACAGGGTTCCATCCCCGCCCAGAGACACTCCTAATGCCGGTTTGTTTTTAAAAAAAATTGGCCTTGGCCCATGCCCTTGCCGCGTTGACACCACGTCCACGCCTATGATCCGACGGCCCCGCCGATGGGCTAATTTTTTTATAGCCGCGAGCATGCGCGCGGCCATCGGTTTTCTGCTGTTATAAAAAACAACAATCATAGCGCACCCCCCTTCGCAGAGTTTCGGGGGACGTCTAACCCGCCGGTGGCGGGTCCTCGGCAGCCGCGCTTCGCGAGGCGCAATGTGTGGGCTGCAGGGTGTAGGCTGTAGAGCGGAACGAAAAATATTCGGCACCAAACAAGAAACGCATGGTTCATACTATAAAGTTATATCCACCAGTTGTCCCTGCTTGCAGCGCAGCATCTTCGACGGCGGCTCTTCCGCGATTATAGGAAAAGGCGTTAAGGGAAAAATCAGGGCGGTGAGGCCGCAGCGGACCACAGGCTGGCGCGCTAATTGAGACCACGCCGCCCCGGCGTACCATTCATTCGAATTTCCAGGATCGAGCAATAGCCGGTCGCAACTATTAATAACCCTGGGGGCTCCTCTGTTTTGCAAAAAATCCTGAAGCCTTCCCGGTATGGCGTCCGGAAGAGATTGCGAATCCAGACACAATCGCCGGTTCCACGACCTCTCTTCATAGAAAGCCTCAATTCCGGAATACCCTGACAATAAATAAACCGCCGCCGGGGTTTGCCATCGGGCAAAAGCTCCGGCCGCGACAAAAACAAGAAGAAAACTAACTCCAATTTTACGATTGACCCCAAGCCCCGGTGCAATCACCAAAAAGCCCAACGTCCAGGCCGCGTAGTCCCACCAAAGCCACGGGGCCTGCCCCGTCACAGCAGCGGGCCAGCCGGAGAGCATATCAACAATCTTGAGAAAAAGATGAGCCAATAATTCCAGCAGCCACCGTCCCAAGCCGCAAAGGCCGGGAATCCAATCAAGAACCAAAAATTGCGCCGCGCCCAAACCCAATAATAATCCCGATGCCGGAACAAGAAATACGTTGGCCAATGGCCCAATAATCGAAATCTGGTGAAACCAAGCCGCTGTCACCGGCCAAACCGCGTACCAAGCGAAAACGCTGGTGGCTAAAAGCCCGGCCCAAAAACGCGCCCAAGGCTTCCAATCTTCCCACAGGGGCCCCAGAATTTCCCATCCGTAAAGCACGCCGAAAGTGCTTGCCAGGGAGAGTTGAAAACTGGCGTCTTGAATCCATATTGGCCGGCATAAAAGCATAATCAAAGCCGCCGCAAACAATCTGGAAATCGCGGGCAATTCCCGGCGCAGGAGCGGCGCGGCCGTCAACGCCGTCATCATCACGGCCGAGCGAATCACCGGCGGCGTCAGTCCGACGCCCGCGGCAAAAAGCCACGTGGCGAGTCCCGATGCCAAAGACGCTGCTTTGGCATTTAAGCTAAACACATAAACAGCCAAAACCCAAATCATGGAGCCCCAAAGGCTCACGTGCAGACCGCTCACCACCAATAAATGCGCCACGCCCACATCGGCAAATTTTTCCTTAAGCGAGGTATCTAAAAGACGCTTTTCCCCTAAAACGAGGCCTCCGATCAAGCCCGCCACGCGACGGTCATCAAAAGCGACGCGAATACGCCGCGCCAAAAATGTTCTTCCTTTAAATAGCCACGCTGAAATACCCGCGCTCGATTCAACAACCTTAATATCCTCCGCGCTGTCCACGGCAATGGCCAAAGACGCCCCATAACGACGAAGCCAGTTGCCATCAGGCGCAACCTCCTGATATAAACGTTTCCCGGGAAGCGCCCGGACCCATCCTTGCCACCGGGCGCCGGCAACAAAAGACGGATCAAGAATGATCAATGGATTAGTAAAAATTATCATGGCCCTGGTTTTTGCCGGCGTGGCGCCCAAGGCGTCTAGCTCAACGATCCAGCTTTTTCCGACAATTTCTTTAAACTGGCCGCGAGCCCAAATATATTGGGACCCAACATGAATAGGATTGGGCGCCGTTTGTTCAAAAACGCCCCCAACGCCTAAAACGCCAAGCGTCACCGATAACGCGGCCACGACAAAAAACAACGGCGTCCGAAATTGCGACATAAAGAATTTTACAAATGCCGGCTTCACAAAACCGCTGGGCTGCCCTTTTTGCCATGGGAACTCGTTCATCCGAGATTCCGTAGTTGACACACCGTCCCCATCGGGAGCCCCCTCACTTTCAGAAGATATTCAGGTGATCAACTGGCCGGAATTTCAAGAAAGGTTTTTAACATATCACGCCATCGGCGTGCGGCCCCGGACGGATCTGATGGATTTGCCCCAGGCTTGCCTCTAAGTATTTCATAAGATTCAGTCGTGCGATGGGGGATTGGGATTTGTTTTTTGTTTTGGCTGCCGGCGGCTTGCTCGAATCAAAATAATATGAAATCCGGAGACTACTACCTTAAGAAAAAAATTTATCCCAAGGCCATTGCCTATTATGAACGCTATTTGAAAAATTCCAATAGCGCGCCTTTGGCGCCCTGGGCTTTCCTGGGGATCGCCCGAAGCTGGGTGGGTTTGGGCCAATGCGACAAAGCGGCGGAATTTTATGAGAAAGCGGCGCGGGAGGACCCCTGGGGGCCCTTGAGCGCTCAATCCCAGCAGGGAATCGCCGATTGCGGCAATTTCTATCCGTTGGCGCCTGGCGCCGAATGGACCGAAGGCGACTCCTTGACCAGGGGGCGTAACATGAAGGCCTTAAACCAAATTCAAAAAGAACCCCATGCCTGGCTCGTGCGCCGGAAAATTTACGCCACCGGACGAACTGAAAGCCTATTCGAAGAGCAACTCATCGTCATCACCAAAAAACCAGGTCTTCTCTGGGAACGTTCAATCGGCAGCCCGGACCCTGAACCCGGGACACTCATTCTTGAGTATCCTTTTAAGCAAGGACACTCTTGGACTACCCAACGCTCCGGCCGAAAAATTCGACGGAGCGTCGTTCAAACGAATTTGAGGCTGACAATGCCGGTTGGATCCTTCGAGGGCTGCATTGAAATCGCCGAAGAACTCCTGGGAAACGGCTCTGAAGAAAGCCTTCCTTCAGGGTCTCGAATATACGATACTTATTGTCCCGGCACCGGCCGGGTTCGAACTATGATGGGCCACCTCGACAAACGCACCCCGCATACGGAACTTTTACAAACGCCCGAATGAAAAGAAGTTCCAAGTTCCAAATTCCAAGTTCTAAACCAAATTCAGGAAAGGATTTCTTTATTTTTTTTGAGACTTGGAACTTGGAACGTGGACATTGGAACTACTATTGATGAAAGCCCTGTCGCACTCCTCCATTGGACTTTACAAAGAGTGCCCGCAGCGATTTAAGTTCCGGTATGTCGACGGCATTAAAGAAGGTCCTAGGTCTTATTTTTCCTTTGGCCAATCCGTGCATACGGCGCTGGAATTCATGTACCGCTCGCAGCTGATCGCGCCGAGCTTGCAAGAAATTTTGCGCCACTATGAGACTCATTGGGTCAGCGAGGGCTACGCTTCCGCCCATGAAGAGCAAACCAAAAAAGTCCAAGGCGCGCGCATGGTTGAGGCTTATTACGACAAACATATTCAAAATTGGCAGCCGGCCATGGCCACGGAACATAACTTCTCGATCGAACTTGACGGCGCCCAAATTCGCGGCAAAATTGACCGCGTGGACCGCCTGCCCTCGGGCGCGCTCCATGTTATTGATTACAAAACAGGCAAGAGCTTCTCTCCGGAGCGCACTCAAGAGGACAAGCAGCTCACGCTCTATCAAATCGCCTGCGAAGAATCATTCGGCGCTTCCGTTGAAAAACTCACGCTCTATCACGTGCCTTCCCTGAGAGAAGCCGATAGCCCCAGACACTCCTCCCAGCAGGTGGCCTCGCTGCGGCGTGAAATTATTCAAGTGAAAATTTCGATTGATCAAAAGGTCTTTGATCCCAAACCGGATGATTATAAATGCCGCTGGTGCGATTACAAAAAAATTTGTCCGGCATGGGTGACGCCGGAGGCTCCGGGACAGCCCGCGAAGCGCGGCCCGGCGTCACCGATGCTTAAGCCTTTGCCGGCGGATATTGCTCCCAAGAAAACTTTTGCGATCCCTGCGCCCCCCCCACGCGGAGCTTGGGGGGATGCTGGACCCGTCAGAGACGGGTCCACGGCAGCCCCTCCCTGGGTTGCCGGCCTGCCGGCCAAATCCAAAGAAACCACGGTTGAATTAATTAACCGGGCCATTAAAAAAACCGAAGAATTGAACGCCGTCCTCAAAGAGATCAGGCGCCGTTTGCCCGGAACCAACGGATTTTAAATTGGCTGAACGCCCAAGCACCCTTTATCTGGGCCTTGATTGCGGTTCAAGTTCTGTTAAAGGGCTCTTGTACGATCCTTTTAAAAAGCGCATCCGTGCCAGAGAGCGGATTCGGATTAATACATCAAAACGCGCCGAAGACGGCTGTCTGTTTATCGAGCAATCGCCGCAAGAACTTCTAAACGCGGCTAGTTCCGTTTTGAATCGCCTCCTGCGCGAAACAACGCCGAATGAAAACGTGACGATCGGCATTGCCTCGCAGCGATCCAGCTTTCTTCTGGCCGAAACCCAGACAGGCAGGGCGCTCACGGCTATCATTTCCTGGCAGGATACTCGAGGCTTGCCGCTGTTAAAAAAATGGCGGGCCTCAAGAGAGCCGGTTTATGAAAAAACCGGCCTTTATTTGACCCCCTATTACACCATCACCAAGCTCCTCTGGATTTTACGCGAGAATCCCTGTCTCGCGGCCTTGGCCCGGAAAGGACTGCTCAAACTATGCTACCTGCCGTCTTATCTGCTCCTGCATTTAAGCCGCGAACAGCGGCCTGCCATTGACGCCAGCCTCGCCCAGCGTAGCCTCTTGCTCAATTGCCAAAGCGCTCAATGGGACCGGGGGCTTCTGCAAAAATTTGCTATTCCCCGGGCACTGCTTCCGGAATTGCGACCCACATACTCTTTTTACGGCACGCTGCCGGACACATTTAAGAAGCCGGGCGCCGTTATTCGCGCGGTGATCGGTGATCAGCAGGCTGCCTTTTTAGCGCTCAACGCTCCGGGAGGCAAAACCCTGCCCCTCCTCAATCTAGGAACGGGCGGTTTTGTTCTCATCCCTACAAAATCCAAACGGTGGCGTCAGGCAGGGTTATTAACCGACATTCTGCGCCAAAAAAATAACAGGCTCGAATACCTGCTGGAAGGCACGGTCACGAGCATCCAAGGAGCGTTCAAGTGGCTGATCTCGATCGGCCTCATGGACGATGAAAAATCTTTCCATCCCCCTCAACCGGGAGAATGGCCGCGCCTTCCTCTGATCACTGGAAGCTTCGGCGGTTTGGCGTCGCCTCATTGGCGAGGTGATCTGAAGGTCCATGCCCACAATCTCGACGCTTCGCTCTCCCGTGATGAATTGCTGCTGGGCTTTCTGTTAAATACGGCGCATCTTTTTTGGGAAATTCTCCATCCTTTGCGAAATCTGCCTTTTTACCCCAAGGAATTGGCCGCGGCCGGAGGACTCTCCAAAAGCCGCGGTCTTTTGGAGATTATGGCTCAATATCTTGAAATGCCCATCGTTCCTGTTGCCGATGCGGATTTAACGGCCCTGGGGGCGATTCAAGCGGCATCAAATGATGCGCTTCGTATTCCCATTGAAAAGGGCCCTGCAATCCGTCCAAACTTCGCCGGCCGAAACGAACGCGAACGCTACCGTCGAATGGCGCACCGTGAATTGCTCAAGCTCATCAATCAATGAGCTACAATGAAATCGTTCTGCACATGGAGGAAAAATGACCGCAACCGCAGCCCCTGATCAATCGTTGCATCCCGGAGTCATTGAATTTCTCTCCGGCAAAAGTAAAAAATTCCTAATCAATGGCCGATGGCAGGAAGCTCAATCCGGCAAAGCGTTCCCTGTCCACAATCCCGCAACAGCCGAGGTGATCTCCCATGCGGCCGAAGGTGATCGTGCTGATATTGATCAGGCTGTTGCTGCGGCAAGGCGGGCGCTTGAAGATGGTTCGTGGCCCAAAATGACCCCGGCCGATCGCTCCAAACTCCTCCATAAAATTGCCGACCTCGTGGAGAGCCATGCCGATGAATT
Organism: Elusimicrobiota bacterium; assembly: GCA_016207685.1. Taxonomy (GTDB): domain Bacteria; phylum Elusimicrobiota; class Elusimicrobia; order JACQPE01; family JACQPE01; genus JACQPE01. Next base: position 10,170 of record JACQPE010000152.1, on the reverse strand, counting down.
AGCTCAACTGGAAACTCTCAATAACGGCAAAACCATACGGGAAAGCCGCAAGGGCGATTTGCCCTTGGCCGTTGATCTGCTGCGTTATTTTGCGGGTTGGGCCACGAAAATCCACGGCGAAACGATTCCGGTCAGCGTCCCTTATGCTCCGGGAACTAAATTTTTTCACTACACCACGCGCGAGCCCATTGGAGTCGTCGGAGCCATTATTCCTTGGAATTTTCCTTTGTTAATGGCCGTTGAGCGTCTAGCCCCTATTCTTGCCTGCGGCAATACCATGGTTTTAAAACCAGCGGAGCAGACACCATTGACCGCGCTGCGATTGGGTGAACTGCTGATTGAAGCGGGCCTGCCTCCGGGCGTCGTCAACATTGTTTCCGGCTTTGGCCCTACGGCGGGCGCGGCTTTATCCGCGCATCCCGATGTGGATAAAGTGACGTTCACGGGTTCCACGGAAGTGGGCCGCGACATCGTCAGGGCCTCGGCCGGAAATCTCAAACGCGTCAGTCTTGAGCTCGGCGGCAAATCACCCAATATTGTTTTCGCTGATGCCGATCTGGAGGCCGCGGCCAAAGGCATTTTCATGGGCATTTTCTACAACCAAGGCCAATGCTGCTCCGCGGGCTCGCGCGTGTACGTTGAACGGTCAAAATTCGACGAACTCTTAACAGCGCTGACCAAGCGCGCCCAAACAGTGCGCCAGGGTCCGGGTTTGGACCCCAACACGCAAATGGGCCCTGTTGTTTCCCAGGAGCAGATGGAACGAGTTTTAGATTATGCGGCATCCGGGAAACGCGAAGGCGCGAAGCTTCTTTGCGGCGGTCAACGCCTGGGCGGCGCGCTCGCCAAAGGCTATTTCGTTGGGCCGACAGTATTTAGCGATGTCCGCGATCAAATGAAAATCGCCCAGGAAGAAATTTTCGGACCTGTGGTTGCGGTCATGCCTTTTGACAGCGCCGATGAAATGGCGGCGCGCGCCAATGGCACCAGCTACGGCCTTGTGGCAGGGGTCTGGACATCAAATGTCAAACGCGCTTTCCAAATGGCCCAAAAAATCAAAGCCGGCACCATTTGGATCAACTGCTACCACTTTGTTGATTCCGCTTCACCTTGGGGCGGGTATAAGCAAAGCGGGTACGGCCGGGAAAAGGGGCCTTACGCGATTGAGCAATACACGCAAGTCAAGAGCGTGTGGGTGGATCTGAATTAGGAAAAGAGAGATTTCGATATTGAGAGATTCCGACAGCCAGGAGTTGCCACGCAAAATTTCTTAATCTCGAAATTTTTTAATCCCGCCATGTCTCTAATTTCAACAGGAGTTGATCATGAACAAATTAAGTGAAGGACAAAAAGAAGAGCTTTTTCGAGAGAAACTCGCCAAAGGGGACAAAATTACTTCTTTAAATGAAATGACTGAAGAATACCGTGAAAATTTGATTCATTTAATGATGATGCAGGCGGATTCGGAATTGGCCGGGGCCTTTGGTTATGTGCCCTGGATCATGAAGTCGCCAAGCATCCAGGAAACCTTATCCGTAGCCCAAATCGTCAAGGACGAAGTCCGTCACGCCCGCGTCATGTACCGGCTGCTCGAAGAAATGGGTCTTGACGTCGCCGGCTATTACAAAAGCCATAATTTTAATCTGCGCGTTGAGGCCGCGGATATCGGCACGGAACGCCTGGCCGATGACAAACGAGTCAATATTTTCTACTACCCCATAGACACGTGGGCCGATTTCATCATGTTTAACTTCTGCATGGACCGGGGCGCAGGGCACCAGCTTGAGGACGCGGCGGATTGCAGTTATAAGCCTTGGTGCGATGTCATGGAGGGAATTTTTAAGGAAGAAAACATGCACATTGCGCATGGGGATTCATGGACGGAACAACTGGCTAAAAATCCAGAAACAAGAGATGAGCTTCAAGAGGCATTAAATCGCTGGTTTGGCCGTACGATGAACATTTTTGGCCGGGCCAATTCCCCCAAAAACGCCATTTATCGCAAGCTGGGATTAAAAAAACGCGATAACGATGAAGTCCGGCAAAGTTTTGCCGCGGAGATCAAAGAAAAATGCGGCGCCTTTGGCCTCAAATTTCCCAGATGGCAACCCGAAACGTCAAAAATGACGGAAGAACCATTTATCCCAGGATAAAAAAAGTCCCATGTCCAAAGTCCAAAGTCTTAAATAAAAAAATGGAACGACTGAACAATCTCAAAGCCCAAAAACAGACATTTTGTCTCCTAAACTTTCATCTCAAGACTTTGGACTTTGGACTTTGGACTTTGGACTAATGCATGTTTCAAAAAGTTGCTGTCATCGGCGCCGGGACCATGGGACGGGGGATTGCCCAGGTTTGCGCGCAATCGGGTTTTAAGACAGCGCTTTATGACAACGATCAAAATACCTTGGGCATGGCCAAAGAAAAAATCGCCAAGGACCTCAATCAATCCAGCCTGTTTAAACGGATCAATGACGAACAAGCCAAAGCCGCTTGGGCTAATTTGACCGTCACAACAACTCTTGAAGAGGCCGCGCATCAAAGCGAACTGGTCATCGAGGCCATTCTGGAAGACTTAAGTCTAAAAAAACAACTCTTTGAAAAACTGGAAAAAATCGTCTCCCAAGAAACACTGCTGGCGAGCAATACTTCGTCCCTGTCTATAGCAGGAATTGCCGGGGGCGCCACAAATCCCGGCCGCATCCTGGGGCTTCACTTTTTTAATCCTCCCCCGGTTATGAAATTAATCGAGGTTGTCCGCGCGGCAAAAACGAGCCGCCAGGCTTTTGATCTGGCTTGGAATTTTTGCCTTAAACTTCATAAGACTCCTGTCCCAGTCAAAGATTCGCCTGGATTCATCGTTAACCGGGTGTTAAGACCTTTCTATCTTGAAGCGTTGCGATTGCTCGGCGCCGGCGCTTGCCGCATGAGCGAAATTGACCATGCCTGCCGGGATATCGGACAGGCGCCCATGGGGCCTTTTAGTTTGGTTGACCTCATCGGCCTTGATGTGAGTCTGGCGGTTACGATATCCATTTACGAAGCCATGGGCCGCCCTGAGCGTTTTAAGCCAGTCGCCCTCCAGGAGCGTCTTGTCCAAGCCGGACACCTGGGCCGAAAAACAGGCAGGGGCTTTTATCTTTATAGCGGCCACCGGCCGGCTGGAGAAAATCCAACGGCTTTGGAAAATTTGCCTGAAGTCAAAATCAGGCTGACTCCGCAGGAGATTTGGCTGCGTTTGGCCGGCGCCGTGCGCCAAGAGGCCGAATTGCTGGTTCAAGAGAACGTCGCCGACGCCGCGACTATTGATCTTGCCGTTAGGCTCGGCGCCAACTTTCCTCAAGGGCCCTTCGAATGGAATGTTCCTGGGATGACTCGTGAAAAAGCCTCGTCCTGAAAAACGCGCAGTCCCGATTCGTGGAACTTTGGCGGGTTTGCTCAAAACGAATCCATTCCTCATCAAAATTCTTGATCGCCATGGCGTGCATTTTTGCGCCGGCTGCTTTATCACGTTGACGGCGCCTCTTGAAAAAGCCGCAGCCTATCACGCAGTGCCCAACATTCCAAAATTTCTCAATGATCTCAAAAAGGCCGCCGGCAATAAGGCTTCGGGCTGCAAGTTGTAAGCCGAAAATGAAATTAATTTTGTCTTTAAGCCTACGATCTACGACCTAACCATGGACCATCCCGTTCTTATTGACGCCGTTCGAACGCCCATGGGGCGCCATGGGGGCGCTTTGAGCGCCATACGTCCCGATGATTTGGCCGCTCATGTCATCAGTGAGCTTATTCGACGAAATAGCATCAACCCCGAACTCATTGATGACGTCATTTTTGGCTGCGCCAATCAAGCGGGCGAAGATAACCGAAACGTGGCGCGCCTGGCAGGCCTTTTGGCGGGACTACCCCAGCGCGTGCCTGGGGTGACCGTAAACCGGCTTTGCGCTTCGGGTCTTGAAGCCATCAATCAAGCGGCGCGCGCGATTATGGCCGGCGAGGGCGATTTTTATATTGCGGGCGGCGTCGAATCCATGAGCCGCGCGCCCTGGGTCCTGCCCAAGGCTGAAACGGGATTTTCTTACGGCAACCTGATGGCTTATGACACGGCCCTGGGCTGGAGATTTCCCAATCTCAAACTATCCGCGATGTTCCCCCTGGAATCCATGGGTGAAACAGCCGAAAATATTTTTGAAGCCCAGCGCATCCCGCGCAGGGAACAGGACCGTTTCGCTTTTGAAAGCCACCAAAAAGCCTGGGCCGCGTCCCAAAGCGGAAAATTCCACGATGAAATCATTCCCGTTTCAATTCCATCAAAAAAAGCTGCGGCCCTGATAGAGCAGGATGAAACGATCCGGCCAGATACGACTCTGGACAAATTGGCCGCTTTGGCCCCTGCTTTTCGCAAAAATGGCAGTGTGACCGCGGGTAACGCATCATCGCTCAATGATGGCGCGGCAGCGGTTTTAGTCATGAGCCCAGCAATGGCCCGCAAACTTGGCCTCAAGCCCATTGCCCGCTGGCTTGGAAGCGCGGCTGAAGGCGTTAACCCAAGAACCATGGGCCTGGGGCCGGTGCCCTGCACCCGTAAACTTTTATCCAGGCTTAACATCGGTATCAATTCCCTTGATCTCATCGAGCTTAACGAGGCCTTTGCCGTGCAAGCCTTGGCCTGCATTAAAGAGCTCGGGCTTGACCCCGCTAAAGTCAATGTCAACGGCGGCGCCATTGCTTTGGGTCATCCCCTGGGCTGTTCAGGCGCCCGCCTTGCTACAACCATGCTCCATGAGATGAAACGCCGCGACATGCGCCACGGGCTCATCACCCTTTGCGTCGGCGTGGGACAAGGGGTGGCCACAATAATTGAAAAAATATCAACTGAAAAATGATCTCATCCGAAGTCCGAACTTGAAGACAATGGGAAGTCCAAAGTCAAAGACAACAAAAATAATTTTTTTCAATCTGTCCCTTTTTATGGCCTTGGGCTCTTCATTGTGGGCCCAAGAGCAAATCGGAGTCAAACCTATCCATATTGTCGCCTGGGGCGACTCCGAAGGCATGCTGCGGCGGCCGGGTGATGATCCCAAAAATTTTAATCCAGCCGCCTTAAAGTTAATCAAGTCTCTTCAAGCGCTCGATCAAGAGCGCCGCATTGATCTTATTGTTTGCACAGGAGACTTTGTCCGGTTTGATCCCATCCCCCAGAAACCCAAACAGTTCCTCTTCTTTAAGAAATGGCCCAAAGAGCTGCTGGCCCGGTTTTATCCCACCATGGGAGGGGATGAGGAATTTATTGCGGGCAAATACGCCTACTTCATGAGGGAAATCGGCCCTTGGCTCAAAAACACGATCCCGCTGGAATCCAGTTTGACGGCGCTCGCTCAAAGGGCCGCGGATGAAGCCAAAGATAAGGGCAAAAATTATTTTTATGTTGAGCGCGCCGGGGTCCATATTTTTTCATTGTGGTCCCCGGACAACCTTGATGAGCTGGAGCGGACTGCGCAATGGGCCGATGAGGACATTTTCAATCCCACGGTGGCCCCTAAAACAGCCCAATACCGGTGGCTCGCGCGCAACCTTTGGCAAATCCGCGTGGCCCAATCCGATGAGAGGCCCATCATTATTTTGTCCCACCGGCCGGTCCTCAACCGCTCCGGCGAGCACTTGCTGAGACTTTTTGATATCTTTGACGTGGACTTGGTGCTGTCAGGCGACGAGCATGTTTACGCCGAAAAAAATTATCGCGGCGTCGCGTATGTAGTCACCGGCATGATGGGCGACAGCCTGGGAGGATGCGATAATCTCAATAAAGGCTACCTGGGCCGCCGGGGCAATCATTTTGCCCAGTTTATTGAGCCCTATGGGGTCTGTATTCCAAAAACTCCCCTTGACCGGCAATGCAAGCCGTATGAACCGGCCGATGATCACTATCTTGATATCACGATCGAATCGAACATCCTTCGCGCTCAAGCCATCCGCGTTGACAATGGCCAGGAAATCGAAAAAGCCGCTTTTGTTCAAACCTTGACCCGAGAGCGCGACGTGGCTCGCCAAAATGAAATTTGGCAGTCGGTTCAATAATGCGCTATTGGGTCAAGAATCGCCCTGTCTCTCATCGGAGCCCCTTTCGGGGCTCCATGCAAAAACATCAGCGCGTGGCCGGTGGAAGTATCGCGTTTGGCGAGTTATGTTCGTTTGGCATTGTGTGATCCATTGGAAGTCAGTAAATAAAGTCCGGTCTTGAAATTTGACCAGCGCATAGGCAATAACTACAATGATTAAGGTTGATTAATGTCCTCATGAAAACTTTACGCGAATATGTCACGGTTAAAAAGGCGGCTGAAATTTTGGGCGTGTCTTCTCTTACGTTGCGGCGGTGGGACAATAAGGGCAAACTGATCAGCCAACGGCATCCCATAAATCGATACCGCTTATATGACAGGAAAAAACTCGTCCAGCTCCTAAAAAATGTCAATGGTTAAATACCCGCGGTCAAAAAGAGAAAACGGCTATCTGGTGCGCGATGAAAAAGGATTGATCGTAACAGCTAAATTTTCTCCGTCAGCCGATGTTGTTTTATATCCCGGCGATTGCTTAAATTTGCTGGCCTCGTTGCCTGCCGGGGCCGTCCAGCTTGTGGTTACCTCGCCTCCCTATAATATCGGTAAAGCGTACGAGAAAAAAACATCTTTGGAGCGTTATTTAAAGTTTCAAGAGAAAGTTATCGGTGAATGCGCGCGCGTTTTATCAGACACGGGCAGCCTGTGTTGGCAAGTGGGCAACTATGTGGGAGAAGACGAAATTATCCCACTGGACATTCCGCTGTATCCAATTTTCAAAAAATTTGGGCTTAAGATGCGAAATAGAATCGTTTGGCATTTCGAGCACGGCCTGCATTGCTCAAAAAGATTCTCCGGCCGCTACGAAACCGTTAGCTGGTTTACCAAAACTGATCGGTATCTTTTCAACCTTGACCCTATTCGGATTCCCCAAAAATACCCTAACAAAAAATATTTTAAGGGCCCCAAGGCGGGTCAACTTTCCTGCAATCCTTTGGGTAAAAATCCCGGTGACCTGTGGATTATCCCCAATGTCAAACATAACCACGTTGAAAAAACTATTCATCCTTGCCAATTTCCGATAGAATTGATAGAACGGCTGATCCTGTCCATGACGAAGCCCGGGGATTGGGCGCTTGACCCATTTGTGGGCGTTGGCACTACTGCCGTGGCTTCTGTTCTCCATGGTAGAAAAGCGATTGGCGCCGAAATCGTGCCGGAGTATATTGAAATAGCGCGTCAGCGGACCGCGTTGGCCGCCGAACATAAAATTAGGCGGCGGCCTATGAATCGGCCAATTTACGACCCCTCTAAACCACATAAAGAGCCAATAAGTCTCCATTCCCCTTGCGACAAAGTTAATTTTTCCAAAGGACCCATGCTGTTTGATCTGCCTGAAATCCAATCAGTTTCCAAAAAGCCGGCCTTGGCCTTATGAAAGTAGTTAAAAAATACTCCCATCTTAACGGCGAAGAATTTTTACTCGTTCACCACAAGGGGCTTTATAGAGAAATTCTGGAAGTGATTAATTCCGTTGATGCCCATAAATTCAAAACAAAAATCAGCAAGGAAAAAGGCCGCAAAGAGGGTCAATCGCTCTGGAACCCTGTGGAAATTAATGCTGATTTCAAGAAACTGTTTTATAAAAAGGGCTGGGAAGAAAGACGACGGGATTTTTATGTGTCTACTGACCCCAAGATCGTCCAGATGCTCGAGCCCATGACCTTTGAAGAACAGAAAAAATATATGACTTCAACAAACGAAGAAAAACTCTACTCATTCAATCAGACGGATTTTGTCAAAAACAAAGTGGCCGTTGAGGTTCAATTGGGCAAATATTTTGCTGTCACTTATGACCTATTTGTAAAACACTTGTCGTTTTTCAACGGCGGTTTTATCGATATTGGAATCGAAATCGTCCCCATGAAATCCATGCAGCAGAACATGTCCTCTGGGCCGCCCTGGTTTGAAAAAGAAGTTCACAATGTTCTGCGCCATGGAAGGGGCGTGCCTCCTGTGCCGCTGCTCATTCTGGGTGTATCCCCATAAAATTGCCGAAAGTTTTCCATCTGCAATCTCAATGAAATTGGAAATCGCCCGGGCCCAGCCTGCGGTATACCGCGAAAGGGCCGCGGCTTGGATGCGTCCTTACATGAAAGGCAAGGTGGATCATCCTGTTTACTCCACCTGGGCCATGGTCCGCGCCATGGAAAACGCAAGCCGGACTTTGCTGCAGCCTTACCTGGAGCCCGGCGAAGACGCGGTGGGCATTGAAGTGAGCGCGCGGCACCTGGCGCCGGCGTCGCTGGGAAAAATGATAATCATCCGAGCTGCGATTGAATCCGTCAAACCGCCGGTCGTTATCTGCCGCTTGGAAGCCTTTTGCGGAAAAAGCAAAATAGGCGTAGGCACGCACAAACAATTCGTCATGAATCGCGCGCGATATAAAAAATTTTTAGCAAACATTCGGGCCTTCAAAAAAACCCACGCATGAGCAATTCAACGGTCGCGGTCCCCGTTGAGCTCATCAAAGACGGCGCCGTTGCCTGCCTCTATCTTAACCGGCCGGATGTCCTCAATGCGCTTTCCGATGATCTCATTAAAACGTTGGCGGATCGCCTAGAGGAAATCAACAGCGACGATCAAATCGGCTGCGCCGTTATTTTTGGCCGCGGCCGGGCGTTTGCCGCGGGCGCCGACATCAAAGGCATGGCCCGGGCCACTCAAGAAGAAATGCAGAAATCAGACCGCCTGGCGCTCTGGAACCGCCTTTGGAAATTTCAAAAACCTTTGATCGCCGCCGTCCATGGATTTGCTTTGGGCGGCGGCTGCGAGCTGGCCATGGGCTGCGACATCATCATCGCCGCGGAAGACGCTGAATTTGGCCAGCCGGAAATTTTAATCGGAGTCATGCCCGGCGCCGGCGGCACCCAGCGCCTCGCGCGCGCCATCGGCAAATACCGGGCCATGGAGATCATTCTCACCGGCCAACGCTTCAGCGCTCAAAACGCTCACGACTGGGGCCTGGTCAATCGAGTGGTGCCCAAAGAGATTCTTGAATCCGAAGCCAGAGGTCTGGCCCGAAGAATCGCCAGTCAACCGCGCCTGGCCGTCCTCAAATCCAAAGAAGCGATATTAAGGGCCCAGGATGTCGAACTGGCCCAAGGCCTAACATTTGAGCGCCAACTTTTCTACAGTCTATTTTCCACATGCGACCAAAAAGAAGGCATGGCCGCCTTCCTTGAAAAGCGCCCGCCGCAATGGAAAAATAAATGACATGACGACCGCGTCCGCTTCCCAACAAGAACTACTCATTGAAAAAAAAGACAGCGCTCTCTGGTTGACGCTCAATCGTCCGGAGACGCTTAATTCCCTAACGCATGGCATGCTTAAAAATTTATTTAAAGCTCTAAAAAACGCGGCTAACGACACGTCAATCAGAAGCATTGTCTTAACGGGGTCCGGTCGCGGCTTTTGCGCCGGGGCGGATCTAGTCGAATTTATGGGCAATGTTGCTTCCAAGGGCGAAGCCATGAGCTTTCAAAAAGAGCTCGATGAATTTTTTCACCCAATCGCCCAAGCGATCAAAGAAGCGCCTCAAATCGTCATTGCCCGATTAAACGGCACCTGCGCTGGCGCCGGTTCATCAATCGCTCTGCACTGCGACATCAAACTCGCTACCACAGACACCAACTTTTACGCCGCTTTCGCCAAAATCGGCCTAGCTCCCGATACGGGGGCCAGCTATTTATTAACCCAGGCGCTCGGTTATTCAAAAGCGTTGGAATTTTTCATTTTTAGGGGCAAGGCAACCGCTGCTGAATTTGAATCCTACGGGCTTATCAACAAAATATTTGAATCAACAGGGGTTCTTGACCAAGCGCTCAACTCCTGGATCAAGCAAATCGAAGAACTCCCCCGCCAAGCCGTCACGCTGACCAAACGCGACCTTCGCCTAGCTTCGGGATCAAAAGACCTGGAGGACGCCATGGCCTACGAAGCGCGGGTCCAAGAATTTTTAGGCCACACCCCAAACCATATCGAAGGCACCCGCGCATTTTTTGAGAAACGAACGCCGAGATTTTTCTAGCGCCCTAGTTAAACTATATTATGT
>JACQPE010000153.1 GCA_016207685.1 Elusimicrobiota bacterium | reverse complement strand
GCCCCCTGGGAGCCAAGTCCCAACCGGCAGGGTAGACTTAAGATTATCTTAGCGGCGATAAAATTAAGAGATTAAATAATTTCGATGATTTTAAAAATTTTAATTTTATAATTTCTTAATCTCTTCCCCTAGAATCTAGAACCAAACATGCGTCAGAAGAAGGCCTTCGTTGTTGGCCGATGACGGGGTTTCTTGGATCATGCGGTATTGGGTTTCCAGGGACATGAATTTCCACAAAAACCATTCGGAACCCAGAATGTAGCGCGACCGTTCGTCATTGACATTCTTGGTGTTGGGATCCAAGTGATCCAGCCTCCCGCGCATCAGGAAGTTTTCGAAAAGCTCGTAGTCAATTTCCGCAAAAAGAGCCTGAAGATTTGTTTTTTGTCCCGTTGCATTGGCGGTATCGGATCCCCAGCCGCCTTCGCCTAAAATTACCAAAGGGCCAATTTTAGTCCATCCGAAAATTCCGTAACGCTGTTCGGTTTCGCCGCTTGTCGCAGGTGATGTTTTATTGCGAAAGAACGTGGCGCCGATGGCTGCTGGCTTGGTGATTATGCCCCATCGGGCCGTGATGGCCTTAGGATCGGAGTTATCCGCTCCCCCGCTCGCCGCGCCATTGGTCAAAGCCATATTCAAAAAATAATTCGACTTGGGATTGAGGCCGAATTCAACACCCGTGTCCGTCTGCGTAGGAGCCATGGAAAATCCCACCGATGGTCCAAAGGGGGCGATGCGGCTGTAGGATGAATTATCTGGGTCGTTGACCTGAAGTCCATAAGGCACAAAAAAGCGTCCCGCGCGGGCATACATGGGGTAGTCGGGAGTTTTAATCATGGCATAGGATTCCGAGACGGCCCCTTGATTGTTTGAATAAAGCAAGCTGATTTGGCTGGCGGGTTCGGCAAGCACATAAAAAGCGCCGCGAGCAATGTTGAATGATGAATTTGAACTGCCTTCGGTTTTGGTTAAGAGAACCCTAAAATCAGCGCCAAGATTGAGGCTGTCGTTAATCAGAGTCGGCGCCGATGGCGAAGGCCGCCTCATGCCGGCTCCCGCGGGATTGACATGGCAGGCGGCGCAATTTAAACCCTTTTTGGCCGAATAATAGGGCTGGGAGCATAAGTTCCAAGTTCCAATTACCAGGTTCGACATCCAAAATAACAATAGCCTAAAAACGATTTTTTTTAACCTGGAACCTGGAACCTGGAACCTGGAACTATTATTTTTTACCATTGCCACCTTGCCCCCAATTGGTAGATATTGCCAAATCCTGCGGATGGTTGAAAGGCGAAATCCAAACCGAATGATTCGTACCAAATTCCAATACCTGTGGTAAAAGCGGCCAAGGGTTCCGACGCGGTCGAGATCTCGCTCCGATAGCCCGCGCGCCACGCGAACCATAGGGTTTCCTGCGTTGGCGTGTCGGCGGCAAGCCAATGTTCCGCTCCCAGTCGCCAAGTGACGCCGCTGTCGCGCCAGCGCCCGATCTCGGCATTGAGGCTGGAGACCGGCGAGTCGTCACCTGAACCCTCCGGGGCGTAACAATAGCTGGCCGCGGTTCTTAAATTATTAGGCAATGGCGCGGATTCTCGGTCAAACTCGAGCGGCGTTCCCCAGTTGGCAGCTCCCAGGGCGAATTGCCATGAACCTCGTTTAAATAGTCCTCCTGCGTCAAGAGCCAGGGCAGAGCCAGAGGCGTCGTCAATCGTTTGGCGCACATTTTTAACTGAAAGGCCGGCTGATAAATTGGGTCCGAACAATTTGGCGAGCGCCAGGGTGATATTTTGGTCTCTGGCGCTGAAATCCCCGGTGATTTGTCCGGCGTTGTCCGTTTTAAGGAGATTCGCGTATTCGAGCGACGTTGCCGAAGCGCCAAGCCCGACGTTGCCTCGGCGCGCGCTATAAGCGGCATAGTGAAATTGATAAAAACCGGGCGCATCGCTGTGCGAGAGGACCGCTTGCTGCGATGGACCCAAGGCCAAAAGGGCGGGATTGAGATTGATTGCGGCAGCATCTTGATTGCCGGCAAGAGCGGTTCCGCCCATTGCGGCGGCGCGCGCGGTGACGTCCATTTTTAAAAATTGAGCCGCAGAGGAGCCGGGATCAGCCCGAAGGGAGTCCAAGGTCCCAAGTCCAAAGTCCAAAGTCATAAAGAAGAAAAAAATAAAAAGAATTTTTTTAGTCTTCGACTTGGGACTTGAGACTTGAGACTTGGGACTTTTCATCGTATAATTGCCAATTTCCCCGTTTGAATTTCGTCATTTGAATTTTCAACGCTATAGAAATAGACGCCGCTTGCGGCGTCTTGTCCGGCTTCATTTTTGGCGTCCCAGAATTTTTGGTCGCCCTCAGCTGAAGTTTTCTCCAACGTCCGCACGATTTCCCCAGTAATTGAATAAATTCTCAACGTGGCCTCTTGAGTTAAATGACGAAACGTGATTCCGGAGGCGTCTTGGGAGGACCCGGAGCCTGGGCGGAAGGGATTGGGAAAAACAAGCAGCGGATTGAGATTAGTCGAGGCCGGAGAGCCGGCAATGGCATAAACCGAAAAGTGTCCCACCGGAGCGGAAATCGTTTTGACGGCGAGATTAACCGAGCTCTCGACCGCCTCCCATTGCCGCGAGGTTTCATTGAGCCCGTAAAGAGCCAGGCGTCCGGCGCGCAGGGATGGCGTAACGCTATCAACGTAACCATCGCCATCGGTATCGGGGTAAGGGATGCTGATCGTTACATGGGCGTTGAACCCGTTCGTTTTTATCTCTCCATTAACATAAGCCAAAAATTCGCGCAAGGTGCTCGAAACGAGCTTTTGCGATGAGGCCAAGGAATCATTGGCCGTATTTATTGATGACGTGCTGACGGCTAACGGCCTTGTTAATGGGGCCAGGGAGATAAGCACCGTGCCATCCCCTCCAAGGGCGCCCGCCGGAATGGAGAGGGTCGTTAAGGGGTCATCAGCCGCTGAAATTGTCGCTGCCGTATTATTGGCCACGGCGGCTGCCGAGTCTGCCGTGGCTGCGGTTTTAGTTGAAGAGTCCGCGAAACCGGCATTATTTTGAGCTCTCACATATCGTGAATAAGCCGTTGCCGGCGACAGGTTGGATTCGATCCAGTATGTTGTTGAACCCGGAAGGTTACTTAAGGGATCGGGGCCTGTGCTGCTGATGACGCTGAAGGTGCTGACCGTGCTTTGATCGTCCCATCGCCATTTAATGCTGGTTGTTGATAAGGCGATGGCCGTGAGCGTTGGCGCCGTAGGAGCTGAACTTGAGTTAAGCACCATGAACAATTTTTCGTTTGAAGCGCCGGTGGAGTTAATGACGGTCACATTGCCGCTCGTGGCTGATTCAGGCACAATGGCCGTGATGGATACGTCCGACCAGGAAGAGTATCCCGCATAGACGCCGTTAAAACTCACGGTTGAAGGGATTGCTCCGAAGGCCGTCCCAGAGATCGTGACCGCTTGTCCCGTGGCGGCGGCATTCAGAGACATGGCAGTGATCGTGGGAAGTTCGTAAATATCCCAATTTTTAAGGTGGATATTTCCGTTGGCCGCGGCGCCTCCTTTGTTGACGGCCCCATAGAAACGTATGACGCCGCTGCCTCCTGCAGGAGCTGTCCAGGTAACGCTAAAACTGGTCGCCGTATTCGCCGCGTTGTGAAGCCAATAGTTGCCTGTGACCGCTGTGTTGGCTCCGGGGGATTTCCATGACCCGGCATCGGCGTGGCTGTTATTGCCGGCGCGCAGGGTGGTGATTTCAAGGCCGTTATTGCCCCCTGCGTCGTTGGATATGGACAGAGTGATTGAATAGTCTTGGTCCGGACGGTAAGATGTTAAACCTGAAAGCGTGAGGTCCGACGAGTTGCTCGTCGGACCGGCGTTGCTATGGCAGACAATGCAGGAGCCGCCGCTTACGCCTTGACAGGAGTCGCCGGGGGCGCCGGCGCATTCGGTGGGTGGATTGCTGCTGTAGCTTAAAATCCAATGTCTGGCGCTGATAAAAGAAAAAATAGCCAGCCAAAAAAATATTCCCCGCCTGACGGCGCGTGAGAGTTTTGAAGCTTTCAACTTTGGTAAAAGACGCTGGCCGGAAGGAGTTTGCGGCCGCTAAAGTCCTCATCGAGACCGTGATAGTGGGAGATGAGCTCCTCTCCATATCTCCAGCAAAGATAAATTTCTTGATCATCCAGGCGGCAGGGAAAATCAATCAAGCAAGGGTCAATGCCTTTGGGAACGGCGCCTAGCGAGCCCACTTCTTTTAGCTGTTCTTCGATTTGGCATAAAAGAAAGTCAATTTGTCCTTTAAGAATCGCCAGACCTGCGATACCCGCATTGGAGAGTTTCGATAAACGTTCGTAGTCTTGGGCTTTGGCCTTAGCTCGTTCCCGCAAGGCTATGACATTGTCCATGATGCGCCGAATTTTTGGCAATAGCCCTTCAGCCTCACTGTGCGTAAAGTATCTCATCTCTTTATTATATTGAAACAATGGATATTCGGACCGGAATTTTTAATGCGGAGAGGCGGATGTGGAATTGTTTTCGTGATTGAGCTCTCTGTCTCTGCGTTCGATGAAGGCGAGATAATTGAGATCATCTTTCAGCCCGTATGCTTGTTTTAAAATTTGAACGATCTGTTCATAGGCATTTTCTGATAACTCTTCAGCCGTATCCATCGCCCGAGGCAAGTCCTGGCGATCCGCCCCGGTTATAAATTCTTGACTCGAACGGATATCAGGCATGAGGAATAATTTGAGAAGGCGTAGAAAATTTTCAGCTTTCATTTGAATGAGTTTGCCGGATTCGGCATAAGCGTCGGCCTTGCTCGCGTTTTCTTTCCAGGCGCTAACGTGGTAGTTATAGCTGCCCGGGTCGAGTTTCCGATTGTTGCTTAAGTTTTCCAGTTTTTTTCCCAAGGTTTCGACGCGGCGGGACCAATACCGGCGCGAGCGTTCCGAGTCTTCTTGAATCCCTTGAAGACCATCATAAGTCGCTTGGGCCAGCTTAAGGCGTTCTTGAATTTTGCGTATTTTTCGATTTTTGGCTTCCATCGCCTCAAGATCCAGGGAACCCTGCTCATCAAGAACAATTCCGGAGGTTTCGGCTTCCCGCAGGGGAGCTAGGATACGGGACGGCTCTTTTGAAAGATGAGGAACATAGAGCGGCAGCATACCGTTGTCATCGGCAAAAATTTTTTCCCCCGGGCCGGCTATAAGGACGGCACAGGAAAAAAACGCGCTTAATAACCTTGCTGCGTTCATAAGTAGTTCCTGCTCAAAAAGTCCTTTTTCTGTCATTGCGGCGAAGGCCGGAATCCAGGGCCCCCCTCGGATGACGAAGGGCCTGGATGCCGGATCAAGTCCGGCATGACGACTTTTCGAACAGGAGCTAAACAGAAACTAATAACAGGTTAACCTAAAAATGGCCTTATTTCAATCACGAATGAGTTATTGGGTCACAGCGCGGCCTCCGGCTGCAGCCAAAAAGCTTTCAGCAGTCAGCATTCAGCCTCGACCATCCGGCTATATAGCTGATCGCTGAACGCTGACTGCTAAAGAATCGTCGCGAAAAAACAAAATTTGCGTGGTTGGTAGCATGGGGTTATCGACTTCATTGAGTTAATGAAATTTTCTTGTGTTTCATAATCCTATTATCTTTTTGTGTTATGGTCTTATCCAGCCGCGCCAGCGTTCGCGGCGTGTTTCAATTTGGATCCAGCCGTCGTTATTTTGATTGATGACGTAAACGAACCGTCCTTCAGGAATTTGTGTGGTCACGGGCAAATTTTCCGATGGCCCCGTTCTTAAGAGACCGGGCCCCGGCAAGATGATCCAGGGCCGCTGTTGAATAATGGTCTTGGCGGCGGCTATGGGTAAAGAAAGGGCGAATCCAATGGCCGTTGCCACGCTGACCCGGCGCAACCAAATCGCCGAAGCCGCTCCTTGCGGCCATTTTTTGAGCCACAAAAGCCACCATCCAATAGAACTCACGCACCAAAAAACAAGAGCCAACAGGCGCCATTCCTCCGGGGTATTAAAGCTCCAGAGGCGATATAAAGCTTCAGGAATGCCGGGCGGCGTCAAGACATCACCCATCCGGGCCGTTGCGATTTTAAGGTTTTGTCTTAAGAGTGAGGATTTGGGATTTATCATGTAGGCATTCCAGAAGTGATTGAGAGCTTCGGTGTAGTTCTCCGCTTTATAATAGGCGTTTCCCGCATTGTAATGAGCCTGCCACGGCGCCAGGCGGGGATATTGTGCCGCTTGAGAAAAAATTTCAGCAGCTTTTAGGTATTGGCCGTTTTTGTAATTTTGCACCCCTTCATTCCAGATATCACCTATTGCTGCGCCCGCGGCGGCGGGTTTGACGGCCAGGGATATGGCGAAGATAATAAAACAGGCAGTGGCGGTCGCACCGCCGTTTCTTTTTTGTTTTTTGTTAATTAAGGGGTTGTCAAGAAGCCGGCGGGACCCTTCGAGAGCTTCATGGAGCATGGCCCGGTGTTCTTCGGAGCCTCCGGGAGCGAATCGGATAAAGTGGAGTTTGCGCAGGAGATCATTGATCAGTTTGTTGGTGAGGCGCTGGTCAGGAGTTTCAAAGGGACTCGGGCTTGAGCCGCCTGCGTTTTTAGATCCCGGCGCTAATGAGTCCTCAATTTTTACAAGAGCCTCTGTCAGCATATCGGCGGCCTTGATCGTGTCGCCTTGGCGGCTGCAGGCCTGGGCTTCTTCAATGGCTTGGATGAGCTGGTTTTTTAGACTAATGCGGATATGTTTGCGTTTGGTTTGTATTAACTGCAGAGCCAGGGTCGCTAGCCATAAAGCAACGGGTCCGGCAGCCGGCCAGCTCCAATGCCGCGATAGGGCAGAAATAATTAAATTTAGGAACGATGGGCCGGGGGGATTTTCAATGATATAACCGATATCTTGGGTAAATTCCTTGGCTGCGGTGTCGGAAAGGGATGGCTGCTTAAATGGTTCGCCTGAAACGGTGACGGCGATTTCCGGGGTCTCGCGGCGAACGTATCCTTTGGCCACGGGATCGAAATAAACGAAACGAATGGGCGGGATGGTTAATGCCGGCCTGCCGGGAACTTGGGGAATCAGGAGAAGTTTGTAGGTTTTTGTTCCGGAGATTAGGCCCGTGTCTTTTGAGATCATTTCTGATTTTTCCGTTTCATAACTTCTAAAGAGCCCTTCAAGATTGGGGTAGGTGGGGCTTGGGAGATGCCGGATATTGCCGTTGCCGGAAATGCTCACGGTCAAAACCAGCGATTCCCCCACTTTGGCTTCTGTTTTATTGATATCGGCCTTGATGGCGAATTGGCCGACGGCGCCGGAAAAGTCTTTGGGTTTGTTCTCCTGCGGCAGCGGATTGACTTGAATGGAGATGGGTTTGGTTTCAAGAATATGGCTTTGCGTTGCGCCCATGCCGAAAAAGCGCTGGATAAACCTCGGATCAAAGGGATCGGCCGCTCCCGTGTCATCAGGGTTTTCGATTTCAACCTGGATTTTGGCGCTTCCAATTTGGAGTTTACCGGAGGAGGTGGGAAATAGCATCAGCGGCAATTCCGTCACTTGATAGCTGGCCCCGCCCGTTTCAGCGACGCCGGTGCGTTGAACGAGCTCCTCATGCCAAAAACCGCTGATATTGGGCGGCACGTATTGAGGTTGCGACGCAAAAGGAACCTGCGAGTAAAAGAAAACTGTGTATTTGATGGGCTCGCCGATAAAGGCCTCTTTTTTATCCGCTTTGGCTTCAATAAAAATCAAGGGCGGCGCTTGTTGCCGGGCCCCGGAACCTATTTTTTCCTGTCGATTTTGAGAATTTTCTTGGGATTGTGAAGGCGATGGCCCAGGCGGCGCTTGCTCCTTGGAGAGCATGTCTTGCGCGGAGCGCGGAAAATTGGGCTGGTTGAACGGTCGCATGTAGCCTTGTGGCGTTCCCGGGATTTGCGAGGATTTTTGATTAGCAACTTCCAACGTGACCGCATCCGAAGCGATGGTTTGGCCACCGCCCGCGTCAAGTTTGGCGGGACCGATTTTATAGGTTCCCGGCTTGGAAGCTCCTAAAATTAAAGTATAGGCCACGCTGGAGGTCATTTTCCAATTGATAACTTCGATTTTTTGACTTTTCGATTGGGAATGGACCGGCAGTTCCGGCGGGAGGGCAATCTGGGGTTCACCGAGCCCTTCCGAGCCGCCGGTCACCGATATTTCCAGGGCCACGGTTTCACCAAGCAGAATTTTGTTTTTCTCCAGTCGCAGCGTCAACTCCAGTCCGGACAAGTCCAACGTCCAAAGTCCGAAGTCCGAAGTC
>JACQPE010000144.1 GCA_016207685.1 Elusimicrobiota bacterium | reverse complement strand
GTATATACCATGTGTGTGTGTGTGTGTGTGTGTGTCAATAGGCAGGAAAAATGAGGGTGATATCAAAATTTGGCCGCGCTCTTCATTTCCTTGGCGCGCGCCGGCAAGAAACGCAAAGGCCCCCGTCCTTTTTTAGGGACGGGGGCCTTGAAAGGAATGGCCGGATTTAGGACTTTATCCTTAAATCCTACCTCCTGTTTTTAATACATCTCGCCCGGATGCCCGTGGCCGCCGGCGGGAAGTTTTTCTTTCTTCTCCGGCAGGTCGGTGATGAGGCACTCGGTCGTGAGCAAAAGCCCAGCGATGGAAGCCGCATTGGCAAGAGCCACCAGCTCGACTTTGGCAGGGTCCACAATGCCGGCTTTGACGAGATCAACATACTCGCCGGTCGCCGCATTTAAGCCCCAGTTCTCATCCAAGGTGGAGACTTTCTCGACAACCACGCCGCCATCGAGGCCGTAATTCCAAGCGATCTGGCGCAGAGGCTCCTGAAGAGCTCTCTTGACAATCGCGACGCCGGTTTTCTCATCAGGATCGGAAACCTTCAAGGTATCCAGAACCTTGGCCGCGCGAAGCAGAGTCACGCCGCCGCCGGGCACAATGCCTTCCTGAACGGCCGCTCGGGTGGAATTTCGGGCATCCTCAACTTTGAGTTTGCGCGATTTCATTTCGCTCTCGGTTGGGGCGCCGACGTTTAAAACGGCCACGCCGCCGGAGAGTTTAGCCAAACGCTCTTCAAGCTTTTCACGGTCATAATCAGAGGTTGTGTCCTTGATCTGACGGCGAAGCTGTTCAGCGCGCTTTTTAATCTCATCTTTGGAGCCGTTGCCGCCGACGATCGTGGTATTCTCTTTGTCAACAACCACGCGCTTGGCACGGCCAAGCATGTCAACAGCGGCATTCTCGAGTTTGAATCCCAATTCTTCGGAGATGACTTTGCCATCGGTCAACACAGCGATGTCCTGAAGCATCTCCTTGCGCCGGTCGCCGAAGCCGGGGGCTTTCACCGCCGCCGCTTTAAGCGTGCCGCGCAACTTGTTGACGACTAAAGTCGCCAGGGCTTCGCCCTCGACGTCTTCGGCGATCAAAAGGAACGGTTTGCCGGTCTGAACGACTTTCTCCAGCACAGGCAGCAGATCATTCATCGCAGAGACTTTTTTATCGGTGATGATAATATAGGGATCCTCCAGCACGGTCTCCATGCGCTCGGAATCCGTCACGAAATAAGGACTGGTCCATCCGCGGTCAAACTGCATGCCTTCCACGACCTCCAGGGTCGTATCAGCGGATTTGCCTTCCTCAACCGTGATCACGCCTTCGTGACCAACCTTCTCCATGGCCTCGGCAATGAGATTTCCGATCTCTTTGTCATTGGCGGAAATGGTGGCGACTTGGGCTTTCTCTTCTTTTGTTTTCACCGGACGTGCCATGCGGCGGACATCTTTAGTCACCGCTTCCACGGCCTTTTCAATACCGGTTCGCACTTTAATGGGATTAGCGCCCGCGGCCACATTTCTTAAGCACTCATTAACGAGAGATTGGGCCAGAACGGTCGCGGTGGAGGTGCCGTCACCGGCAACGTCGTTGGTTTTAGTAGCCACTTCGCGAATCATCTGGGCGCCCATATTTTCATACGGGTCCTCAAGCTCGATCTCCTTGGCGACCGTGGCGCCGTCATCGGCGTGAATAGGGCTGCCAAATTTTCGATCCAATAGAACGTAACGGCCGCGAGGACCCAGGGTCACGCGGACCGCATTGGCGAGTTTATCAACGCCGGCTTTGATTTTTTTCCGGGCGTCATCATCATAAGCGATTTGTTTAGCCATTGTTTATCTCCTTTAAATAGAATTAGTCCAGGACTCCTAAGATATCATCCTGGTGGCAGACCAAATATTCCTGGCCGTCAATTTTGATCTCGGTGCCGGAATACTTTCCATAGAGCACTCGGTCTCCTGTTTTAACGTCCATGGATAAAGTTTTGCCCTCATCCGTCACTTTACCTTTGCCAACGGCAACCACTTCGCCCTCCTGCGGCTTTTCTTTCGCCGTGTCGGGGATAATGATACCGCCTCGTTTGCTTTCTTTCGACTCTAAGGGACGGACAATCACTCTGTCGCCCAAAGGCCGAATTTTGACTTTAGTCAATGTTGCTTCCGCAGCCATTGTTTTTCCTCCTTAATTTGAACTAGATATAACCTTCCACTTACCAGCATAGATGTCTTACAAAAAATGATTCTTGGCACTTAGAAGGGATAACTGCTAAATTAGCAATCATCATATTTCTGTGCTAATTATAATCATCAAACACCCTTCCTGTCAAGTCCCCTAGGGCATATATTGTGCCTCTTTAACAAAAGTGGAGAAGTCGGTATAATTAAACGGCATGGACCGTTATCTGGTGAAAGCCGGGGTCTAAAATTTATAGGTCTAAATGAAAATCAGCCTCGTTGGATTTACTGGAGTTGGAAAAACCCAGGTTGGCCGCATTCTTGCGGAAAGCCTGAAAATTCCTTTTTACGATCTTGACAATATCCTTGAAGTCAAAACAAACCAATCAGTTACGGAAATTTTAGGCAAATACGGCATTGAGACATTCCGTGACATGGAATCCCAGGCTTTGGCCGAATTACTCAATAGCACGGAATCTTTCGTTATAGCCACAGGAGGCGGCTCCCTAAAACGCCCTACTAATCGAACCCATCTGCGCAAAAACACCAAGGCCGTATGGCTGCGAGGCCAACCGGAGTCCATTTGGCACCGCATTCAAGACAAGCCCTACGTGGCCCCCCTATTTTTTACGCGGCAAGACCCTTTGATGGCGATCCGAATTGAGATGGGCTCACGCGAGATGTATTATCAAGAAGTTTCAGATATTACCATTGATATTGATGGTAAAGCGCCGGATATTGTGGCCAAAGAAATCCGCCTGGCTCTTAACTTGCCAGCCTAACGGCTTGGATCTTGAACAATTTGTTGAAAATATTCAATTCCTTGCCTACTCTTCCAACCTCCAATTTCCATCTTCCTTTTTTTACCACGCATCTTCTTGCCGGCCTTTTGGGCGAAGAGAATAAAGATAGTCAACAAGCAAGGCAACCTCCGCATCGTTTAAAACTTGGCCCCAAGCGGGCATCTCGATCAAGGGCTCCGGGCCGTTGGGATCGGCCTTATCGGGTTTGCGGCCTTTTTTAATGAAACCCGCCAATTCTTCTTTGGTATAACCATCGGCCACGGCCTCAAGGGGCGGAATTTTTCCCCCGGGCACATTGTTATTCGGGTAGCCTCCTTGGCTCGCCTTGCCGTGGCATGCGATGCAGCCGGCTTTTTCATAAATGATCCGCCCGCGCTCTAAAAAATCGCTCATGATTCTGGAATCATTCCAAGGACGGCCCACCTTATCAAAATTCTGGCCCTTGAGTGACGCCAAATACGCCGTCAATTCGCGTCTGGTTTTCTCCTGAAGATGGAAATTCTGCATGGTCGTGTCTTTTTTCCAAGCCGCAGGGTCCTTGAGCCACAAATCAAGCCACTCGCGGTTGTGGCGAAATCCCACAAAAGTCAAATCAACCGCGTCCGTCCCCCCGGAAGAGCCAACGCGGTGGCAGCGGTTGCATGTGAAAGTAATGAAATGCGCCTGCCCCAATCTCTCCGGCGTCTCCATCTTGGCACAACCTCCAATGGCAACCGCTATCACCACTGGCCAAAGGCGCGATGCCAAACAAGCAACCGGCCGGTTATAAAAAATTATTCTTGCAGACGTCGGACTTTGGACATTGGACGTTGGACTCTTATTCAACAATCGTATGGCTTTGTTCCCGCAAGAATTGCGCCACATAATAAGGCCCCAGTCCGCCCTTGCCTGTTGAACCCGATCCCTTCCAGCCGCAGAACGATTGCACGCCGGGCCACGCTCCGGTCGTGGCGCCGCCGCGGCGGTTGGCGTAGAGAACTCCCGCTTCGACCTCGTTTAAAAACCGCTCCACATCATTTTTGTCTTGAGAATAAATACCGGCGGTCAATCCGTATTCCACACCGTTGCATTCATGGATGGCTTGTTCCAGTGAAGTCACCGCCCCGACGGCCACCAAGGGAACAAAAAGCTCCTTTTTAAAAAGCGCATGTCCCAAAGGCAGCTTCACCACGGTAGGCGCCACGAAATTGCCTTGGGACAAATTTCCCTGAACCAACCGTTCGCCGCCGGTTAAAATTGTCCCATCGGCCCCGGCTTGCGAAGAGGCTTTCAAAAAGGTCTCGACGGCTTTATCATTGATAACAGGTCCAAAGAAAATATCTTTCTGTGATGGGTCTCCGATCGTTATTTTTCCGGTCCTCTCCAAGAGCTTACCCAAAAAAGCGCTTTCCACTTTTTGATCCACATAAACCCTGGAGCAGGCGCTGCATTTCTGCCCCTGAAATCCGAATGCCGAGCGCATTACGCCTTCGGCCGCCAAATCCAGATCCGCCGACGCCGTCACCACGGCCGGATTTTTGCCGCCCATTTCCATTAAACAAGGCTTCGGGAAATCTGCGCTGAAGCGCTTCATGATCGTCATCCCCACGTCTTTGGAACCCGTAAAAACGATGCCGTCTGATTGCGGATGCGCCACAAGAGCATTGCCCACGACGGAGCCTGAGCCGCTCACAAAATTAAAACACGCGGCCGGAACCCCGGCGGCCAGATAAATCTCATGAATCAGATAACCCGTCCACGGAGCCTCCACGGTCGGCTTGAAAACAACCGCATTGCCCGCCACAAGGGCGGCGGAGGTCATGCCCACGGCAAGGGCCAAAGGAAAATTAAAAGGCGCGATACACGCAAAAACGCCGTAAGGCCGCAAGACGCTGCGCGTTATTTCCTTGGGGCTCGTGGAATTCATGGGCTTGACAAAACCCCGCGCGTCTTCAACTTGCTGACAGTAATACTCGATCAGATCCGCCGACTCCTCCGCGTCGCCCATTGCCTCGATACGGCTCTTTCCCACCTCAATGCTCAACACGGCGCCTAATTCAAACTTGCGCTCACGCATGATTTCGGCGGCCCGCCGCATCACGAAAACGCGCTCGGGCCATGGCAAGGCGCCCCAGGCCTTTTGCGCTTTTTTGGATGAAAGCACCGCCTCATCAGCTTGTTGCGCCGTAGCCGAAGTAAAACGTCCCAATACCCAGCTTGAGTCAATCGGAGAAACATCAACAATCAACGGCAAGGTTGATTTTTGCGCGCGGCCGTCAATAACAATAGGATACTCCAGCCCCATGCGGCCACGCACCAATTGCAGCGCCGAATCAAACTGCCGGTGAAATTCCCCCCAATCCACATCAGCGGAAGCATAAGTGACTTTCGTGTTAGGTTTAGTTGCCGTTAGCATAGTGACCTTCCTTGTTGATAAAGTGGATAAACTATTTCGAGATTATAAAATTACAAGATTAAG
>JACQPE010000143.1 GCA_016207685.1 Elusimicrobiota bacterium | reverse complement strand
GGAATGTCGTATTTGGCAACCAGCACATCCACGGGCTCGCCGTAATTCTTCGTAAACTGCGACTCGCGCGACTGCAGCGTCATAAAAAACAACCCCGCCAAAACCAGCGCGATCAATCCGGGAGCAAAAGCCTTTTTCATAATACAATAGAGTTCCAGGTTCCAAGTTCCAAGTTACGATTCAGGAACGGCAAAAACTTTGTCCCGTTTTCTTTTTTCAACTTGGGACTTGGAACTTGGAACTTGGAACTTTTTTTATTTAATACCATATCGGCACTTCCAAAGGCATGCGCGATTCGCCGACGATCAACCGGAACATGCCCACCTCCGGATCATAACCCCCGTACGGCGGCCGCGCAAGCATGACATTGACGAAAGGAAAAATTAACGGCATCTTATAGCGCAATGTGAGCGTGATATCGCAATTAGGCCGGTCCACTTCAGGATCGTTGAGCGTTTTGACTTTTTGCACATCAAGGGGTTCCACAAGCCTGCCGGGCCACCGGTCAAAAATGCCGCGCGCCACGGAGAGCATTTTACGCTTGTTAATCGAGGCCTGGGAACAGCTGACCTCATCGCCGGAAGCGATCCCCTCCGACGCGATCGCTCCAATGCGCGCCACTTCGAATGCCGCGTGGTTGACGACCAAAGTCATGGTCGCTATATGCCCCATTTGCATAACGCCAAAAACAACAATGAGAAAAATAGGGAAAATAAGGGCAACTTCGACAAGGGCCTGCCCTCCTGAAAAAAAATTCCGAGTTCCGGGTTCCGAGTTCCGAGTTCCAAAATTAACAATAACTCTTCGTCCGGTTCCCAACTTGGAACCTGGAACTTGGAACCTGGAACTTTTTTGAATCACGCTTCACTCGCGGCTTATCCATTGACAAGCGATCATGCCCGTGAAAACCGTCAATGCGTTGGCAGGTTTTGTAAGCCTTGTTATTGGCTGACGCTGCCGATGGCGCCGCTAATCTTCGCTCCCAGTTGTTCAAACGCATTTTTAATCTGCGGCTTAAACACCGTTGAGGCCATCAGCACCACGCCGACGATCACGCCCACCATAATGGCGTATTCCGTCGCGCTTTGACCCTTTTGGTTCTTGAGAATGCTTTTCATGATCTTCCTCCTCGTTATCTTCGTCATTGGTATGATGACAAAATCACAAAGGCGATTTGCCGGAACAAATTTTTCAATGAGTCCTGGACAATCTGATAAAAACTCACAAAAATGACCATAAATAGTCCGGTCGCCAACAAATACTCCGTTGAAACTTGCCCCAAAGGAAAAAGCGTGAGAAGTGAGGGGCGCGCGGCGCGCGGGCTTAAGTGAACGGCATTGGCTCTAAACCCATAATCTCTCATGGCTTCATAAGTTTAGGGTCATTGAGATAAACTGTCAAGGACAAAAATAGAAAAATGGCTTCAAAAAAAATCCGCCGGGCTTTTCCTTAAAACCGGAATTTAACATTAATGAGATGGGCCGTGCCCAAAGCGCCAAGGGGCACGAGGGCGTAATCCAGCGACATGTGATGGAGGGACTCGCTCATTGAGTCCATGCCGAGGCCGTAGGAAAGTCCGGAGGTTTGATGCAGCTTCAAATTCTTGAGAAATCCCAAGGACGATTCCCCCTGATTGTCCGCCGTATAATAACCCACGCGCAAGCTCATGATCCCCAAATCTTGAATTTCGGGAAAATCAATAATGAGCCCCGCGCCCACGCGCGCGCGCGAATCCCTGTCTTGGATATAATCCGCGCTTAACGTCACCAACTCCGGAAAATTATAAGCCGCGCCGCCGCGAAAGGACCACGGAATATCCTGCGCGTCGATGCCCAGGTTCAACATGCTGGCTCCGAATTGCCAATTTCCATCCATCAACCACAACAGGCCCACGTCCGCCGCCGTGTAGGCGGAATTACTTTCATATAAATCCTCAAACACCGCTTTGGCGCCCGCGCCCAAATAAAATCTTTCCGACGGCAGGCTCCAGGCGAAGGAGGCGTTGAGATAGCCCATGCGGACAAACACGCTTTGCCCCGAAAGCGGCAAACCCTGCACGTCGCGGACATCAAAGTCTCCCATGGTCACGTAGGCTCCGCTTAAGCCTAAATTGGAATGCATAAAAGGATGGTTATAGCCGATAAAGTGTCCCTTCATGTCATCCACCCAGCTGATAAGCCCCACGCTCGCTTCGCGGTTATTAGAACGCGCCAAACCTGCCGGGTTCCAATTCATGCTCTCCACGCCGTCAGCTAAGGCCACATAGGAACGCCCCTGTGCCATGGCCTCCGCGTTGCCGGCGCCCAATTTCAAAATCTGCGCCGCGGATGTTCCAACATAGCTTTCGCGGGTGTCAAAAAGACCCGCATAGCAGACGCTCCAAGTTCCAAGTTCCAAGTTCCCAAGTAAAGAAAGAACTATTACGGAAAGAATTGGCGGCGCCAAAAAACGCCGTCTTTTGCGATCATCGAAAGTTGACCCTTCTTGAAAAAACTTAATCCCAGATTCCGCAGTTGAATCTGGGTTAATAAAACATTGAACCAATGATTGGGCGCCTTTCACCATTCCGGACGCGGT
>JACQPE010000140.1 GCA_016207685.1 Elusimicrobiota bacterium | reverse complement strand
GTATTCAGATGGGCTTGGCCGCCATTGGTTTAACGGGATTGTCGGGGGCTTCTTTCGGTCTTCTCGGAGTAGTTGCCTTCGCCGCGTTGGCTGCGGCGGGAGCCATCGGCGCGTTTTGGTTTTTGTTGACAAACCCCGATGATTCCCGTTTAACATCGTGGCCCCAGGACCGTAGGTTTGAGCAGATTTCGACAGGAATGTTTTTGTCCGCTAAGAGACGAAATTTAGGAGACGGCAAAAGGGGTGTAGGCTCTATCTTTGGTAAGTTCAGCAGCGTAATGGAGCGCGGCTTAAATGGATTTTTTGGTCAGCTCTGGATAGCAGCGCTTCATTATGTCATCAGCGGAAAAGCCCGCTTCCATGAGCTCCAAGACGAGATACACGGGAATACGCGTTCCCTTAAAGCAGGGTTTTCCATGGCAAACGTCGGGCCTGGTCCAGATGTGACGGCTGATGTTCATAATGAAATTATATCAGAGAAACCATGGGAGACAATGGTGATAGCGCTTGGAGCGGTGTTCTTAACCTGGGCCCTCTCCAATCCCGCTTTAGCCGGGACCACGGGGATTGAGGCAGCGGCGCTTCAATCAGGATGGTCCTTGGCGCTTGGGGCAGGGGTGGTTTATTTATCGGTAAATGGATTTTCTCGGACCAATTTTAAGAATGACGATCATCTTGGCGGCGGTGGCGATGTGGTAGATGATGCGGTAGTTGCCCACGCGAACCCTCCAAATTCCGGCGGGGTTGCCGCGAAGCTTTTTGCATCCTTGAGGGCGCGGGTTTTCCTCAAGAGACCAGATCGCTTCAAGAATGGAATCCCGCAAACCTCCGGAAATATCGGCGAGATTCCTCTTGGCATGCGGGGTCAGGGAAATCGTCACTATCTATTTCAGAATTTGTTTGAGAGTTTGAGTTTTTTTGGCGCGATAATCCCGCAGTCCTTGCTCAATTTCTTGCGTCAATTCCGGGTCATTTTCATCCATCCAATCCTCAAGATCGCTGATAAGTCTGTTGTAGACTTCAAGGGGCAAGACAACAGCCGTGGCGCGGCCCTTTTGGGTGATCATGCACGTGGCCCCCTCGCGCCTGATCTTGCTGATAATGGCGGCGAGGTTGCCTCGAAATTCAGTGGCCGGAAGAGCGAACGTCATAATGTACCTCCTAGCGTCCCTATTTTACCCCCAAAATCTGACCTTCGCAAGGGGGGCCACCCCTCGGAGGAGGGGTCAGGTCTTGCATTTGATAACGCAGGGGAGGCTGTTGATAGAAATGTTGGATTGCAGGGCCTGACACCATCACCATCACACTTGGTCAAAGGGGTCGAAGATGGATTTGTTCCGGACTTAAGCGGTTACCGGGCATTTTCCGAAGGGTTGCTTTTTTGGAAAAAGCCTCCAAAGAGCCTATGGTATAAAAGCGGCCCTTGGCTTGAATATCTTGTCAAAAAGCGCGGGCCTTATCAGGGATTCAAGTTTCATGTCAGCGCCACGCCTCAAAACGCGGCGCGAATCGCCGACATTGCCACCAGAATTCTTAGGCGGCGGGGGGCGAGTCACAAAATTATGGCTTCGGAGCTGTTTCATGAACTGGTGGAATCCGGATTCGGCGATCCTCAACATGGCAAGCTGATCACGGTTTGGCCGGCCGGCCCGCAGGAAGCCGCGGATCTCATTAGGGAAATTGACGCAGCTTTAGCTTCCGAGGGCTTGCTGAATCCAGACATCGGGCAGAAGTCACAGGTTTTGCCTCCGGATTTTAGGTGGGGACGCTCCGGATGGCTGACTTGGCGTTATGGCCAAAACCGGGTAGAAGCCCAAGAAGGGAAGCCGGTCTTTTTTGAAGATGGAACCCCTATTGAACCAGGCAAAAACATTGGTTCTCATTTGAGGGATGCCTCGGGTCATGTGATCCGCGATGAACGAGGCCGGTCTGTTTCAGACAACAGGGATGACCCCATGATCAATATCAATGCTATGGTCCAGGCCGGCGCCTTCACGCCAGAGGAGCGGGCAGCCCTCGAGCAGCTAGGCATTGACGAAGCGGCGCCTCTTCGCAATGACAGAGCAGATCAAACCCTCTTGGGAGCCATTCCCCGTTTTGAAAACGTTTTTGCGGCTGTGTTTAGGAATAGTTTTGCGGGAGAAAAACAGGCGCGGGAGGCTTATCGGCTTAAATGGGGACCTTGGCTTGAAGAGGCGTTATTTGGCTTGACGCCGGCGGTGTTGGCGGCCTTGCTCGATTTCAATTTTGGTTGGGCTTTGGCGCTTCATGGGGTTTCTCGCGGGATGTTTTTTTGGGCTCACCGCGGGTCTTCGCGGGCGCCTCCGGCGATCATTTCAGCGGCGACCTTGTTCATTGCGGCCGGAATGTCGCTCCTGGCTCCGGGTTTGCCCTGGTTGATCTACGCGACGCTGGGTCTTGTTCACGCCGGTCTTAACAGATTTATTCACTGGTATCAGATTCGCACGTTTAAGCCAGGCAGTCCCTCTCCGGCGGCGCGTGGAGAATCTGTAGGGGCGAGGCAAAGCAGGGAGGGTTTGGCCGGTAAGCAGGGGCCGGTTTTTCGATTGATCAGCCGTGGGAATGAAGTTCCCCAGCGCCAACCATTGATCAAATGGCCAAAATTGTTTAGGCCGTTCCCTGGAACGGATTTGTTGTTTGTCAGATCAACCCCACTGAAAGAAAAATTAAAAATCCTGTGGGGAGTTTTTTTTGAAGCGCTTGGCCGGCTCTACATAACGCTGGGGTTGAGCCTCATCGGTGTTGTGATTACGGGGGAGATTCTCAATGGCATTGCCCCTTATGATGGCAAGGTCATGGATGTGGCTAAGGATGCGGTTAATCTCTGGATCGTAGCATCTGCAGCAGCCACATACTGGATTGGGCGTTATTTATTAAACGAGAGAAAACAAAACCAGAGAGCCAATATCGGTTTAGTCGGATTATTCGGATTTTTCGGTGTCACCACCGCCGGTTTGGTGGCTTTTTTAGGGCTCAATCAACCGGAAATCGCGCTGGCCTTGAGCGCTGTCTTTGCCGCAACCGCGCTAGTCCTAGTTTTCTATAAAACGCCCTGGGTCACTGGGATTCGTTGGCGGTGGATGCGGTGGTCTTACACCGCGTCCGTTTTCTGGGAAAGAGTGAAAACGAAATTAAGCAGAAGTCCGGCGCCAGCGCCGCAGACCCCGCAGCATCAAGGGGAGCCATTGGCCGCCGCACCTCAAGTCCAAGAGAATGTTTCCGTAAGACCATCTGTCCTCTCTCCCGCAGCTTTGCAGATTCCACGGCCGGATGATTCCGTTGTTGCAGAGATCGTTCAAGTTTTTAAGTCAGATAATTTCAGAACAATAGCGGCCCCAAGCCCGATCGCGGATAGCCAATCCCGGCCGCGCCGCGTGAGCCTCGTGGGACACGCTGAGAGCGGGCGGTTGATTTTAGGCAAATCCGCAGATCGTTTATTGGCGATTAATCACGCTGTTTTAGATCTGGAAATTGAGACGGGTCAAGATAACGCCTCAATTAAAAATATCGCTTTTCCGGAACCGGTTGGGGGCCAAATGAAATTTTCTTCCCAAGCCAAAATTAATCTTAGGGAAGCCACCCGGCAGTTTAATGAATCTTTAGGCCGCGCCGGCGGCGACATGCCTGATGCCGGCGGCAGCGGGTCGTTTTTTGGGAAGGCGGCATTGATCGGGGCTTGGATAACGCTGGGACCGCCGGGGTTTAGAATTGCCCAATGGGCGCGCCAGGGCACGCTGCGGGCCTTGGATGCCCTTGCAGCCTTGGGCGCGCATGATCATAAAACCATTGGCCGCATCCGCAGAATTTCAGGCACAACTTCCGGTGGTTCGCGTTTCCTTGCTGAAGGGATGCCTAGTCCTTGGCTTCAGGGGCTCCAAGACTCCTTGGCATTCCTCAAAGATCGTGGCATTGGCGTGGGTTTTGAAGAGGTTGTTTTGGTGGATCATCTGCCTATCGGCGATGGCGATGCCCTGTCCGTGGCCGGTGATTTCCATGAGTTCGTTCAGTGGACGCAGGACCGCTCCCTTATTATTCACCGCCAGGCCATGGAGCATCTTGATGAGATGGCGCGCCGGCAGGGGCTGACCCTGGGGGATAAGCTGGTTCAGATGCTTCTCCATGAGCATATTGAGTTTGGGGTGGGATCAAAATACGCCGCGACTCATGAGCAGGCCGTGGAGATGGGATTTGCGCCGGAGATAAGGATGACCGCCCCGGAAGCCCAGGCCAGGTATTTGGAATGGTTTTTGGATCATCAAGAGCGCGTGGATACGCAAATCGAGAACGCGGGCTTGAAGCGCCGTTATGAGGCGTGGTATCCGGAAGGATATAGGCCGGGTCAAACGATACCGAAATCAGCGTCTCCTCTTCTTGCGGACGATAGAGGGGCTCCGGAGGCTTCGCGGGACGTAGGTTGGGAGATCATTCAAGGAGAAGGGACGGCGTCATCAGGCGGGGCGGCTCCATCACCGCAAGGACGCACTACGCTGCGCAGTGTTTCTGAAACGGATGCGATGGAGGAATACTTGCGCCGGCACGTCATGGGCCGAAGCGTTGAGGAGCGCGAGGGCGTCCTCAAAGACTTTCAGCTTTGGCTTAAGAATCATCCACGCTCGATGGGAAGGATCGCGCGTTGGTGGATTGGCCGGTTTCCTTCAGCGACCACAGCGGAACTCACGGGCTTGATTCGCATGTGGTCCTGGGGCCGCTTGGGGAAGGCGCTCCAGGAAGGGCGCCTTGACATGATCATTGCGGCCGTTGAGAGATTGACTCGCGCCAGCGGTGATGAGGAGATTCAGATGAAGTCATTTCTTGCAACGGAAATCCGTGAGGCTCAAGATGAACATCGGTTTGTTTCCCTGCTGGCGGCCATGGCTTCCCGGAGCGACCTTGGTCCTGCCGCTTGGCTGCTAACGGTAATGTTGATTCGTCATGCCAGCAAGGAGGGAAATTTTGGAGAATTTTATGGCCTTGAGCGCGCCCGGGTCTTTTATCGCCATTTGCTTCAAGAGGCCCGGCAACACCCGGCGTTCCGGCCTTTTGCGGGCCGGGAGATCGCCAGCGTATTTGTGGGAACGGAAGCGCCCGAGAGAGATGCTCAACGTGAAGTTTTGGAGGGTCTTGCGGCCATGGACGAGCCAACAAGGCAGGCGATTTATCGGACATTCTTGGATCGTTGGCCTCAAGGTGTTCGTGAACCGGCGCCGCAGGCGAGCGAAATGATTGTTGCCGAGGTTGGACGGCGCAGCGGACGGCAGCCGGAGGAAGTTCTGCGGCGTCTTGCGGATGTGCGCCAGGGATCCGTTTCTAAACGAGAGGAGGCGGCGCCGTTGCTTTTATCATGGCTTGGCCTCCCCAAAAGAGAGCCTCCGGCAGGCGGCGCCCAGGGGCCGATCACTTTCGGCTTGGCCTTGCTCGCCGCTATTATTCTAGGACTTTACTCCCCTGCCGCCCGGGCCGGGATGCCTGGGGATTCGGGGGTTTTGTTATTGAGCTTGGGGACCTTGGCGAATCCTGCGTTGCTGGTTGTTGGCGCGGTTGGAGCTGTGATTTTTTGGGTTGGCCTGACGCCGGGGCGGCTTTATGAGGCTTGGTATGATCTGCCTATTCGATTAAGAGATATTTATAGAAATTTGGGAATTGATCCCAATTTGGTTTTTAAGTCCGGGATTTCTCCTTCCCAAAAGTTTCTTTTTATCGAAGGGCCGATAGGAACGCGGGTTTATGATATTGATCGGAAAATACCGGTATTTGAAATTCCTTCCACGATACCTGAAATTCACGGTCCCACGGGAGAAACCAAGAACTACGGTTGGCACAGCGCCGCGATCTCCCCGGATGATTCTTTGGCCGCGGTAGTTTATCGTTCCCAAACAGGTAAAAATGGGATCAAAGTTTTCAATCGGGCTGATGGCAGCGAGGCCAATTACCTGGCTCTCCCTGAAACGGACTTGATCAGGGAGATTCACTTATTGCCGGGCAATGATTTGGTTTTTGTCACTTACGTGAACAGGCCTTCTCAAATTTGGAGCTTGTCAAATAAAATTATCTTTGATGTTGCCCTTGAAGAAGCGGATCGTTTTATCGGCGCGAACAAGAATTCTCTAACCATCCAGCGGGAGCATTATTTTGGATGGAACACTGTGACGGTCGCGGTCCGATGGCCGCAAATCCCTTCGGGCGCTTCATTGCAAGCTGACGATCGAAATGTCGCATCTGAACCGCCGGCGCCCAAGGGGTCGAGTAGCGAAGACTTGACCCCAGGGGCAGAGTCCCCTTTGAGCAATGCCAGTCGAGGATCCATGGGTGTTCGGCCGGATCGCCCATCCTCACCGATTGTGCCCGCCCTCACTGGCATTGCTCCGAGGGGACGCGGAAGAGAGTTCCAGGTTACAAGAGCAATGGCGATCCTGATCTTGGCGGCGCTGGCGCCGGTGTTGATAGGGGCGTATGCGCCGACGGGTTTTGAATCGGGTGGCTTTGGCCTGGGTATTTGGGTGTTATCTTCGGCAGCGGCTTTTATCATCGGCATCATTAAGCCGGGTCAGGTAGACCACAGGGGAAACATTATTGTGCGTCAAGATAAGACCGCTACCCCTGCTGATCAAAATGCGGCGCCCCGAAAAGACCTTAGGGAGTCAGCTGTTTTGCAAGATGTTCGATTGATTAAGAGCTTGACTCCGGAGGAATCCTTAGAAGGTTGGCACGAAGAAGCCCTGCGCCGGATTGCGGGGTTTATCCAGGAGCAGCCCTATTCTTTGGCCGTCAGGAAGATACTTGAGGATAGAAAATTTCGCCGTCTTGTCGCTGCCCTGATCACGGATCAAGGTGTTGATGAAATTGCCGATGGCCTCCAAACGCCGGTCAATAAACTGCAAGAAGAGATGGAGAAGTTATTGCCCTTGGGCGCATTGCCGACTTGGGAGATCGCGTTGGCACATTACGTTTTGAGGTTAGTCATGGGTTCGGCAGCAGGAATTTTGTTTGCATTTATTTTTGGAGTTGCACTCCTGTTGACCGGGGGAGTCGTCCCAATGGGAGGGGTTTTGGCGTTAGTTATTGTATCGGCAGGATTTATCGCAGGATTTTTTGGTGGAAAATATACGGTCGGACCACGCTGGTCTAGATATTATCAAGAGTATTTGAGTCGTTACGAGGCGCATCAAAGGGATTTGCGCAGACCTTCTTGGAGTCTGTCATTGCGAGCCTTTGGCGGAGCAATCGCATCAAAAGTTTTGCCTTTAATGAGATTGCCGCGGCTCCTGCGGAGCCTCGCAATGACGAAACGAGATGATCTAGGGAAGAACAGGGCTCTGCCCACCGCTTCAGTTATTTCTACGGCCGAGTCAAGGGCGGCGCGGGCTGGGGATATGGGGCCGGCTGAGTTGGCGCTGCCGCGGCTTTCGGTGACCGGGGAGTTTTTGGAGAAACGCCGGCGTTTTTCTTTGGGATTTCGTTTGGGCGAGGCTTGGCGCGGGATCAGGTCTTGGTGGAAGGCTAGAACGTTGACCCCTGATGAGAAGCGGCTTTGGGCTGAACTGCGCGATTATACAGGAGACCTTGTGCGAGTATTGTGGTATTTGAAAGGGAATCCGTATTCTGCGCTGGCGAGAAAATTGACATTAAATTTAAGAATGAGGAGGAAAGTGAGCAATTTTGCTGATGAGAGATTCTTTACTAGCACAAAGGCGTATCCCAATAAGCATCAAGAGCTCTCCCAATGGCTTGAGGAGCAATTGCCGATAGCGGCATTGAAAAATGGTTCTAGAGAGAAGCAACTGGCCATAGACCGGTTTGAGTTTTACGCGGATCATCGTGATGAGTTTCAAAGGAGGATGCGCTGGGCTTTTCCTCGGACGCGTCCAGCGGAAGGCCTCCGGTCTCTTGAGGTAGAGCTTCAAGAAGCGGCGCAACGCGCGGGGTTTAAGTTGTCCTGGGACGATGGCGTGCCAAAATTATCACGCGAGATTGCCGCGTCTCCAGCACCCCAGGCTCGCCCTAGGGAAGGTTCCTTAAATGAGATTGCTTCGCCTGGGGCTCGTAATGACGAACCCGGAGCGGGCCATCTCGCTACCGGCCGAACATCGGCTGTTGATCTTGGAGCGCTTAGCAAGAGTCAGCGTGATGAGATTAAGGCTGCGCGACGGTATTGGGCGCGAGGCGCCGGGCCATTTGCTGTTGTGTCGCCGCCTGATTTGGGCGTTGTTATTGAGGCGGTTAGGCGACATCCTTTTTCCGACGATGTCTATGAATTGGCGTTTGATCCAGGCGTTCGCCAGGGAATTGAGGAGGCAGCCAGTTCGGATAAGGATGTTCGAGCGTTGAAACAAGAACTCGATGCGTTGTTTCCACTATTTCCCAAGCAGTCTAATATCAGAGTTCAAAATATTTTAGCCCACACGTCGGATATTGTTTTGGGATTATCAGCGGTTGGCGTAGTTTTAGGTTCCATTGGCGCATTAAACATTTTTATTGTTACAGGCAAGTTTGCTGATATAGCAGGTCTTGTTATTGCAAATTATTTTTTGTTGATGGCTTTTGTCGTCGCGGTCCAGTTATTGCGAAGAGTCATTGGTTGGAGTTTTGATAAGCAATCTCTTGAGGCTTATCTCCGGCAAAAGAAATTTTTTAATTTTACGGACACCCCTGCTGATTTGGCGCGATACGCGCAATTGCTTCAAGAAATTCCCCAGGCTCGGGATACGGACAAGGAAATTCGTCCGATGCCGGGCAATAAAGATAGGTCGCTGGCCTTAACAAAGCGCGGATGGCTCGATCTTGAACTCGCTGAACTTCAGGCGCGTCTGAAAAAAAGAGCCGAGGGGTTTGGACTTGAAATTGAGTTTCCGCAAGGCGCTATGCCGGTGATCCAGGGAAGGCGAATGGAGAAGGAGGGGGGCGAGGGGGGGAAAGATGCGGCAGCAGTCCCCTTGCTTAGAATTTCTTGGATGGCGATTGATGCCCTGCATTTTGATCATCGGTATTTTGAGCAGCAGTTTAAGTTTGCGGGTTCAACGGGCGAGGTTGAGCAAATCCGCAATGACTTGCGCGAAAGAATCAAGGAGCAGGCGATGATGGAAGAAGGAAAATTTTTTGCAAAGCCCACGGAACTTGCGCGTTTGCTTGCGGTTTATCTCTTGAGTTATCCACCGGCGCAGAGGGAGAGGCGCCTCGGCGGCATTCTTAATTTGGCGCGCGCTGCCATGCGCTCTGGGCGAATAGAGGCCGAACAGGAAAGTTATTTTGATGATTTGGCCCTGGCTGCAAAAGTGGTTTTGGAAGTGGAAGCGGAGGAAGTTGACGCGGGGAGCTCAGGAGATATGACCCTATTGGGGGAAGCCTGGCCGACTCGCGGCCGCCAAGGGTTTTCTTTGGGCATCGCGCCAATGGCGATTGCCGCGATTGTCGGCGTTGGCCTGGGGGCCGCGCCTTTACATTTTTCATTTCTGGATTTCTCATTTTGGGCGCCGGGAACCGCGGTGAGCGCTGCTGTGGCAGCTGGGGCTTTGCTCATGGGCAGCGTCTTGGGCCGCAAAGGAGGCTCGCGCGGCCCGCCCTTGGCGCAATCGGGTTTGCCTTCAAATTACGCAAGAGCCAAAAGAGCATTCGATAAGGCGCTCTTTGGGAGCGAAGAATACCGAACCGGAAAATTAAAGCCTGCTCATGAAGGCGAGTATTACCTTCATCTGACTCAGGAGGAGGGCGCGGCCTTGATAAAGAACAAATTTTTAATAGGGGCCGGGTTTTCTGAGACCGGCCGGGACCCGCTTCGACAATTTAGGTTCGGGAAATATTCTTTCCAGCAATCCGTGAATTTCGGCCAAATTAATAGCTATCTTTTTGAGCTTCGGGATTCTTTGGAAGATACTGAGCAAGCGCTCTTGCTGCCGGGCGACCGGCAAAAAGAAGGCGGCTACATTGCCCGAATGCGCGCGCGTGAAGGCCAATCCTATCGTTTTGATGAGCCGGAATTTATCATTGACCTTACCCGTGGATTAAAAAACCAGGCATGGGTATTCACCATGGAACCATTGGCATTGGATCAAATCGAAATTTTAATTATGCACAGGGGGCAAACAAGGTGGCTTCCGGCAGAGATGGCATTATCTAATCCGGAAATTGAGACCATGGCCCAGTTTCCTGTTTTAAAAATTGTCTATGGCAAGGCCCTTTCGGTTTTAAGGCAGGCCATAGATGAGCTTTTGTCTAGGGCCCGGGACTTAGGCGGCTATGTCAAGAGCCGCCCTATCCCCATTGACCGCATTGCTTTGTACCGTGAGGCTGCGAATTTTGATTCTGTAGTCGTTGAAATTGAAGCCCTAGAAAGATCTTTCCCCGTTGACTTGAATTTTTTAGCGCCTTCTCAAGCTGTCAAATTATTCCAGAGCGCCGATATGTGGTCGCAAAAAATTTTCGAAATTGAGCTGGCGCTATCGAATTATTTGGAGCGTCTTGAAAAATCTGGGGGGTATTCGCATCCGTCCATTTTGGAGCAGCTTCGGACTTTTGTAAAAACAACTTTAATTTGGGCATCCGTGGACGTTGAGGAAAGACTTAAAGGGGCTGGGGAGGATAAGGAGGAGGATAAGGAGGAGGCCGATGCTGATATGGCCGCTATGTTGGCTTTGCAGCTGCAACGGCAACAAGAGGCTGGGGACGCTCGGGGCGCGGCCATAACGCAACAGGGTCTTGACGTTTTAGAAGCGCGCGGTGTCAGGCCGGCGCCGGAGAAAATGCAAGAGTGGGCCTCGCTGCAAGAGGCAAGCGAAGCCCCGCGAGCCTATTGGGGCCTGCGGATGTTGAGGTGGAACTGGGATCAAAAGGGCCCTGGCTGGTCTAATTTGTTGTTGGCAAGAAAAAAGAATCCCCGAGCAGGAATTCCAAAGGAGCTTTCCCTCTATAGCGAAAGCCAACGCCTGTGGGATAAAGACAAGCTGTTGGTTATAGCCGGAATTCTGACTGCGGGCGCGGCAGCGGATACGCTCAGGCAGAGTGGCTGGGAAATTGAAAAAGTCATGGGTGTTGACGCTTTGACGGACCTTAATCATCCGGAAGATTTTGCGAGCATTCAACGCAGTTTATCCCGCCGAGGAATTACGCTGAGCGCGTATTGGCCTGTGGCGACGACGATGGCCGGAGTTTTGGGGGCTTTTGGGGCGGCGTTGATTGGGGCGATTTTTGCGGACATTCTTATGTTTGCCGCGGTTATTCGGTTTCCGCGGGCCCCGCCGGTAGGAAGGGCTGAATCCTTTCAAGAACCCGGTTCAGGGGGACTTGGGCGGAAGTTTGACAGGGGGGATGAATTTCCTATTGAACTGGAGTGGACCCTTCGCGGCCTTGGGGTGGAGGCTGGGCAAGTGAAGCGGGCCGTTGTTTCGCCGGATGGCCGGCGCGGGAATGAGGGGATTGTGACAGTTCAGCAATATTTCAGCGGGGCCAGGGTATCGAAAATTGGGCCCGCGCCTTTTGTCCTTTTGTTGTTCTTATTGCCATTTCTTCTGGGCGCTTCGGGTTCGCATGGTCAGGGGATGTTGGTTGCGGCGGGGTGGGCTGCGGTTTCTTTGACTGTGGGCCTATGGGGCGTCATTGGGGTCAAGGACGTCGAAAAAGATGACGATTTTGAGACGCTTGGTTTCAAGCCATTTGAGATTCAGGACGCGAATGAGGAATTTCGCGATGCCCTTGCCACCGATGTCGTGGCAGCTCTTCGCCCTGGAGTGGAGAATGCGCGAACTCACTTATTGACCCGGCAGGAAATTGTCAAGATGCCGGAGCGATTGGCAGCTTATCTTAAAGTTCGTTTGATTAAAGTTGAAGATTTGCCGCCTGCCGAACCTTTGGTCCGAATTACGGACATCCGTAAAGGAACCATGCAAATTCTGCAAACAACATATCAAAGCAAGCCCGCGATTTTGAAGATTGCGGCCACGCGCCTTGAGCCGGTCAATGCGTATCGCGCCGCGCTCGCCTACAGCGACTTTATTGACGAGGTTCGCGGAGCACAGCTTTTTGAACGCTTGGGCATTGGCCCGAAATTTTATGGCATTGTTGATTTGGGCAATGGCCGCTTGGCTTACTTGATGGAGAAGGTTCCCGGTGAGGTTCCCCAAATCATGGCGGACCGGATCACCCAAGATGTTACGGCCCGCGCGGTGCGAATGGTCAATCAGATTTTCGACGCAGGCTACGCCGTGGGCGGCGCGGAATTTCAGGTATTGATTGATGCTAACGGTGTGGTTAGGGCCATTGACCCGGAGTATGTAGATCCTCTATCCCGGTTGCCTGGATTAAGCGACGCTGCCAGGAATCAAGCCTTGCTTAAATTTCAACAAAAACTTTGGTCATGGCGGCTGGAGTATCTTCAACGAGAGGCGGCGCAGGGGATTATGATTTTTGGCCGCAATATCCAAAGCGCCTCCTACAGCCGCAAGGAACTTAAGGCCTTTGCCCGGGATTTTTCCAAGCAACTCGCGTGGTTTATTCTTGGGGACAAGGACATGCAATATCAAGACTATGTTTTTGTCCCTGTGGATGCCGCGTTGACGGCTTGGTTCTTGAAGGAGGGAAAGGTGGCTGTTCAGGAAGCGCAAGCCATGTTTCCCTCCAATTTTTCCTTACTCCCCGGACAGCGCGGCCCGCCCGCGCTTTTGGCTTTGCCGGCGCGGTATTTCGACCAAAGCGGAGAAAAATGGATTTTTGCAGAGTCCGTTCCTTTGGATCAAGCCAAAATTTGGCTCGCCGGCGCCAATGGTTTTGAACGTCTTGACCAGTTGATTCCCTTGGTTGACTCCGGCGGCGCCGTCAAGCGCGATTCCGTTTTAAAGCTCACCGATTCTGAAATCCAGCGGTTCGGCTTTGAGCGCGTGATTGACGACGGCAAGATCATTATTCGCCAAACTCGCGCTGGCGCGACAATTCCGGCTCACTGGATCATTCCTCCGGAATTTAAAATCCGCATGTTGCCGTCTGCCAGCTCAACGCCGTTGGCAACGGTTAAGAAATTTTTGGCGATTATCTGGGCATTCGGCCTGGCGCTTAATTCCGGGGCGGCCTGGGCGCAGAGAGAAGGTATGGCCGCGGCCTCCTCATGGGCGCAGAACCCTATGATAGGGATTATCGCCATGGGCGCGACTGCGCTAGCCGGAGTCTTTTACTGGAATTGGCAGAGGCGAGCCAAAAAAGGGGTCACATATTTGCATTTTACATTTCGGGATTTGAGGGTATTTCTTAAGAGGTTGTTTCAACCAAATGTAAATAGTGCAGATGTGAGCCTATATCCACTGAAATTGGGCAGACATGAACGGCATGAAGCCTTGCGTTCCCGCATTCGAGACCATCTCTGGCAGGGGCTCAATTCGCCTTATTATGGCATGGCCTTTGCGCGCGATGGGCCCCAGTCCGGAGTCCTGGGACCCTTGGAGCGCCGGGGGCGCGATGGGCTGCTTCCGGAAAGCCAGGGGGCTCTGGATAATGATTTTTACAGGGAACGGCTTTCTTTCCAGGAGATGGCTGTCCTTGCCGAAGATGTGGCCTCGGGCCGCGCCACCCTAAAGCAGGCTTTGCGCCAAGGGGACCGCGTCCAGGAGGCATTGGCATCATTTGCCAATGAGGCGCGCGTGGGGGAGGCTGTCAGCCGGCGTATTTTGACGATCATCGCGCATGTCGAGGCGGCCATCGGGCAAAGCGTCAAGCCCAAATTTGAAATAGACGCGGACGGCAAGGTGATGGCCTTGCTGCGTTTGGAGCCGCTGGGCAAGGATGCCTATTGGTTTACCATGCCTCTTGTAAGAAGCAAAGGGATTAAGGACCCGCGCAACGCCCCATTGTTGGAGTTGCAGATAAAAACGCTCAAGCAAGCAAGCGAGCGGCATGTTATTGGGTTTCAGGCGGCTTTGGATGATGCCTCCCGCATTTCCCAAGAACAAGGCTTTGAGTGGGAAGACTGGGAGGAGATTGCAGGGGAAGACCTGACTTCTGTATTAACCCCGATTTTGCAGCCGCCGGAGGGCCATGCTCCATCGCGGCCGGTCTCTGGACATAATGAGCCAATTGACGAACGGACACGGCGGAGCCCCCCCCTGACTCAAGGAGAAGTTCAGGAGGCGCAGCCTGTTTTCGAATTGCCCGAGGAAAGCGTTGAGCCGTTGCTCGATGAATACGGGGAGATAGAAATTGATATTGAAGTGGGCGATTCAGATTCCGATCAAGGACCGGCCATGAGGCTTTCAGGCAAGGGGTTGACGGATTTTGAGCATGAGCAGATCGTCAATAAAGTGATTGCAGAGGCTTTCCGGCAGGGTTTGGTCCGGGAGATTGGGCCGGATTCGCCGGAATACGCTTTTTACGATCCAGATGGTGTTTATCAACAGGGCGGAGATGGCCCGCCCATTAAGGTATTTTTGGTTGAGGCCCCATCTGTCATTGCGAGCCCCGGGCGAAGCAATCCGACGCAGTCGTTGCGAGGAGCGCAGCGACGCCGCAATCTCATAAAAGAGAGTTTGATCGCCGATCTTGTGGTTCATGCGGGCCGGTCGCGCCGGCAGGTTTATTATTTTGACCTTCAGCATCGTCGGCTTGAGGCTTTCACCCCGGCCCAGCGCGGCCAAATTGCGGCACATGAAAGGGAACATATTAAGTTTCCCAAAGAATCCGAGCGGCAAATTCAAGCCCGAGCGCCCCTGCCGCGTCTTGCCGAAACCCCTGAGGATTTTATTGACCAGCTTGACACGGCGCGCCGGATTGAAGCTTTGGGTCAAGTCATGGAGCGGTTATGGCCTGGCATCGCGCCGTTGATGATGAAGTTGGGGCTGTTGATGCTTCTGGGCGCTGGCGTCATTGTCTGGGTTGTGGTCCATGCAGGAAGCTCTGCTTTTGTGGGGCCGGTCATAGTGAGCCTTGTTTTTCTTTATATTGCCGCATCCTTTATGGTTTATGAGAAAATTTTTGTTTCCAGCCAGGAGGATGCAGCCCGCGCCATGGGGTGGAGACCGCCGCAAATCTTCCTGCCCAAGCCCCAGGCAAAACCTTCTGATCTGGCGGCCCAGGCCATCCATCAGCTTCAAGAAGTCCCCAAACAAGTTGACCAAGGCCGGCGTTACGACGGCAACATCATGGCCTATCTTAAGCCCGTAGCTGCCCTCATGAAGGAGGCGACAATTCCCCCGCCCGAGTCATTGCGAGGCCCCGCAGGGGCCGCGGCAATCCCATCAAGAGGAAACCTTTTTATGAGATTGCTTCGCCAATGGCTCGCAATGATGGGAGGGGAGAGGCTCGAAATGACGGATTCGGATAGTTCCGATCAGGAAGTTCCGAGAGACCAGATTCTCGAAATTTTGTCGCTTCTTGCCGGAGACTTTTGGCAGCCCCTGCTGCGGGAAAAAGAAGCCGAGTTCCTCCTGCGCTTCCTGCGCAGCCCGGATCCCGAAATCGCCCAAGCCGCCCGCCATGCCCTCGCCTCCATGAACCAACGTTTTGTGCCTGCCGGCGCTGAGGGCGGGGTCAAGGGAAATAAGGCATCGCCGGTAATTAAAGTATTGATCTTGGCGGCAATCGGGCTTTTGATTTCTCCTGCGGCCCAGGCAGCGGAATCCGCAGCCGATTTTAGCGCTGCCCTTCAGGCAACGACATTGGGTGGCGGGTTGCTTTGGATTTTGCTCTCGACCGTGTATGCCCCATTGTTTATGGGGGCTATTTTTAAGCCCGGCCCCGCCCCCCGTTCCGGGGGAACACCGCCAAGAAAAGATTCGTCTAATTTGGGCTCCGACAAATTAACAAGAGAGCCATTGCCGCACCGCTATGCGCGGCAAGGCCAATCTTTGGTAGTGGTCATGGCGGGTATGGCGGCGTTGGGGCTTTTATTGACCTTTGACCCGGGGCCTTTGGCTGGGGTTGCGGCGGTTGAGATTTTTGCAGTGATTATTTATAGCGCCGTAAGTTTTTTCAGGAAAGCCGCGGGAGAAACAATTGTAAGGCCGTGGTATGGACCAGGGGAAAGCAGGTCTTTGTCTCCCGTAACTAGGAAATCTGCGTCAGAGGCAATGGCCAGATCGAGCAAAAAATTGTCATTAGGATCACGGCAGGCGAGGCCGCTTGATCCAGGGATGAGAATTTTATCTTTATTTTTGATGAGTGCGATGAAATCCACTATTGATTTTTTGGGCAAATACCCAAATGAGGGCTTCGCCAGAACTTTACCCATTTCATCAAGCAGTTCTGGGGAAACGACGAGAACAAATTGGTTGTCCATGAAGGCTAGGAGCAACGGCAAAGTGCTGCGGCCTTTGAGAAAAGCGCTGATTAAGACGTTTGTGTCAACGACGGCGACGATCATGTCGCTGCCGGCGCACATTCTCTACAATTTGACTAATTTTTTTATCGGTGAGCCCTTTGGGTCGGGGGGGAATGGTTTTAAGAAGTTCTTTGAACTGGTATTCCCGCGTATCTTCATTGAGTCTACGGTAGAGTTGGACCTTGGCATCCATGGGCAAGCTCAAGATGGCCCGCTCCAGGTCTTCGAAGCTGACGGGAAGCCAAAATTCTCCTCTACGTTGCATCGAAGAAATTATATCACGGGGCAGACCCATTCTGCCCTTTCTAATCCGAGTTTGGAGGCCACGCGCAGCATGCCGTCTGTGACGGCAGAGAGACGCTCTCCTGGCCTTTTTGTTGAAGCAATAGAGAGAGATAGGGGGGTCGTATTTCCCGCGGTGTCGGTTGAGGAATTTTTCTCGGGGGCGGAAGCGATTTTGGATTTGGGCGGCGTTGTCTCGAGCGGACTGGAGTGGACAGCGGGCCTTGCGCGGCGGTGGCCTAAGGCGCAAGTGACGATCATCAATAGGGAAAAGTATGCGCAGGCCGTGGCTATCAAGCAGCAACGCGGAGGTCTTCCTCGCAACATCCGCTGGGTTGAGGGCGATTTTTTTGACCCCGGCCTCAATATCGAGTCGGCCGATCGCATGGTCATGAATTCGCCGTATTTTGGGGGCCTGCCGGATGATGCTTCCGTGGAGCGCTTTGTGGAAATGATGGACCGGTTTCTTGAACCAGGGGGCTTATTCTATATGCAGGGGGACTCTTATTTTATCCGGCCGCCTGTTATGTCTGCCGGCGGGCGGTCCAGCAACAAGGACCTTCAGCGGCAATTTCAGATTTTGGTTAACCGGCTCAAGGTGAAATTCGGCGCGGGTAATGTCTCTACTCAAGCGATCGAAGATTACAAATCATACGGTTGGATGGACGCTGTCCCTGAGTTTTACATCCAGGTTCGTAAGCCCGCAGGAGAGAGCAATGGGGTAGGAAACAGAAATGCGCCCTCAAAATTATTATGGCGGCGCATCGTCATGAGGATAGTTTTTTTGACCTGGGCGTTCGCTATCCCTTCAATAGCGATGGCCGGGACCCTTGGGATGCAGGGTGCGGCGCTTCAATCAGGATGGCCCTTGGCGCTT
Source organism: Elusimicrobiota bacterium (assembly GCA_016207685.1). GTDB lineage: Bacteria > Elusimicrobiota > Elusimicrobia > JACQPE01 > JACQPE01 > JACQPE01. The sequence continues at coordinate 6,354 of JACQPE010000140.1, read as the reverse complement.
GGGGCGGCATTTTTGGGGGTGACGATCCGATGGGTGGCGTTGCGGGATTGGGTTAGGGCGTTAGTTAGGTGGAATCCTCTTAGGGACAATGTCAACAGCGGAGGTGTGACTCCGGTTGTTCCGCATGTGGTGGGAAGCGCATTTCCCGTGGTGGATGCAGACCAGTTTTTTGCGGGTGTCAGGCGGATGATTGATTTGGGCGGCACAGCGGTTTGGAAGAAGAGCTGGACTTCAGGCCTGGCCCAAAGTTTGCCCGAGGCCCATATTGTGGTCGTCAACAATAATGAAGATGCATTGGGGAGCCCCCGTCCAGGGTACAAGCCTCCGCCAAACATAGTCCTACATAAGGCTGATTTCTTGGATCCTCGGCAATATGAATCCCTAGAGCCCGGCGACCGAGTGGTCATGAATTCCCCGAATTTCGGGGGTTTGGCTGATAGCAGGGACATGGACAGGCTCATCGGAGCCGTGGATTATCTGCTTGAGCCCGGAGGCATTTTCTACCTCCAAGGTGATTGGCTTTTGCTGGATGGCCTGGCGGGAAAAATCACCGATTCTCAATGGATTGGGCTTAATAGGGCGTATAACGAGGCCATGGCGCGGCGTTTTGATCTGCTGGTTAGAAAATTCGGCGAGAGATTCGGCAGAGAAAACATTTCCACCCAAAAAATCGAAAGCTACGGCCGCTACGGATCTTTGGCTGCTAAGCCCATATTTTTTCTTCAGGTCCGAAAGGGGGACGGGCCCTCACCCTCGCCCCAACCTTATTCCCTAAAGGGAGAAGGAGCGAAGGGATTAGGGGAAGCGAGGGCGCTGGGGGCGTTTTCAGCGGTGGCCGCCGACGAAGAAAGCAATTATTCCGGCAAAGAAGATTTAACCGGAATTCCGCAGTTGAAGGGCCTTCTCCTTCGGAAACACCGGACTTTTCTGTCCCGTCATACCGGCGAAGGCTGGTATCGAGTTCCGGTCAGAACCTGGACTCCGGCTTTCACCGGAGTGACATTCCATCTGCGGAACCTGGGTTTAATAGGCTTTCTAAGCTATTGGGCGCTCAATCATCTAGGTTTGGCCTTTTATTTGACAACGGTTTCGTTTTTCATTTTGGGGTGGACCCATAATGAGGCCTATGTGGGCCTGGTCCGTGGCGCGTATTGGGCGGCGACGATCCTCTTGAGCGTGCCGGTTGGGGTTTGGATCGGCCGGATCCAACTCACGCAGGTTATGAGCCGTTCCGTCTTGATTTTGGCTGTTCTTCTGGGCGCGGTTCCCATTCTTCTAGCGACAGTGGCATTGCCGGGTCTTGTGCCTTTTTGGGCGGCCATGAGTGTATTTTTGGGCATTGTCGCCTTGTCAGCAATGATGCAAAACACCATCAAAACAGCCAGTGATTCCTTTTGGACCCGCCTGGTGCAATCCCAGGCGCAGTCACCCTCCCCCCAGGCAGGGATCGAGGGAGGTTATGAAGGTGCGCGGCGCAGGAAACTCAATTCTCTTAAGAACGCTTTAACCTATCTGGCCAGCATTGCCGGGACTCTGGCCGCGGGCTATTGGGCTGCGGCGGTCAAGCCTTGGTGGGGCGATGCCTTGGCTAACGCCGTTATCGGTTATGGAGGCTATGCCTTATTTTTGTTGGCTGCTTCATTGGCAGCCAAATTTCTTTTGCCGCAACCTCAACAAGCGCAGGTTTTGGGAATCCAAACAAACAATGGACCTCCGGGCGATTCCTATACTGTGGACACAGCGCCGCGCGGTCCGCCGCAGGCCCACAGCGCGCAGGCGCATTCCCTTCCCGAGCGTTGGTCCGTGTATTTTCAAGGTTTCCATCTCATCCGTCAAAATCCCTATCTTAGAAATCGTCTGGCGCTTTCAGCGCTTAATTCCTTTTTTACAGTCGAGGTTTTTAGCCGGGTTCTTTTACCGGTTTATGTGGCGCAGCTTATGCGCGGCGCGGTGCTTGATTACAGCGCGCTTATTTTTTTTCTTCTGACAGGATTCATGTTGGGCAGTTGGTCTTCAGGAACTCGCTGGGGCCGGCAGCTACGCTATCGCAGCGTCTTTGGCATGTCAGCGGCAGGCCAGGCGATCATGGCCACCGCGCTTCTTGCAGCCTTGGGCCTGAAGTTGGGCATGAGCCTTGTCCTACCTGTGGCCATCCTGGGCATGGCCTTTTTAACCGCCCCCCTAAAAAATGTTCTTGAGACAGAAACCCAAAAGGTCAAAGAACGCCACTCTGACGCGCAAATGAACCAGATTACAGCCACGGAAAGCATGGTCAATTATGTGGCCGTCGTCCTGGGAATTTCCTCTTTTACGCTCCTTTTGTGGACCGGCGGCGTTGCAGCGGCAGCCGTTGTTTCTTCCCTAGCTTTTCTTGGGTTGGCGGTGGTTGATTTGGCCGGGCCGCGGATTTTGGGGCTTAAGGATCAGAGCGTCGAGTTATGGCCGGTCCACCAAGAAGAATCGCGTCGCCCCTGGCCGGCCGGCCCTATCAAACTTGTCAGGCCGTTGAGTCTCGGTGCGTATGAGGTCGAGAAGGACGGACAACGGATGGTTTTACGGGTTTTGGCCCATCCTGATGAAGCGTCATTGATGAGCGCCGCGCGGGAAACGATCCAACAGGCCGGCATTGACAACGTGCGCATTCCCCATATTGTAGGGGTTACCAGGAAGGGAGAACATCCGAAAAATCTCCCATCGGAAATCAAGCCTTCCTCTGACCCTGAAAAATGGCGCTATTTATTGATTGAGAAAATGCCCGGCAGGTCTTGGGCAAGCCTTCTTCAAGCAACGGACGAAGAGTTGGCAACATTGGGATATTTGCCCATCGGCGCCCATGATCGGACTGGACTGCAAAGGGCCGTTAGCGCCATGCGGCGCCAGGGCCTGGCCCACGGCGATTTAAAACCTGCAAACATCTTGATCCATCAAGAGGGAGGCAGGACATATTTCACCCTCATTGATTGGGAGTGGGGCCAGAAGGAGGCCGGCCACGTTGCCCTAGCCCAAGACATCGAGGACGCGCGCGCGCTGGATCGTATCATAGATAGAAAATAGGGTCACATCTTTGCATTTTACATTTCAGAGGTTGAAATTTTTAATAGGGACCCGCGTGTTCAGAATTTCCCCCGGTCTGCCGTTGTTCATTCTTTTCCTAATTTTGTCCTTTATCCCAGATTCCGCAACTGCGGAATCTGGGATGAGAGAGCCGAAGTCAACTTGATGCAGCACAACTCTTCCCCAGGCTCGGATTGGGAGGGCCCAAGTGGCCCTCTGCAATCTCATCAATTTGATATAGGACTTTGGTCCTAAGACCTTTGGCCCCTCATTCAGGGACTAAGGACCCAGGAAAAAATTCCTGCTCGCAAGTATAATTTTTATATGAAATTCACGGAAAAAATTTCGTTTTAAGCCTTGAATTTTAAGCCATTTCCTGTTAATTTTAGACGGCCTAAAAAATTTTATGAATACACGCTACAGGGACGGAAGCGTTAAGATATGTCTTTTATTTTCCCTGGGCATACTCCTTGCTGGGCCAATGACAACTTGCGCTAAAACACCGCAGGAGAAAGACCAGCGCAGGGCCGAGAGAAAACTAAAAAAACTCCGCGTGTCAACGAATGCAAACGAATTTGTCCGTTTAGCCAAAGAGGGGCAGGTCGAGGCCCTGCGGTTGCTGATTAAGGCCGGCGCTAACCCGAATGTTAAAAACTACGAAGGAATTCCCGCTCTCATGCTCGCTGCCATGAATAATCATGCGGAGGCAGCCCAACTATTAATTGATGCCGGCGCCGATGTCAATTCATTTTTCCCAACACGACGTCCCGGTTACCAAGGCATTCCAATTTGGGAATGGCCGGCAGACGTTCCTTATGGATATTATGAATATCGCAGGAATGATCCGGAATTCTTGAAAAACTGGACACCGTTAACTGTAGCCGCCCTGCTTGATTATCAAGAAATTGTGCAAGTCCTGCTCAACGCCAGGAATATTGATTTATCAGTGAATAATCAGGGAGCCTGGGCCCTGACTTTCGCTGTTGATAATAATAATGTGGATATTGCTTCTGCACTGCTGTATAAAAATGTGAATGTTAATTGCGCCCCCAATGGCGATATCCACTTGCACAGGGCAGCATTGCTCCGCCATTGGGAGATGGTGGAATTATTGTTAGATAAGGGAGCGAGGATTGACCCAACATGTTCTGGCTGGAGTTCTGGCCGGAGAAGATCATTAATGCCATATATTTTTTCTTCATACCTATTCCATGATTTGCATGGGATGCAATCACATAAAAGAGCCTGTGAAAATAAGTCGGAGGAAGACAAGTCGAACGCTTATTTCAAAACAATGAAGGCTTTGCTTGAGGCGGGCGCTTATGTCCATGCGAAATCAGAAAACAACAAGACTGCATTAATGTTCGCGGCAGCGGAAGGAAATTTAGAAGTGGTTGACCTTTTGTTAGAAGCCAAAGCGTCAATAGTGGATTATGATGACCATGGCGATACGCCATTGGTCTATGCATTTGGTGCCGACTCATTTAACATCCTCGTCGTTGAAAAATTAATAGCTCCCGACTTGATCAACAATAAGGATACTTATGGGGAGACGCCCCCTATGGGTGTCTTCTCTCTATGTGACATGCCCCAAAAGGCAATGCCACATCATAAGGACCCTTTCCCGATGGAAGAGTTGGTCCAAAAGTTGGAGACTTGGGGATATGACTGGGGAGCCGTCAATAAAAATGGGAAAACCTTTTTAATGTTGGCTGAGTCGTGTCAAGAAATTTCGTTCACTCCTTCCGCCATTGAATTGATCCGGAAACTAAGCGCCAAAAAATAACTCCTGCAATGGAAAAAGGGGGGTCACATCTTTGCATTTTACATTTCAGAGGTTGAAAAATTCTTAACAGGGACCCGCGTGTTCAGAATTTCCCTCCGTCTGCCATTGTTTATTCTGGCAACTCCTTAACCAAGCAATGCCAGCCAGCGGCTGGCGGAAATGACCCAGGTTGCCCGTTTGGCGCGAGTCATTTTTTTGCACACGCCTTCTTGGTGAACGAGTTGAATACCCACCGGAATATTGAGCCGTTCTTGATAATACAGAAGAGAGGCGCTGGGCGTTTGATCTGAAAGTTTGGTTTCGATCAGCAATACCGGTTGGCGCCGTTCGCACAGAACAAAATCCACTTCTCTTTTTTCTTTATCTCGAAGATAATGCACGGACACATCCGCCTCGCCGATAGCCTTGCATGTTTGCGCGGCTTTCCATAAGTGCAGGGCCACCAGGTTTTCGAAACGGGCGCCCTCATCAGTGATTTCCGGCCAGTCATAGAGGTAGGTTTTGGTTTCCTTTCGCAACGCGCGAGCCAGGGAGCCAGCGAACGGCGTCAGGCGAAAAATGTAATAAAACCGGGCCAGAATTTCCAACCAGTCGCGAACAGTTTCAAAAGCCACCCCCATGTCTTCTCTTAAGGCGTTGATTGACAAGGGGCTGCCGACGCGTTGTGGCAGCAGATGCGAGAGCATCTCCAAAAGAGAAAGATCGCGGATGTTGGTCATTTGCCGGATGTCTTCTCGAAGCAGCAAAGTTTTTCTATGGACCATCCATGCCTGGTAGAATTGTTCTTCTCCCTTGAGAAAAGGTTCCGGAAATCCGCCCCAAGACCATAACCCTCGGTAGAGACCGCGGGACCGGGGACTTGATTCAGGGACGTCCTGGAGAGAGTTTTTAAATTGTTTCCATGGGACCGGGCTGCCGTTGAGGACCTCGCCTAATGTGAGCGGCATCAGGGGCAAGGCCAAATAGCGGCCCAAGAGGCTGTCGCCGCCGCGCTGAAACAAATCCAGCCGGCCGCTGCCGGTCACCAAGAAATAGAAATCATCGCGATCTTTATCATAAACGCCTTTGAGATAGTTTTTCCATCGGCCGTATTTGTGGATCTCATCAAAGATGACCAGGGGATTTTTTTTTGATTCGCGGGTTGTCTCTTCATAGAAGTAGGGATTTTTTAGAAGTTTTTTTTGATCGGTGAGGATGTCCCAATTGAAATAAACCGAACTCGAGAATTCTTGGCCCAGTCTTCGGGCCAAGGTTGTTTTGCCGCATTGCCGGGGGCCGGCGAGAAATGCCATCTTGTTGTACTCGCGCAGGATGCGCAAGGCGGCTTTTGAAATGGACCGTTTAATCATAGTTATATTATTAGACCAAACTCTAATAAAGTCAAGACTTTATTAGACCTGAATCACGTCTATGAATAACCTATTCTCCGAGAGTAAGTGCGTCCTCTCATAAGCGCACCATTTTGGTAACTTTGTGAGGAATGCCAAAAGGCCCCAGAAAGTTTCATTTTTCCT
>JACQPE010000141.1 GCA_016207685.1 Elusimicrobiota bacterium | reverse complement strand
TCATTTCACTCAGTCTACATAACCTCCACAATGAGCGGTTTAGGTCGAACCCGGCCGCGGCCGATATCAAAAGCCTTGCCCACTTCTTGGGTTGCCCAAAAAAATTCCTGCGGCGTGGCCAGAGAACCAACTAACCTGGCCAATTCTTCACCTTTGGCTACCTCGTCCCCTGTTTTTTTAGCCAGCCATAAACCGCCGCTTAAGTCAACCTGATCCTCTTGCCGGCGCCGCAGCACACGCAAGTGACGCGTGGCCAGGGCCACGTGCCGGGCATCCACAAAACGCACCACGCCTCCGGAGGGCGCGCGCACCACAACTGTGCGTTTGGGGCTTGGCAAATGACGATCCAACTCCCGTGCCACATGCGGTCGCACGCCCTGGGCTCTTAACACATCAACAAAAACATCCCACGCTTTTCCCGAACTAAGCGCCTCGCAAGCCAAACCGTTGGACTCCGGGCGAGTTTTAACAAGTCCCGCCATTTTGAGCATACGATAAGCAAGCTCTAGCGCCACTTCCATAAAATCACCGCAAGATGTCCAATGCCGGCGCTGCTGCGATGTGGGCTTGAGAATGCTCCATGCCTGAAGAACTTCAGGAGCATTGCCGATGGCCCGGCCCAAAGGCTCATCCATCCGAGTGATCACGGCCTGGGATTTTAAGGAGCAGGCGCGCGCCGTTGAAACGAGACCTTGAGCCAGGGCGCGCGCTTGATGGCGGGTTTCAAAAATCGCGCCTCGGCCGAACTTAACGTCAAAAACCAATCCGTCCAAGCCTTCGGTCAACTTTTTAGAAATGATGCTCGAAATAACTAAAGGAATCGCATCCACGGCCGCGACCGCATCACGCAAGGCATAGAGCTTTCGATCAACAGGCGCCATTTTTTCAGTTTGGCCGAACAAGGCCAAGCCCAACAACTTAACCTGGCGCTCGATCTGTGCTTTTGGGATACGGCTCTTAAAACCAGGAATGGCGTCAAGCTTATCGAGCGTGCCTCCCGTCAACCCCAAAGAGCGGCCGCTCATCATGGGCACCGACAAACCGAGCGACGCGGCCAAGGGCGCTAAAACCAGGCTCACGCCGTCTCCCACGCCTCCTGTTGAGTGTTTATCCACGGTGAAAGAATTTTTTGGACCGCCGTTAAGTTGTTCGGAATAATGAGCCATAGCTTGGGTCAAATACAATGTTTCTTTAGAGTCCAGGCCCTTAAGCCGAAATGCCATTAATAGGGCGGCAATTTGATAATCGGGCCACGCGTCTTGACTGACGGCCCGGGCCAGAGAAAACATCTCCTGACGCGACAGAGAACGGCCTTCTTTCTTGGCGTTAATGCACTCAAAAAAGGAAACGCTAAAATGTTTCAAGGAAAGCTTTGACAAGACGGGTAAACGAGGGTTCCACTTTTTGCGCCTCCAAAAGAACATCGTGATGGGAAAGTTTTTGTTTAGGAATTAAGCCGCTTGCCATATTGCTGACCCAGCCTAAACCCACAACGCGCATTCCCAATGCGCGGGCCACAAGCGCTTCAGCCGTCACGCTCATACCCACAATATCCGCGCCCCAGCGCGCGAAGGAACGCACTTCTGCCGGACTTTCATAATTAGGCCCATCCGTGGAAAGATAAATGCCGGTTTTTAACCGGCAGCGTTCTTTGACCGCCAATTTTTTAATCGTGGCGATATGCCCGCCGTCAAAAATATCGGTGCAATCCACAAACTCACCGTGCCCTCTTAAAGGATTGTCGCTTTGATGATGGATTTGATCTTTTAACAACACAAGATCGCGCACGCGCCAGTTCGGCCGCAGAGCGCCTCCCGCAAAACTTAAGACCACGGTTTGAACGCCCAGAGACTTGAATAACCGCATGGGAGCAACGACCAATTCCATGGGAAAGCCTTCATAATAATGAATGCGCCCCTGCATTACGGCCATGGAACGGCCCCGATACGAACCCAATAATAACTTGCGCTGATGCCCCAGGGGCGGGGCCTTGTCCTTCAAGGCTTCCCCCAAGACACTCTCCAGAGGCTTCTCTTCTTGAATATCGAAGATCTGGGCAGCCCCACCCAGTCCGCTGCCCAAAACAAAACCAATCATATAAGGTTTTGGGTTCTGGTTTCTGGGTTGTGGGTATGGGTAAAAAAATAAAAATCTAGGAGTTTCCCGCCAAACTCGCAACTCGCAACTCGCAACTCGCAACTCCCCATTGTTCAATTATCCTATCAAGATTCAAGAAACGATTTGGGACTGGTATTTGCTGATTGCCAGTTCAACGCCATGCTCGCACAAGGCCTCCCACAGCAATGCCGCTTTTTTTAGCATCGTCTCCACGCGAGGCCATTCGGCTCGAGAAAAATTTTCCAAAACAAACTCTTCGGCAGGAACGCCTTCGGGTTTGGGCCCGATGCCCAAGCGAAGCCTGGGTAATTTCTCCTGGCCTGCCGCCTCAATCACGGAGCGCATTCCTTGATGCGTGCCTGCTGAACCCTGGGCGCGAAGCCTAACGGCGCCCAAAGGCAAATCAAGGTCATCATAAACCACAACAACCTGGCGGCCCAAATCGCACGAGGAGATTCGCTGCAACTCGCGCAATACCCGGCCGGAACTATTCATGAATGTTTGAGGCAATATAACAAGCGTTGTTTTTCCGGCAACATCAAGAAAAAAACATGATGCTAATGATGAATGAAGCAGGCCTGTTGCCTCGCGGCGTGATAAAAATTGACGATTGATATATTGCGCCAGCATAAATCCGGCATTATGCCTATTTTTCTCATAGCGAGATCCTGGATTGCCCAAGGCAAAAAGCGCATAGTCAAATAGCAAGCGTTCGGCCATCAGCGTTCAACCGTCAGCCAATGAGAAAAAAACGAGAAGCACATCCTCATTTTTCTGCCGAAAGCTGACCGCTGAATACTGCAGGCTCGCATCAAATAACGCCGTCATGGAAAAAACAGCGAAACGCAATAACGGGAAAAATGGAATTATTTTTTTGACGGAGTTTCGGCTTTGGGTGCAGCAGCGGCCGCGGATTTGGGCGCGGCGGCGCTCGCGGCCTCGCCTTCCGCCTCTTTTTTGCCTTTGGTGATAACTTCCGGTTCAGCGCCGGCAGCGCCCGTCGTCGCAACGGCGGCCGCGGGCTCTTCTTCTTTCACCGGAGCCGCCACGGTCACAACAAGATGATTGCCATCGGTCAGCACTTCAACGCCCTGAGGCACGGTTAAATCTTTGATAAAAACACCCTGACCAATACCCAATGGCGTCACATCAATAGTAAAGGCTTCGGGGATAGCCGTTGGCAAACAACGAATTTTAACCTCACGGGCCAAAAGCTCCAAAATTCCTCCCTGGTTCTTAACGCCCGTCGCCTCACCGGTGACCCGAAGAGGCACATTGACCTCGACGCGTTTCTTCAAATCAACTCTAAAAAAATCCACATGACAGGGAACTTCATTGATAGGATTTCGCTGAACTTCTTTGAGCAGCACATGTTCCGTTTCAAATTTAGCCTTGGTTTGACCCGGCGTTTCCTTGGCTTCTATTTGTAGTTGAAATAAAACGTTGGCGCTGTGCGCTTGGCGCATGGCTTTTTCAAGTTCCAGGCGTGACACCCACAAGCTTTTGCTTGTCTTAGAAGCGCCATAGAGGATCGCGGGGATGCTCCCCTCGAAACGGCTTAAACGCAATAATCCCTTAGAAGTCTGCGGGGCTCTCGCGCGAGACGTAAGAATAATTTCTTCAGACATTGTTCAAAATTATATCAAACCGCCCGCCTATTACTGAAATAGGGCGCTAATGGACTCGCCGCGATGGTTACGCAAAATGGCCTCACCGAATAGTTTGGCTATGGAGAGAACCTTGATTTTCCGACACTGCTTGGCGCGATCCGTTAAGGGGATGGAATTGGTGATCACCAGCTCCTCAATAGGCGCGTTTTCCAAATTTTCAATGGCCTTGCCGGATAAAACGCCATGGGTCACCAACGCGTAAACCCTGGAGGCGCCCCATTGCTTTAAGGCGCGCCCCACTTCACCGAGCGTTCCCGCCGTATCCACGATATCATCAAGAATAATAGCCGCCTTCCCGGCCACTGAGCCCACAACATTATAGACATGGGCCACATTAGGAGCCGGACGGCGCTTATCAATAAAAGCAATGCTGGTGCCCACGCGTTTGGCAAAAGCACGCGCGCGCTCTACGCCGCCCACATCGGGACTGACCACAACCAAATTCGTCAGCCGCTTCAATGCCACGTATTCCAGGAATACCTTGGTCGCATAAAGATGGTCCACGGGTATGTCAAAAAATCCCTGGATCTGCCCCGTATGCAAATCAACGGTGATGACGCGCGTGGCTCCGGCGGCTGTGATCAAGTTGGCCAAAAGCTTAGCGGAAATAGGCACGCGCGGAGCTGTTTTTCGATCTGCCCGAGCATAGCCAAAATAGGGCACAACGGCCGTGATCTTGGCGGCCGATGCACGACGCAAAGCGTCCATGAAAAGCACGAGCTCCATGATGTTTTCATTGACCGGCCGGCAGGTAGGCTGAATTAAAAAACAGTCTTTGCCGCGAACATTATCCTCAATTTGAATGTTGACTTCACCATCGGCAAAACGCCCCACTGAAGCGCGCCCCAGACCGAGTCCGAGGTAACGGGCAATCTCTTCGGCCAAGACCTTGTTGGCATTGCCTGAAAAAAGCAGAAGATTATCTCGCACATCTGCGGGCGCTCTTGTCAGGCGTTTGGGTTTCATCATTATCGTTGTCGCCATAACAATTTAATTATTGATTTCATTGCGCCGCTTGTGGATTTGAAAACTGCGGGCAATAGCGAGCGTGTTGGAAGGCACATCGCGCGTTATGGTAGAACCGGCAGCCACCAGCGCATTTTTCCCGATTTTAAGCGGCGCCACAAGATTCACATTGGAGCCAACAAAAGTATCGCTTTCGACAACAGTCTTGTTCTTGCGCACCCCGTCATAATTGCAAGTAATAGTTCCGGCGCCGATGTTGCAGCGCGCCGCGATCTCCGCGTCGCCGATATAAGCCAAATGAGGGACCTTGGAATCCTCTCCAATCGAAGATTCCTTGATTTCGGTAAAATTGCCCACCTTGACGCGTTCTGCCAAGTGCGTCCCGGGACGCAAGTGGGAAAAAGGCCCCGCGCTCACAAAATCCGCCATCGTGACCTCGCGAGCGAAAGAATAAACTGCCCTTACGTTATTGCCCAATGTGCAATTTTCCAAATACAAATTGGGCCCCAGCTCGCAATTTTTACCGATCACTGTTTTGCCTTTTAAAATAACGCCCGGATAAATTACCGTATCCTCGCCAATGCGCACCACGGGCTCGACATACACGCTTTGGGGAAGAGGTATCGTCACCCCCTCGCGCATTAAAGCATCCAACGTCCAACGCTGCAGCACGCTTTCGGCGCGCGCCAAATCAACGCGCGTATTAACTCCCAAAAGCTCTTCTCCATTGGGTGACTGCCAGGCGGCCACGCGATGGCCTTGGGTGCGTAAAATTTCAATGACATCAGTGAGGTAGTACTCTTTTTTAGCGTTATCAGGATGGACCTGGGCGATCGCGGTCAACAATGGCTCCCTGTCAAAAACATAAATCCCAGAATTAACTTCCCTAATCTGAAGTTCGCGCAAGCCCGCGTCTTTTTCTTCAATGATTTTCAAAAATTCATTGGTAGGGCCGCGCCAGATGCGGCCGTAACCTGAAGGGTTGGCCAAGCGCGCGGCCAGGCAGGTGCCCTGCGTATGCTCTCTGTTATGGAAGGCAATGATCTCTTCGAGCGTGTCCCTTGATATCAGCGGCACATCCCCGGCAATGACCAAAACTTGTTCGGCATCTTTTAAGTTTTTACGCGTACAAGCAAGCGCATGCGCCGTGCCCAACGGTTTGTCCTGCCTTACAAATTCAAGATTGCGAATCTTTGAATAATCTTCCAGGATGCGGGATCGGACCCGGTCATCTTGGCCGACAACCACAATGACATTTTTGGGCTTGACGGTAAATACGGTCGAAAGCACATAAGAAATAATCGGCTGTCCGGCCAATGGATGCAAAACCTTGGGAATTCGCGACGCCATGCGCGTCCCCTCGCCGGCCGCCAAAATCACGACATTAAGATTCTTCATAAAAATCGTTTCATTTTCCCAGCCATCAAATTAAGAAGCCACCGGCGGCGCTGATTTTTCGCTAAAATTTTCTTGATGGGGGGCGGCAGGAACCGCAGTCTGCTCCGGCGGTCTTTTCTTTAACTCCTCATCATAGACCGCAAAGACGCGCTGTTCGAGCTCATGCCGGAATTCGTTGGTTATCGGATGCACGACGTCTCGGAATGCGCCATCAGGGCCCTTTCGGTTGGGCATGCATAAAATGAGCCCTTTGGGGGCTTGAATAACTTTCATATTGTGGACCACTAAAACGCTTCCTAAAGTAACGGTGGCGAAAGCCTTAAGCTTGTTTTCATTGCGTAAATAGACCCGAACATCGGTGATTTCCATGCGATATCTCCCTCCTATTCGATCGCGGTCACATAATACCGTAACCGGCGGCTCAAGCCGGCCTGTTTCATTTTCCTGACCCACCCCCGGCACTCCCGAGCTCTCTTTGCCATCGCATAAAGGCACGAGCCGCTGCCGCTAACGCCAACCGCCAACGCGCCTTCGCGGCGCAATCGAGATTTTAGACGCCTCAAGAGCGCGTATTGTCTCATGAGCACGGACTCAAAACTATTCGTCCCCAGCCATCTCCATTGTTGGCAATCGGCAACCAATTCCTGCTTGAGTGTAGGAAGAATCCCGCTGCTTGTCAACCGAGCGGCCGCGCCATCTTGATCAAATAATTGATACGCCCGAGATGTCGCCATCCCGAAGCCCGGATGAACCAAAAGCACATGACGAATTTTTGGCGCGGCCAGGCGTTTCAAATGCTCGCCCCGGCCCGAGGCCCAAAAACACGGTATTTTTTTATCCCTCATGCAATGCAAAAAGAAGGGCACATCGCTGCCCAAAACGCGCGCCATTCGCAATAGATTCCGCCAAGGAATATGAAGATTCAACAATTGATTGACGCCGACCAAAACACCCGCTGCATCGGAGGAGCCTCCGCCCAGTCCCGCCTGAATAGGAATTTTCTTGACCAACGTTAACGTTAAAGGGACGCTACGAATTTGGGGATATTGCCCGGACAACAAACGGTAGGCGCGCATGGCCAAATTTTGATCAATTCCCCGACGCAATAACTTAGCCCAGGTCGCGGGGTAATCCTTAGCAAATTGAAGACGAAAATCAATGGCGCCGGCAGGGCCCCGAAGCCGCCGTTTCAACAAAAGTCGGTCGCTTAGGCGCAGGCTCGCTAAAATAGTATTCAAGGAATGATACCCATCTCGGCGCCGCGGACCAACTTCAAGAAAAAGATTAATTTTAGCCGGACAATGAAGAGTTATTGAGTTCATTGAATTATAGGGTCGCATAGTATGAACCCAAAAATTTTTTTTCTTCGCGAAACCTCTCTTTTTTTTCTTTTTTCACCTTTATCGCTATTGTCGCCTTCCTCTTAGGCGCATGGGCTTGCGACGGAGGCGCGCTATGGTTAAACCGGGCCGCGCACAAATACGTTATGCCACAGGGGGCATTTTCATGGGTCGTCATTTAAGTATCATAGTTATTATGCCGGACTACGCAAAACTTTCCTTAAACGGCGCCATAGCCAAATTGCCCGTATTTAAGGGAACAGAAGGAGAACGCGGCATCGATATCCGCGAGCTTCGCGATCGCACCGGCCTCATTACGCTTGACCCATCCTACGCCAATACAGGCTCATGCACCAGCGACATCACTTTTATTGACGGCGAAAGGGGCATTTTGCGTTACCGAGGCATGCCCATTGAAGAGCTGGCCCGAAAATCAACATTCCTTGAAACCTCCTATCTTCTAATCTACGGAAGCCTCCCAACGGCCAAAGATCTCAAGGAATTTACCACCAATGTCACACGGCATACCCTCCTCCATGAGGACCTAAAAAACTTTTTCTCGAACTATCCCATCACCGCGCATCCTATGGCAATTTTATCCGCCATGGTATGCTCGCTCTCAAGCTACTATGCCGAAACGCTCATCGCGCGCACGCCGGAAGAGCTCAATCTAAACATCGCCCGATTAATCGCCAAGGTTCCAACGGTTGCGGCATTCTCCTATAAAAAATCGATCGGCCAACCTTTTGTCTATCCCCACAACAGTCACAGCTACACGGCAAACTTTCTGCAAATGATGTTTGCCGTGCCGGCGGAAGAGTACAAGGTTGATAAAGACGTGGAACGCGCGCTGGAAATCCTCCTGATTTTGCATGCGGATCATGAACAAAACTGTTCCACCTCAACCGTGCGCCTGGTGGGGTCGAGCCAAGCCAATTTATTTGCCTCTATCGCGGCGGGCGTCTGCGCGCTGTGGGGCCGCCTCCATGGGGGGGCCAACGCGGAAGTGATGGACATGCTGGAACGAATCCGCCATGACGGCGGCGACGTCAAAAAATATATTGATCTCGTAAAAACGAAAAAAAATAAAATCCGCCTCATGGGATTCGGGCACCGCGTGTACAAAAACTACGACCCACGCGCTTCTATCATAAAAAATGCCTGCCACAAACTCCTCAGAAAACTTCACATTGACGACGAACTTTTAGACATCGCCATTCAACTTGAGAATGCCGCGCTCCATGATCCTTATTTCCTTGAACGGCATCTTTATCCCAATGTTGATTTTTACAGCGGCCTGATTTACCGGGCCATGGGCATTCCCACTAATATGTTTACGGTGATGTTTGCCTTGGGACGGCTCCCGGGATGGATCGCCCACTGGAAAGAAATGCGCGGGGACCCGGGAATGAAAATCGGCCGGCCCAGACAAATTTACACGGGCCCCACTCTCAACCACTACAAACCCCTGGCTCAACGCCGATAGCGCCATGTCGCCACCATGGAGCCTTGCCGTTTTTTGCTCCGGCCAAGGCACAAATTTCGAACGCTTAGTTCAGGCATGCCGAAACCAAGAAGTGCCATCAAGTCGCATCAGCGTCTTAATCGCCGACCGGCCATGCCCGGCCGTCGAGCGCGCCAAAAAACTAGAAATCCCGAATGTCATCGTGCCCCCGCCCCAATCCCTTCCCGACAAAAACTGGGACCAAAATTTACTGGGAGCGCTAGAGCTTTATTCCATTGACGTCATTTTACTGGCCGGATTTTTAAAAAAGATCGGTTCTTTGGTCTTGAAACAATTTTCAGGACGCATTTTAAACATCCATCCAGCTCTCCTTCCCCAATTCGGCGGGTCGGGAATGTACGGCAGGCGCGTGCACGAAGCGGTGCTGGCCTCCGGAACAAAGGAATCCGGAGCCACGGTCCATCTCGTTGATGAAGAATTCGACCATGGACCCATCGTGCTCCAGGAACGCCTCTCCATTTTGCCTAGAGAAACCCCGGAATCCCTCCAAAAACGCATCCATGAACTCGAACGCCGGCTCTACCCCAAAGCGCTCGCCCAATTTCTTTTGTCGCCAACAGATAGCTCAAGACTCAACATAAAATCATCCACATCAAATGGGGGGCACGAATGCCGTTGATTCATGAAAAAATAATAAAAATCGAAATGACCACGCCTGTTCAAATTCTCAATCGCTACCTAACTCCATTCGCCGTCATTTTGGTAGGCACGGGAATATTACTATCATCTCCATCACCCAATATCAGCCGTCTCTCCTGGGCAATTCTTGCCTTTAATATCGTATTCAACTATGCCACGGCCGCCCTGGCCTATCGAAGGCCTTTAACGCTGCCGAAAATCGCCTTTATTCGTGTTCCGGTAAATTACATCACCAACATCGCGCTCTTTTATATGCTGGGAACTTCCTGGGAGCCCATGTGGCTATTATTCGCCCTTCCTGCGATTGCCACGGCCATTTACACCGATCAACAACAAACCATCCAAACATCAATTTCCGTCATCATTGTCATGCTGACGGCTTATGCGCTTAAAGGAACCTACGACATTTTCGAGTGGACGAAATTCTCGGTTTATGCGGCTTTTATCATTTTCCTTTCTCTCTTTATCCAAAAAATGAGACAGGCAGATAAAGCCAAATAACCCAAGGGGTGATGGAAAAAACTTTTATAACTATTCAGTTCGTCATTCACGCCACCGGCCTTCGCAGGGGCAATGGAGGGAAAGGGGCTGAACAGTTATGAACTCTCTATTTCCACGCACTGGCCGCCCATCGCTCGCTACCCTAGCGCTATCATGGGCTCTCTTGGGATCCCTGCCGGGCGTCTGCTTGGATGAAGCTTCCCAAAATATACCGCGACCCGAATGGCATGTGATTAAACGGCCCCATCCAGGCAAATCCAGCGCCGTCAACCCTGCGGCGGATGACCTCTGGCTCCTGACCCAGTCGCCGGCGGCCAGGACGAACGCTGCCCCCCTGGTGATCATCCTGCCCATGATGGGCGGTCCCAATCTTTGGGCCGAAACCCGGATCAGCCGACGGCTCGCCGAACGCGGCATTGCAAGCGCCATCATGCCGTTGCCGCAGCAATTTGAACGCCGGTTTTTTCTCGATTTGCCCAGCGGCAAGCTATTCCTAGAGAGAGATATCAAATCCCTGGGAAACAACATGAGAGAAGCGCTTGACGATCTCATCATTGCCGTCGACTGGATCGAACAGGGCGGCCTACCCATGCTCGAACCGTCATGGAACCCAAAATTACTCGGCATTGCGGGCATCAGTCTGGGCGGTATTACGGCATCGTTGGCCATGAGCCGCGACCAACGCATCAGAGCGGGAGCCTTTCTATTGGCCGGAGCCGGCTTAGCTCAAATCCTCGCGGAAGGCTCTGAAACCAAACTATTGGCCAAAAAACTAAACCCTTCAATGGAAATGATTTCCGAACAACTAAGCGACCTCGAACTTCCCCCGCCCCAAGCATGGGCCAACCGCCCTGTTTTACTGGCCGAGGCCCGTTGGGATCTCGTGGTCCCCCAGTCGGCACAGAGACGATTGCGGGAGAGCATCCCCCATCCGCAAGTCGTTCATCTCCCGTCCGGTCACATAAGCGCCATTGCCCACATCTTTTGGGTTGAGGATGAAATCGCTGATTTTTTTCAAGAAAATCTAAAATAAACCAATGAATAAAAGTTCCAAGTTCCAGATTCCAAGTTTCAAGTCAAAAAATAAAATCTCCTCGTCAAAAATTCTTTTTTATGCTTTCTTAACTTGGAACTTGGAACTTGGAACCTGGAACTGCCTGCGCGCCTTAACCTTCGATGATCTCGTGGCCGGCGCGCAGGCGGGGGGGCTGGGCGGCTCCTTTGTGGCCTTGGCCGAAGGGCCGCAAAGTCTCTACGTGAATCCGGCCGGCTTAAGCGACCTGAATATCCCCCATTTTTATGGCGGCTTCGGCCACTACTACAGCGTTCCTGCGTCAAATTATCACTTCAGCTACCTCAAACCAATGTATCAAGGCATTGTCATCGGCGGCGGCTGGCAGGGATCGGATTCATTGGTTAAAAAATTCGACCGATTCTATTTAACTTGGGCTGAACAAAGTATTTTTCCCGGCATACCCAAGGAAGAACAGCGGTTTTCCTGGGGCATGAGCCTGCGCGCCTTAAGCTTAAGGGAGCGCCCCGGCCCGAATGATTCCTTTGACAGCGCTGTCGGATTCGGCCTGGATGCCGGCGCCAAACTTGAATTTCCCCGCTCAAAAACGCAATTTGGCGCGAGCGTGATCGGCATTGATAGTCTCATGAGCAAAGTTCAAGGCCCGGCTCTAAACCTGGGCGCTCTTCAGCGCTTTGGGGCAGTTTCTGGCATGATAGATTTTCGGATGCGCCGGGAATTAGCCACCTTCTACCCGGCCGTCCAAGTCGAGCTTTTCAAAGGATTGGGCTTTCTGCGCGCCGGGCGCGGCTTGCGCCTGGGGGAACTCCGCACTGTTTCCATTGGTTTTGGAACGGCATTTTCTCCGGTAATTATTGACACTGCCCTGGTGTTACCCTATGAGGGGTTCCACCGGAAAGAAGGCGCCGTCATGGTCAGCGTCGGTTATGCTTTGGGCGGACGCCATTTCTATGAACGCTTCGTGGGGCGCGCCGCGGTTCAAGCCCAAGAACTTTCCCAAAGAATTATCGCCCTTGAACAAAACCGTAAAAAACTGGCCAAAGAAAATAAAGACGCGGAAACTGATCTCAAAGTCCTGCGCGAGGAAATCCGCGCCCTGGATGAGCGCAAACGCTCCGATCAAACGGAGCGCGCGCTGGAAGAAGCGCGCCAAGAGCAGGCCCAGAAAAAAGCGGCCGAAGAAGAACAGGCGCTTAAACCCAAACCAGTGGCCGAATGGCCTAAACAACACCGGGTCATTGCCGGCGACACGCTTCGCCGCATTGCCGCAACATTCTACGGCGACCCTGAACTTTGGGAACTGATCTATAAAGTTAACTCCGAAAAAATAGAACGCGGCCTTCCCAAAATTGGTGAAGTGCTGATGATCCCGAAGCCGGAATGACCCGATGACAACATTGACAAAGCGGTGCATGCTTCCCGCGTCCCTAACGATGTTCGCTTTCACGGGATGCTCCATCGCTCCCGCCAAGCCGCTGTCGCTGCCTAATATTCCGGCTCATGTCTTGGCCGATCCTTCAGGCATCGGCTTTAACGGCAAAGAAATTTTTATTGCCGATTGGAAAAAAGAAGGTCTGCTAGTCATTGATCTAGTATCAGGAAAATCAAATAATCTATCCACGCGCACCATCCCCCAACCCCTTTCCGAACATCTTCGTCCTATCCAAGCCATAGCCCTAAACTCCGGCCGAACCCTTCTTGAAAACCATGATGGTGAACTTTGGATCGGTTCAAAAAACGACAAAAATCCGTCTTGGGTCCGAATCCACACGGAATTGATCCGCCAGCCTGCCGGCCCGATTTGTTGGGATGGCATCCGCATCCAATTACTTACCGTCAATGAGCGCGCCGAAGCCGCTTTGCTTGAAAACAATGACCTCGTGGCCATTCCGGAACTTAATCGCCCCCTCGGCAACATTCTCCAGGAAAGCGTCCATCTTTCCTGGTCTTGCGCCTGGGGAAAATTTTTCGCCTTGGCCCGCAAAGGTTCCGACTTTTTTATCTGTCAGGAGCCCTCCGGCCAAGAACACGGCTGCCGGGCCTGGGTTGATCCCGAGCTTGAACCCATCGCCTTAACTCAATTCAATCGCCAACAACTCATTGTTTTGGCCCGCGAACGCCAGGGGCAAGGAAATTACCGCCTGATTTTGTGGCCCAAGACCGACGATTCTGACAAGGCTCATGTCTAACGCCCCCGTTAAAGCGCCGCCGATTGAATCTCTGGTGGTTCACTACCTTTTTCCTATTGATCTGGGAATGGATTTGGAATTAGACGTCAAAGACCGCCGATTCAGCAAGGAAGTCACCCGACATTTCCAGGCCGGCGAAATTTTTTATCAAGGAAAGTCTCTGGGTCAATCGCAACTAACCGCGCATCTCTACCCCTTCGGCACGGGGATGCTTGAACTATCCGTCAACTACACGGGCGATCTTCAGGCGGCATCGGAACTGGCCATCAATGCTGAAAAACTCCATGTCGGCCGCATGTCGTTATTGGTTTTCTTCCATTCGCAAATCAACGCAGTCCTGGAAAAAGCCAAATCACACGCCCGTTCCATGAGCGCCGCGCGCTTAGAGCCCGGGCGGGAAATTTTCAATCTATTCTCCCTTCCTTGGAAAGAAAATTTAGGCGCCGAAGCCTTCTTGCGCAAGAATAATAAAACTTTATTCGGCATTGTCACCGGCGAACCGTCCTATGCGCGGCTCTCCGAATATGCGCTGACGCGCGAAGAGCTCAAAAATATCGGTTATTACGACCAAGAAATCATATTGATCAACCACTTCGGCGCCTTCCTGCATTCCCCGGAGGACGAGATGCTTCATGATCTTGTTTCTCTGGCCTTCGCCCAATACTTCAACGTCGGAGCGGCCAACGCCTTCCTGGAAAAATCTCTTCTTGCCGCGCACCGGGTGCTGGAGGATCAACCGGCCTATTACCGCTTCTGGAAGATGCCAAAATTGTATCAACGCATTTCTCGCGAACAGCGGGAGTTCGGCAGGGCCAAGGCTGCTTTAGTGGAAGGCCTTCATGCCCTGCACCATCAAATTCCGGAGATTGAATCCGACTGGCATTTGCAAAGCGTGCACCGGGAAATTTTGTCCTCCTTTGATATTGATGAGCAAGCCAAAACTGCCTCCGTGCGTTTGGAAACCATAGATTCCATTTATTCCAATCTAGGCGAGCAGCTCTCCACGATGTTTTTTATTTTCTTGGATTTCGTTTTCTTGGCCTGGCTGGTGGTTGACCTAGTCGGCTGGATCGCGCTCATCGCTGCAACCAAAACGAAATAGCCGCTATATAGCCTATCTCAACACGCCAACCCTTGACCAACCTCTTGTGGATTTTTTCGATTTCATCGGCTACTCTCCTAAAGAATAAAAATAGACGCGCTGCTTAATAAACCAGTCCCGTCGGAGGCCAAAAAATGGTCTTCGACGGAAGGTCTTAAAATAGCAACAAGTCTTATGAAAAAAAATGGCGTTTCAAACCACCAAAGAATTGCGAATAAAAATTACCATGCGGCCAAAATTGCAATCGATACTTTGTCTGTTGATTTGGATCCACGCCAATAACACGTTGGCTAGTGGACCCGGAACTGACGCCGCAACATTTCTCACCATCGGCTTTGGAAGCCGGGCCCAAAGCCTGGGCAATGCTCTTGTGGCCCTGGCCAATGACGCATCAAGCAGTTATTTTAATCCCGCGGGATTAGCTCAAGCCCGCGGCGGACTCAATTTTAGCCGGGAGATTCAGGCCTCCCGATCCTCTTGGTTTCAAGGCATTGATATCAATCAACTCGCTTGGGCGCGCTACCATCCATCAGCGACAAGCTGGGCTCTGGCTGCGACAAACTTAAGCGTTGACGACCTAGAGTGGCGGTCAATGGAAAGCGAACAGCCGGAGGGCTATTTTCAAGCGGGAGACCTCTCGCTGGGAATTTCCGCGGCGCGCACGTTCCAAGGGCCGATCTCTGCCGGAGTGACATTAAAAATAATTCAACAACGCATTGCCGGCGCGCAGGGCGAAGCCCTGGCCATTGACGCGGGAACCCAGTATTCCTTCCGAGCCTGGGATCAAAAATTTTCCGCCGGCCTTGCCTTTCGCAATCTTGGAACCCGGCTTAAACTCGGCTCATCCAGCAGCCCCTTGCCCCTCTCAATTCACGCCGGCCTTGCCTACCAAGGACTCATCAATCAAGTTTTGGAATTCAGTTTTGATGAAACCCGCCTGACTAATATCAGCATCGGAACGGAGTACTGGTTTCTTGGAATTCTGGGTCTTCGCGGCGGCTACTGGCATCCACTGGCAGGCTCATCCGATTCGGGAACAAATACTTTTATTGGGTTGCCCGCCCGTCCCGGCTTAACGGGAGGCCTGGGCTTTATCGTCACGCAATCTTTTGGTCTTGATTATGCCTTTGTTCCCTTCGGCGATCTGGGATTGGCCCAAAGATTAACCATGAGCTATCGTTTTTAATATGGGACGCGCCGTCAATAATCTCCCGTCAATTGCGCTGATGGGTATCGTCCTTTGCCTAACATTGAAATTTCCTGCGCAAGCTTTGCATATCATCTCCAGCGCCACTATCACAGAAACAGGAGCGGGCGACGACCGAAGCTATGGCATCGCCGTAGACACCGCGACCAATGTCGCCTATTTCGTAGGCCAGACGTCAACTACCGCCACAGGCGCCGACATCTGGATCGGGAAATACGATTCATCGCTGGCTTTATTAGCCAGCGCCACGTACAATGCCTCTGGAAACGGCACGGACATCGGCCAAGACATCGCCTTTGATCCCACAGCAGGCAATATCTTTGTCATTGGATACGCGGAAGAAAGCGGCCCCAATACAAATATTTGGCTGGCCAAATACAATTCCTCGCTGGTTCTTCAAGCCAGCGCCACGATTAATGGTTCCGCCAATGCCACGGACCAAGGTTTGGGTGTCACTCTAGACAACAGCGGAAATCCTATTTTTACCGGTTTTTTAACTGAAAACTTTGGCGGCGCCAATTTCTGGACCGCCAAATACAATTCTTCCTTGGTGTGGCAGGCAAGCGCCACTGTCAAAGGAAATGCCGGAGGCAATGACTTCGGCTATGATGCTGCCGTAGATTCAAACGGCAATATCTACGTTTTAGGATTCCTGACCCAAACCTCCGGAAGTCAAAATATCTGGCTTGCCCAATACAACTCCTCATTGGTGATCCAAACAAGCGTTTCCATCAACGGCTCCGGCAATATGAACGATGCCGGCTACGCCATTTCGATTGATTCCAATACCAATATCTTGACAACGGGCGTGGTTACCGAAACCGGAGGAGACGCCAATTTGTGGATCGCCCGATATAACTCCTCATTGATTCTTCAGGCAAGCGCCACCGTGGCCGGCTCCGGCTCAAGTTCCGATGCCGGCCAAGGAATAGCATCGGATGGCAACAGCATTTTTGTCCATGGCTATCTCAACGAAACAGCGGGCGGCGCCAACATTTGGACCGCGAAACTCGGCTCCAATTTGGCCATCGTTTCTTCGGTCTCCACTAATGGATCATCGAATGGAACCGATGATGGCCGCCGTCTGACATACGACGGCGACCAAGCAATTTGGGCCGCGGGCATGGTGAACAATTCTTCCTCTGGAAATGACATCTGGTTGGGGCGCTTCCCAATCAAACCTCCCTCCCCATCATTTTCAACAAACGTGTCCGCTTCCGCTGTCTCCATCATCTGGAACTGGATTGACGCCAGCGCGGAAACCGGTTACCAAGTTCTCACGTCAACATCAGGGAATTTATCCGGAACATTAGCTGCCAACACCACATCTTGGACTGAAACAAATTTATCCACCAACACGCTCTATGCCCGATCTATCATCTCCCTTGATTCCGACGATATTTCTTCAGCCACAACAGCCAGCGCCTACACCCTCGCCGCCTCACCGGGAAACGCGGTCTCAACCTTCACGTTGGTTGCCTTTACCAGCATGGCCATCACCTTTGACGCCAACACCAATCCTTCGGGAACGGCCTTCACCGTAGAGATTTCCACCGCGGGGAACTTCAGCGTTACGAGCGCCTCCTCGCAAACAGTCCTGACCACAGCGTCATTGACCGGTCTTTTAAGCAATA
>JACQPE010000013.1 GCA_016207685.1 Elusimicrobiota bacterium | reverse complement strand
GTATAAGACAATGTTAATATGTCTTATTTGATATATATTAAACTATACAAGGTATTTTCTCGGCTGTCAAGATCAGTTGAATTTCAACCGCGCCCTACTCCTCTTTGTCGCGTAAACCACTACATTTCTGTGACAAAATCAGACGGTCCTTGAGGGTCATTTTTGTAAGAAAAACGTATACATTTTTCTTACAAAAACCCGCTTTTACGTTATACCACCACCGCAGCATTTCTTGAATTTCTTGCTGGAGCCGCAGGGGCAGGCGTCGTTGCGGCCGATTTTATTTTTAGGAACAGGCTGGCCCATCTTGGCGAAATACTCCTTGGCTAATAGGTCCTTGTTGTGCAGTTCCTCTTGGGGCAATCCCCACAACCGGCCGAATCCATGCCTTGCCTCCCGGATTCTTGCCACCCCTTCATCCAACGTCCGGCGCCCATCCAAAAGCAAAAACTCAAGCGTGGTTTGGTCCATGACCCATTCTTCTTTATCCTCATCCGACAGCTTTTCCCAGCCATCCTCTTCTTCTTGCAAATCCCAGTCCAGCCAATCGAGGACTTCTGGGATCGTCTTGCCCCCCTCTTTGATTTCACTTTGGAGCAAAGCCTCTTGATGAATAGTGGAGCCATAGGCGGTTTCAGGACACACGGGAAGCCCGAGGGGCTTAAAAACCTCGTAATCGCATTTGTCACAAATCTTTTCTTCTTCCCCTTCGGGAAACGGCTCCTTTTTAGAAATCAGCTCCTCAAAAGTCTTCTTCTTTAATTTCCTGGGAGGCAATTTGCCCTTACGGAATTGATCCCATAAAATAAAACCCACTCTCCAATGGCCAGGCTCGGGGGTCCAACCCCAAGCTGGACGACGCCTCCAGCGAGTACGCCAATCCTTCATGCGGAAATCTTTCTCGCCTAATTCCAAGGTGCCAGCAAGACATTGAATAGACTCCTCCATATCAGGAATCCACAAATCTGTTTCAGCAGCCCGCTCATACACCGCGTAGATATCTTTGATTGATTCCTTGTCCCCAAGGTCCATTAACGCGCCGGCGACGACTCCAGTAAAATCAGGCATGCTTTTTAAGGCTGTTCTCAAAAGTTCCAACACCTCACGGCTCTTGGTCATGCCTAAAGCTCCCAAAGCCCAAAACCGGGATTCAGGCGCTCGGTCAGGCTGTATCATGGGCATCAAAAGAGGCACCGCTCGGTCCCCAAGCTTAGCCACCGCCTCCGCCGCTGCCTCAGACGATATCTCCATGCCAGGAGTAGCCATAATGTCCAATAAAACCGGCGCGGCCGCAGACGAGCGAATCTCTCCCAGCGCCACGATCGCGGGCAGCAAGTCCACTTCTTCGCTATTTTTATGCTGCCTAATCGCCGAAGCCAGCGGTCCCACAGCCTCCTGCCCCCGCTGGACAAGTGCTTCCATTTCTTCAATGGGATAACCGCCATCATTGGCTATGACACGGCTGATATTTTCATCTACTGTATTCATTTCATGTTGATTTTTCACTGTCCTGATAGGCAGGCTTCTGAAAAAAATGCTCTCCTTAAAGCGTTAGCTTGTTATACAAATGGACATTTCTTCGGGGTCGGCTTCTTTGCTAAAGCGAAACGAAAATCTTCCAGTAGCTGCTTGACGTCCGCTTCCAGCTTAACAAACCGTGTTTCTTCTTCTATGGTCCCAGCCAAGTCTTTAATCAGTCGGTCGATGGCGCTGACTATCCGCTCTGCCTGCTCTGCTGACTGGCATTTAAGAACAGCCGTTTGCGTTCGGGAAGTCTTTACTTCGTTATTGCTACCACCAGAAAAGTAGAGCCCTCCTTCATCGATGCCGAGTTGTCGATGAAGCGCCACGAGAGCCAGGTGCGGATAGTTCGCCCAAATAGCAGAAGGTTCTGGTCCCCCTGCTAAGGCGGATGGAAGCCCCGCAACTTCCTGGAGCCTTGGAATTAAAGAAACTGCCTGATCTTTAACTTGGCTCACTATCGTCTTATAGTTTTCACTAAAAACCTGCCATTTCTTGAGCGGCTCTGGATAATGGATTTTCAAGGCATCGTCAAAATACCGTCGGAACCCCTCAGTTTCGTGCCAATATTCATCCTGAAATAAACCCAATTTGCCCGTTTTGGCCGGCGTCTTGATGGACACACGAAATTCTGTTCGGAGATATGTGTCTTGGGTAATATGGTCCGACGTTCGATAAATCGACTCTCTTCCAATTTCAAGAGGGGACATCTTCATTTGGCAGATCGGAAAATAGAACTCTCTAAGGTACTCGTAAATTGGCGCCAATATCTCCTTCTGAATTTCCTGGGCGTGCTCATCGCGAAGACGCGTCTTTCGCATAAAATGTTCCTTGCCCAGGTCCGAAATAAATCCTCCCACATAACCACCCAAACCTGTCAGAACTGGAAACCAAGAAGCTTTGAAAATGGATTCAACTATGTCCATTCGCTAGACCACCGATTCCACCTGAAGAATGTCTGACACGGCTGCCCTCACTACCTGCCAGCAAATCGCGCAAGTATCGGCATCCGGCGTATCTGAATTCAGGCGTTGCACATAGGGGTGAACGACGTTGCGGGATTCTCTCAGAGCGTGACTGAAGCGCTTCACGTCACCCTGGAGCCAACCGACTTCGTGCGCTACATCGATTAAATGCGACAGGCCCCATTCATGCAACGGTCGAACCTTACCGGATCGATCCTTTGGTGAACAACCGGCACTATTTGCCAGCTGGGGAGTTTTTTCAGCGCGATAAAGGAGCACTCCTTCCAGGATACTGCCCATCATTACGATGCCCGCCAGATATGCCTTGCCTTCGACACAGCGCTGAGCCTCTTCCCAGCGATATGTGAGTATTTGTGCCAACTGCGGTTCCGGAACAAGACGTAGGAAGTCAGGGGGAAGCTCGGGCTTAAATTTCTGCCGAAGCGGAGCAACCGTAGGTGTTCGCTCTTGAAGCAACGGACTGACGCCATTTAACCCAATTTCTAACCCCTCCACGATCAGGCATTTATTGAGATGAGCGACGACAGCCCGAAGGGTTCCCGCGTCCCCACGATACTCGTGCGGACTGGCCAATCTGAGCAGGATACGCTCCAAACTAGCAGGAACAAGATTGCCCCCTTGCTGCTGGTTAAGAGCTTGAAGCGACTCCAAAACGAACCACTTCCGTGTGGATGATTGGCCAGTCGGTTCAACCCCAGCTCTTCGAAAAAATAAGCAGATTTCGGATTTCGTTCGATACGGACCAGGCGCTTCATAGGAAGGCCCGCCGCCGGCTCCTTGTCCGGAGCCGCAGACCACCTCGGCAATCACCTCTAAAGTTGAATCATCCAATCGTTTCATAGAATCTTTCCTATGGAATTCTGCAATTAGAAAACACCTGAAGCTATGCTCGCTATTATTTTTCTAGTTAGTATTCTCTTGAAGCATTTTTTTCAAATCGTCCTTCCAATCTTGATCCGCATACTCCCCCTCGTCCAACACCTGAAACCGGAACTGGTTGTCTTGAAAATCTTTGGCCAATTTCTGCCAGGGCACTTTGTGACCAACCTTATTGAAGTAGGCGGCGATGTTCTTTTTATATCTGGTGTCCGCGTTGTCCGCTAGGTGCTGGCCTTTGCTTTCCAAAACCAACACCGAGGCGACGGGCTTTCTGCTTTTGCCCTGCTGGACAATGAAATCCGGGTATATTTTGTTTTGCTTATAGCCCTGAATCGAAAATTTATCCGTTCCCACTAAATTTCGATACCACCAGAGAACCTGCGGCTGCTTATCCAAAAATAACGCCACGGATTTTTCGTATTCGTTAAACTGCTCTTCGGCAACCCAGACAAAAAGGGGTAGCCCCAACTGACTGCCGTC
>JACQPE010000142.1 GCA_016207685.1 Elusimicrobiota bacterium | reverse complement strand
GGGAACGGCTTGAATTTGATGCTTTCGCGACTTCACCGTCTCGCGCACCACGCAAAAACTTCCTTTAGCCCCGGGGACTCCCCCCATGACATAAAGACGATTCGTTTCAGGTTCCACTTTTAAAATTCGCATTTTATAAACAACCACATTGTCATCGCCCAGATGCCCTGCCATTCGTTTCCCAGGGAGAACACGCCCCAGGGAGCGCCTCCCCGCCAATGATCCCGGCGCCCGATGGCGGTCGGATTGCCCATGAGTAGCCGGGCCTCCACGAAAACCCCAGCGTTTCACGCCGCCGGCAAAGCCCTTGCCTTTGGAAACTCCCGCAACATCCACATAGTCGCCCGGCTGAAACATTCCTGAAACCAACACCTGCTGCCCCGAAACCCAGCCGTCAGTATGGGCCACGCGAACTTCCTTCAAAAAAACGCTGGGCTCAATACCGGCCTTTTTGAATGTTCCAAGCTCAGGTTTGTTGACATTTGCTTCGGGAACCTTCCCGAATCCAAGTGTCAAGGCGGTATACCCGTCGCGCTCTTTAGTCTTGACGGTCACGACGGCGCAAGGACCGGCCTCCAACTCTGTCGCAGGACATATTATACCTTGATCATTGAAAATTTGAGTCATGCCCAACTTGCGGGCCAAAATAGCTTTGAGCTTCGGCGACCGGGGCGGCTCCTGCGGGCCTTGCGTTGTTTCAGCCATAAAATTCCTCACATCTCCAAGGATGATACAGTTCCAGGTTCCCAAAAAACTCGGGACTACAAACTTGAAACTTGGAACGTGGAACTTGGAGCTTTTTCATAATTTAATTTCCACGTCCACACCAGCCGGCAAATCAAGCTTCATGAGATCATCAATCGTTTTTGGTGTCGGCTCTTTTAAATCAATCAATCGTTTGTGAATGCGCATTTCAAATTGTTCGCGGGACTTCTTGTCCGTATGCGGGGATCGCAAGACGGTGTAAAGCCGCCGGCGAGTGGGCAAAAGCACAGGGCCCAGAATGACCCCGCCCGTGCGCCGAACCGTCGCCACAATCTTCTCAACCGATTCATCAAGCATTTTGTGGTCGTAACAACGAAGCCGAATGCGGATACGATGATCGACAGGGATAGCCGGGGCGGCCGAATGCGCCTGTTTAACTTCTTTGGCCATTACCATTGCTCCTTGTTAGTCGCAATGGAGTTCCAAGTTCCAGGTTCCAAGTCCAAAGTCAAAAAGCAGAACAAAAAAATTCTTATTTCCGGACTTTGGACTTTGGACTTTGGACTTTGGACCCCTAGATTTCTCATTCTTTAATCTCCGATACCACGCCCGCGCCCACGGTGCGGCCGCCTTCGCGAATAGCGAAACGGACGCCTTTCTCCATGGCAATGGGATTGATCAGCTTGCCGGTAATCTGGATATTATCCCCGGGCATGACCATTTCGACGTTGGTTGGAAGTTCGACTTCACCGGTCACATCGGTCGTTCTGAAATAAAATTGCGGCCGGTATCCCTTGAAAAACGGCGTGTGACGGCCGCCTTCATCTTTAGTCAGAATGTAAACCTGACCAATGAACTTCGTATGCGGCGTAATTGAGCCGGGCGCCGCCAAAACCTGGCCACGCTCCACTCCATCTTTTTCGACACCGCGCAACAAGACTCCCACATTGTCTCCGGCAATGGCGTCATCGAGAAGCTTGCGGAACATTTCAATGCCGGTGACTACCGTCTCCGTCGTAGGTTTAATGCCGACGATTTGAACTTTATCGTTAAGCTTGAGTTTCCCGCGTTCCACGCGTCCCGTCGCCACCGTGCCGCGGCCGGTGATTGAAAAAACGTCTTCGACAGCCATCAAAAAGGGCTTGTCTGTTTCACGCTGGGGTTCGGGGATGCTCGCATCCAGAGCATCAACTAATTTCAAAATCGCGGGCTCGCCGTAGTCGCTCGTATCCCCGCTCATAGCCTTCAAGGCGCTGCCGCGAACAACAGTGATCTTATCTCCCGGAAATTCGTATTTCTTTAAAAGATCGCGCACTTCCATCTCGACAAGATCAAGCAACTCCGGATCGTCCACCAGATCGCACTTGTTTAAAAAAACAACCAGATGCGGCACATTCACCTGCCGCGCCAGCAACACATGCTCGCGGGTCTGGGGCATGGGCCCATCGGCCGCGCTCACGACTAAAATAGCGCCGTCCATTTGAGCCGCTCCGGTAATCATATTTTTGATGTAGTCGGCGTGACCGGGACAATCAATGTGGGCGTAATGCCGTTTCTCGGATTCGTACTCAACATGGGAAACCGCGACGGTTAAAATTTTAGAGGCATCGCGGACGATGCCGCCCTTGGCGATTTCCGCATAGTCTTTAACCGTTGATAATCCTTTCTTGGCTAAAACTTTCGTCATGGCCGCGGTCAGCGATGTTTTTCCATGATCCACATGGCCAATGGTGCCGACATTAACATGAGGCTTTTTTCGATCAAACTTCTCTTTGGACATAACAATTCCCTCCTAATATTTAGCGGTCTCTTGATCTCCCGTGGCTTTAGCCACAATCTCTTCCTGAATCGAACGAGGCACTTCCTCATAATGGGAAGGTTCCAAATTAAATGCCGCCCGGCCCTGCGACAAACTGCGCACCGTCGTGGCATAGCCGAACATTTCCTGAAGCGGGACCACGCCGCGAACGACTTTAGAGTTTCCCCTAGTTTCCATATCCATAATTTTAGCGCGCCGGGAGTTTAAATCGCCGATGACATCTCCCATGTATTCTTCAGGAACGGAAACCTCAATTTTCATGATGGGCTCAAGAATGACAGGATCGGCTTTTTTACAAGCGGCCCGCAATGCCATGGCCGAGGCAATTTTGAAAGCAATTTCCGATGAGTCCACTTCATGATACGACCCATCGGTCAACGTCGCCCTTAAATCCACAATGGGATACCCGGCAATGGCCCCTTCGGAGGCCGCCTCGCGCACGCCCTTTTCCACGGCCGGGACATATTCCCGAGGCACCACGCCGCCAAAAATTTTACTCTCAAACTCCACGCCCTTGCCTCGCTCCAGAGGCTCAACATCCAGCCAAACATGACCATATTGGCCCCGGCCGCCGGTTTGACGGATAAACTTGCCTTCTTGAGTCACTTTCTTGCGAATGGTTTCTTTGAACGCGACGGTGGGCTTGCCGATGTTTGCCTCAACTTTAAATTCCCGTTTCATTCGATCAACTAAAATCTCCAAATGAAGCTCGCCCATTCCGGACATGATAGTTTGGCCTGTTTCATGGTCCCTTCGGACGCGAAACGTCGGGTCTTCCTCGGCTAAACGATTGAGCGCCAAGGACATCTTATCTTCGGCAGCTTTGGTTTTGGGTTCAATGGCCACGGAGATCACAGGCTCCGGAAATTTCATGGATTCCAAAATAATGGGCTCCTCTTCATCGCAAAGCGTCTGTCCCGTAACCACCTGTTTGAGGCCCACGCCGGCCCCAATGTCGCCGGCCATCAACATCTCGACTTCCTCCCGCTTGTCGGCATGCATGCGTAAAATCCGGCCTAATCGTTCACGGCTTTTCTGGTTGGCGTTATACACGTAACTACCGGACATCACGGTTCCTGAGTAAACACGAAAAAAAGTCAACTTGCCCACATGAGGATCGGTCTGAATCTTAAAAGCCAACGCCGACATTGGAGCATCGTCTTTGGGCTCCCGTGAAATTTCCTGATCCGTTTCCGGATCCCATCCTTTGGTCGACGGCACATCCAAAGGAGACGGCAAATAATCACACACGGCGTCCAACATCGGCTGAACGCCCTTATTCTTAAATGAGGAACCGCAAAGCATGGGAAAAAAATTTCCAGCGATCACAGCCTTGCGAATCGCTGCGGTTATTTCCACCGCAGGGACCTCGTGGCCGTCTAAAAACTTCTGCGCGATTCCATCATCATGGTCCGCCAACGCTTCAATTAATTCGCTGCGATATGTTTTGGCCTTTTCCTTCAAATCCGAAGGGATTTCCGCCACATCAAACTTAGCTCCCAGTTCTTCGCCCTTCCAAAGATAGGCTTTCATGCCGACCAAATCGACAACTCCGGAAAAAGAAGATTCAACGCCAATCGGCAATTGAAGAGGAACGCCCTTGACGCCTAGTTTATCACGGACAGACTTAACGCATTCATAAAAATCGGCTCCCACCTTATCCATCTTATTGGCGAAAATAATCCGGGGGACATGGTACTGATCGGCCAAACGCCAATTCGTCTCCGATTGCGGCTCAACGCCCTGGGAACCATCCAACAAAACAACGGCCCCGTCAAGGACGCGGAGCGAGCGATTGACTTCGGCGGTAAAATCAATATGTCCGGGCGTATCTATAATGTTGATTTGACAATCCCGCCACTTGGCATAAGTTGCGGCCGAAGTGATCGTGATGCCCCGCTCGCGTTCCTGCTCCATCCAGTCCATCGTGGTATTGCCCTCATGGACTTCGCCGATTTTGTGAATACGCCCGGTGTAAAACAAAATGCGCTCGGTGGTCGTCGTTTTCCCTGCGTCAATATGGGCCGTGATGCCGATATTGCGAATCCGGTCAATGGGAAATTCTCTGGCCATATCGACTATCGACTATTGACTATTGAATATTGAATATTGGAAAATACAAAAAATAACTGCTGTCTGTCCCCAAATATTCTATATTCCATAGTCTATATTCACTCTTAATATTACCATCGGTAATGCGCAAACGCCCTGTTGGATTCGGCCATTTTATGCATTTCTTCGCGCTTCTTAAAGACAGAACCTTCTTTCCGCGATCCCTGCAAAATTTCCTCCGCCAAACGTTTGCTCATCGGGGCGCCTTTTCGAGCGCGAGCGTAGCTTACAAGCCATCGCATCGCCAGCGTCTCGCTGCGATAGGGACGGACCTCGCTGGGAACTTGATAGGTTGCGCCGCCAACCTGCCGCGGGCGCGTCTCCAGAAGCGGCCGACAATTCTCAATAGACCGGGATAAAATAACCGCGGGATCTTCTCCCGTCTTTTCGCGGATGATTTCCATTGCGTCATAAGCAATTCTTGTTGATTTGGTTTTTTTTCCGATAAAATTAAGCATATTAATAATGCGGGTAACCAACTGGCTGTTATAGCGAACATCGTGAACCGGCAAATCTCGCGGAATAATTGGTCGTCGCGGCATAAATTAAAAGTTCCCAGTTCCCAGTTCCCAGTTCCCAGTTAAAAACAAATAACCGCTTCCGGTTTTTCTTCCCATCTTAGAACTTAGAACTTGTAACTTGGAACTGCTCATTTCTAAATTCATCATTTTTTCTCTCCCGCTGCGGCGGCCTTGGGGCGTTTGGCGCCGTATTTGGAGCGGCCCTGACGCCTTCCTTCGACTCCGGCGCAATCATAAACACCGCGCACAATATGGTAACGAACGCCCGGCAAATCTTTGACGCGGCCGCCGCGCACCAAAACGATTGCGTGCTCCTGGAGATTGTGCCCAATGCCCGGAATATACGCCGTCACCTCAATATGGCTCGTCAATTTGACGCGAGCGACTTTTCGCAAGGCGGAGTTGGGCTTTTTGGGTGTTGTCGTAAACACACGGACACAGACCCCTCGCCGCAACGGCGAACCAAGGAGCGCCGGCGATTTCGAGCGCCCCGCAAGACGGCGCCGGTCAATGCGAATAAGTTGATTAATCGTCGGCACTTTTAAGCCTCCACCAAATCTTGCCGCAAAGCGAATCCTGTTCCCGCAGGAATCAAACGACCAATGATCACGTTTTCTTTCAAGCCTCGCAAGGTGTCCGTTTTGCCGGCAACAGCCGCGTCAGCCAAGACGCGGGTTGTCTCTTGGAAACTAGCCGCCGAAATAAAACTCCTTGAGGAAAGCGCCGCTTTGGTGATTCCCAAAAGCACGACCTGGGCTTCGGCAGATGAGCCTTCCTCGGCCGTAGCCTTGCGATTTTCCGCCTCGAACTCATAGCGGCTGACAATTTCACCCACCAGCAAATTCGTGCTGCCGGCTTTGGTGACACGGACGTTCTCCAGCATTTCCCGGACAATAAGCTCAATGTGACGGTCATCCACGGCGACGCCTTGGAGCCGGTAAACTTCCTGAATCGCCGTCACCAGATGCTCCTGACACTCCTTAACGCCCTTCACGCGCAAAATATCATGAGGGTTAATCGGCCCATCTGTCAGCGCCTCGCCGGCGCCGACGCGGTCGCCCTCATAAACCATCAAATGTTTTCCTTGGGGGATGCTGTATTCGCAGCTAACATCCGTTTCTTCGTTACGCACCATAACTTTTTGGGCGCCGCGACTGGTTGTTCCCAAAGTGACGACACCGTCAATTTCGGAAATTGTGGCTGAATTTTTAGGCCGGCGCGCTTCAAAAAGCTCGGAGACGCGCGGGAGACCGCCTGTAATGTCGCGGGTTACGCTGATTTCAAGAGGAATTTTAGCTAAAATTTCACCGACAGAAACCTGGTCGCCATAATTGCTGACGATAATGGTATCAATTGGCAGCGTATATGAATCCAGCGCCTTGCCGTTTTTGTCCATGACCACCAAGCGGGGATGGCGCCGCTGCTCACGGTGTTCAATGACACGGCGTTCAATAAGTCCCGTAATTTTATTACGCTCCTCATGAACGGTGATACCTTCATCAATATCTTCATAACGCACTTGGCCGCTCACTTTAGAAAGAATGGGCAATGCATAAGGATCCCACTCCGCGAGCAACGTTTCACCGCTGACCTTATCTCCCTGAACCACCTTTAAGCGAGCGCCGTGAGGGACTTTATGGGATTCCAATTCCTTTTTTGTGGAAGTATCCAAAATGGCAATCTCGCCATTGCGCGAATGCGCCAGGTAAACACCGTCTTTGCGCTTTAACGTTTCAATATTTTTCAAGGAAACAACGCCTGACGCCGCGCTCAAGGCTTGGGATTTAGAAACGACGCGGGCCGCGGTTCCACCGATATGAAATGTTCTTAGCGTCAACTGCGTGCCCGGCTCACCGATGGATTGGGCGGCAATAATGCCCACGGCTTCACCCACTTCAACCATTTTACCTGTCGCCAAATTAAGCCCATAACACATCGCGCAGACACCGTAGGACGACTCACACGTTAAAATGGAGCGCATGCGCACCCACTGCAAGCCGATCTTCCCCACGGCTTTAGCCTTCGCCCAGTCAATCAATTCTCCGGCTTTAACCAAAATCTTATCAGCGGCCTTTTTATCTCCTTCAGCAAGACGCACATCTTCCAAAGAAACACGGCCGTAAATGCGCTCTTCCAAAGATTCAATGACATCCTCACCGGAATAAAGCGGCGTAATGCGGATGCCGTTAATCGTGCCGCAATCCTTTTCAACCACAACGACATCATGGGCCACGTCAACTAAGCGCCGCGTCAAATAGCCCGCGTCCGCTGTTTTAAGCGCCGTGTCGGCCAGGCCCTTGCGGCTGCCGTGAGTGGAAATAAAATACTCCAAAACGGAAAGACCGTTGCGGAAATTAGAAATCACAGGCGTTTCGATAATTTCACCGTAGGTTCCCACGATTTTTTTCTGGGGCTTCGCCATCAGGCCGCGCATGCCGCCCAATTGACGGGCCTGCGCTCTTGAGCCGCGAGCGCCGGAGTCGGCCATAATGACGATCGAATTGAAAAGATTGCCGGTTGGATTATGAGCCACTTTTTCTTGAGCCTGCATTTCACGGAACATCTGGTCAGACACCTGATCCGTAACATGCGTCCACAAGTCAACAACTTTGTTGTAGCGCTCACTTTCGGTAATAGCGCCTGCCTTGGCCTGCCTCTCAATCTCTTTAACCTTATCTTGAGCGCGTTTGACCAAATCGTTTTTCGTTTTAGGGACAAGCATATCGGTGACGGAAATGCTAACGCCGTAATAGGTCGCGTAGCGGTAACCTAAGTCCTTAATATCGTCCAGCAGCACCACGGTCCTGTAATGGCCGAGCTTACGATAGCAGTCCATGATGATCGCGGCCAATGTCTTCTTGTCAATCGTGTTATTGATGTAGCCTAGCTCGGTTGGAAAAACGCCATTTAACAAAACGCGCCCGACTGTTGTCCAATCCTTCCATTTCGAAGGATTTCGGGCGTCATCACCGCCCTCGAGGCCTTCTTCAATCAGGCGATTAATCCCCGCCACTTTAATACGCGCATTAGGGTGGACGGTTTTTTGCTGGAAGGCAGCCTCAACTTCTTCCCGAGAAGAAAGAATTTTACCATCACCCGGAACTCCCGCCTTGGGCTTGGTCAGATAGCACAATCCCAAAATCACGTCTTGACTCGGCACGGCGATCGGCTTTCCTGATGCCGGAGAAAAAATATTGCGATTGGACATCATGAGCATCTTGGCCTCGATAATCGCCTCATGAGACAGCGGCACATGCACCGCCATCTGATCGCCGTCAAAGTCGGCGTTAAACGCGGAACACGTTAACGGATGCAAACGGATCGCCCGTCCCTCAACCAAAACCGGCTCAAAGGCCTGTATGGACAACCGGTGCAGGGTTGGCGCTCGATTCAATAAAACGGGATGGTCTTTCGTGATCGCTGCCAAAATATCCCAAACTTCAGGAGTGGCTTTTTCAAGCATCTTGCGAGCGGCCTTAAGCGTCACATTATGGCGTTTAATGAGTTCGCCCAGCATAAATGGCTTAAATAACTCCAGGGCCATCTCCTTGGGAAGACCGCATTGATGCAACTTCAATTGAGGACCCACCACGATCACGCTTCGCGCGGAATAATCAACGCGCTTGCCCAGAAGATTTTGCCGGAAGCGCCCCTCCTTGCCTTTGATAATGTCGGAAAGAGATTTGAGCGGCCGGTTCCCCGGGCCCAAAGCGACTTTCCATCCGGCGCCATTTTCGATAAGCGCGTCCACAGCGTCCTGAAGGAGGCGTTTCTCATTATGGATCATGACTTCCGGCGCGCGCAGCTGCTCAATATGCTTTAAACGGTTGTTTCGGTTGATAATTTTACGATATAGATCATTCAGATCGCTCGTGGCGAAACGGCCGCCCTCCAAAGGAACCAGCGGACGCAAATCAGGCGGAATAACAGGCAACACGCTTAACATCATCCACTCGGGACGGCTGCCTGAAACAAGAAAGCCCTCCAGAAGTCTCATTCTCTTAATCAATCGGGCGCGTTCGCCCTCGGCATCGAGCTTCTCAAGTTTTTTCCTTACGGCTTCAATTTCTTTTTTAAGATCCGTGGTCGCCAACATATCATGGACCGCTTTAGCTCCGATAGAACACTTAAATTTGCTTCCAAATTCTGTCTTGGCCTTGTGGTATTCTTCTATATCAATCAGATCGCCCCGGTGATACTCTACCTTGTCGCCGGCTTCCAAGTTTTCAAGAACAAGATAACCGTCTTCTTTGTAATAGACCGTGCGCATCACATCAGAAAGCTTCATATCCAACAACATCGCCATACGCGACGGCTGTTTGCGCAAAAACCAAATATGCGCCACGGGGACCACTAAATCAATATGCCCCATGCGCTCGCGTCGGACCTTCGCTTCCGTCACTTCAACGCCGCAGCGGTCGCAAACAATGCCCTTAAACTTAACCCATTTATATTTGCCGCAGGCGCACTCATAATCGCGCACCGGACCAAAAATACGCTCACAAAAAAGGCCGTCTCGCTCCGGCTTGAGCGTCCGATAATTAATGGTTTCAGGTTTTCTTACCTCGCCATAGGACCAATTGCGAATCTGATCAGGGCTCGCGACCGTTAAACGAATGGCGTCAAATTCAAGAAAATCCAAGCCCTCGCTTATTTTCCTTTTCTTCTTTCTTGCTGATAACAGAAGCTCTCGTGTCGATTCTTCAAGTCTGGATGAAATTTGAACCACTGGCATTACCCCCAAATCAAGCCTTAACTTCTTCTTTGGCCGATGCTCGGGCAGCGGTCTCGCCCTTGGACTTCTTTCTGGATTTAGCCAATGCGCCTTTTAAGAGCTCAACGGATAAACCCAATCCCTGAAGCTCGCGCACCAAGACCTTAAAGGACTCCGGCGCTCCGGGCCGCACGGGGTCATCACCTTTAATGATGGATTCATACATATTGGTGCGCCCCCACACATCATCGGACTTAATCGTTAAAAATTCCTGCAACGTATAGCTGGCACCGTACGCTTCCAGCGCCCACACTTCCATTTCGCCCACACGCTGGCCGCCAAAGAGAGCTTTGCCGCCCAGCGGCTGGCGCGTGATTAACGAGTACGGGCCCGTGCTGCGCGCATGCATCTTGTCATCCACCTGATGAATAAGCTTCATCATGTACATATAGCCGATCGTGACTTTCTCTAAAAATGGCTCTCCCGTGCGTCCGTTGTACAGCGTGATGCGCATGTCTTCGCTGGGGAGACACCGCTCCGGCACTCCTTGAGAAAGCAGCAGTTGGCGCGCCTCGCGCACTTTTTTGCGCAACTCCTCTTCGGTGGCGCCGTTAAATACCGGCGTCACCAATTGAACGCCAAAGGCGTGCGCCGCCCAGCCGAACATGGTTTCTAAAAGCTGCCCCACGTTCATTCGCGACGGCACGGACAGCGGCGATAACACAACATCCAACGGCGTTCCATCGGGTAATCGCGGCATGTCTTCAATAGGAACAATACGCGAAATAACGCCTTTATTGCCATGACGGCCGGCGACTTTATCCCCGACGCGTAAAGGCCGCAAAGCGGCAACAAAAATTTTGACGACGCGGTTAACAGTGACGGCGACCTCGTCGCCTTTGTTGATGCGTTCTCGTTCGCGTTCTTTATAGGCCTGAACTTCGGCCTTTCGCTTTTTAACCGGTAACTCAACGGTCTCCTTTTCCTTGCGGTAACCTTCGGCGGTAATATCGCCTCTTTTCTTTTTAGCATCCAATGCCTCAATTGAGGCATCATGGAACTGCCCAGCCTGCGTCAACATTTCTTTGATCTGATCATCAAGATCGTGCCGGCGATGGTCTTTTTCTTTGGTGCCCAAAATCTCGCGGCGCACAAAAACTTGAACGCGCATAACCTTGCCTGAAACGCCCGGTGGCACGCGCAAGGAGGCGTCTTGCACATCTTCGGCCTTTTTGCCGAAAATCACGCGCAAAAGTTTTTCTTCAGGAGTCAGGTGCTCCTCGCCGCGCGGCACCACGCGGCCCACCAAAATGTCGCCATGATTGACTTCGGTGCCAACAACCGCAATGCCTTGATTATCAAGATTGGCCAGGGCTTCGGCTGAAACATTAGGAATGTCTCTGGTGATTTCTTCCGGGCCCAGCTTGGTTTCCCTCGCTTCAACCTCAAATTCTTGAATATGAATTGACGTAAACACATCTTCCCGAATCAATCGTTCAGAAACGAGCACGGCATCTTCAAAGTTATAGCCATGCCAAGGCATAAAAGCGACAAGAACATTGCGGCCCAAGGCCAACTGACCCAAGTTCGTTCCCGGACCATCAGCCAAGGGATCCCCCGCGCCGACTTTATCGCCCTTGTTGACAATGGGATGATAATCAACGGAAGTGTCTTGGTTGGACCGCTCATACTTGGCCATATGATAAACATCAAGAGGACTTTTATCGTCATCGGTTCGGATGACGATTTCAGTCCCGTCAACATACGCAACCACGCCGGGATGTTTCGCCACGATGACGGCGTTGGAGTCCTGGGCCACGTTGGGCTCAATACCCGTAGCCACGATAGGATATTCAGGATGAACCAATGGAACGGATTGTCGCTGCATATTTGAACCCATGAGCGCCCTGTTGGCATCATCATGCTCTAAGAAGGGAATAAGCGCCGTTGACGTCGAAACCACTTGGGTCGGTGAAATATCCATATACTGGACATCCTTGGGATCCTTAACAGGAAAATCCCCGCGGTAGCGGCATGACACGAGATCGCCCAGAATGTGCCCCTTCTCATCAACCGGATTATTGGCTTGCGCGATGATAACCTCATCTTCCTGATCAGCTGTTAAGTATTCCACATGATCCGTCACGCGCCCTTTTTCTACTTTGCGATAAGGGGATTCAATTAAACCTAACTCATTGACCCTGGCATAACATGCGAGCGACGTAATCAATCCAATATTGGGACCTTCCGGAGTTTCAATGGGGCAGATGCGGCCATAATGAGTATGGTGCACGTCGCGGACTTCAAAGCCGGCATGTTTACGGTGCAAACCGCCGGGACCCAGGGCCGAAAGCCGCCGCTTGTGCGTTAACTCGGCCAAGGGATTAATCTGATCCATAAACTGGGATAATTGGGAACTGCCGAAAAAATTTCGCAGAATGCCGTTTAAGACACTCGCGTTAATCAACTGCCGGGGCGTTAGCTCGCTTTTTTCCTGAGCCTGGACCATGCGCTCACGAATGACGCGCGACATCTGGGTCAACGCCAGCCGGAACTGATTTTCTAAAAGCTCGCCCACGGCCCGCACGCGCCTGTTGCCCAAGTGGTCAATATCATCAACCGTAATGTTAAAGTTGTTATCCTTATATTGCCAAACTCGCTGGTCGTTATTGAGCGACTCCATATAGAGAATCGTGGCCACGATGTCTTCGGGGGCCAGTTCGCGGCGCGTCTCCACCGGCGCCTTAAAACTCCATTCTTTGCGGGATTCCAAGTAATCAAAGATAAACCCTAATTTTTTAAAAACTTTGTAACGCCCGACGGATGTCAAATCATATTTTCGCGATTTTTTACTGAAGAAAAGATTATCCATCAATTCCTCGGCCTGCTGCTGAATCACGAACTCCTGACCGCGAATATATTTGTACAGAAACACCAAGGCCTCTTTGCGCGACTTAATCGGGTCTTTGCGCAGAGTCTCCAAAATCATGACGCTGGATGTTTTTTCATCCCACTCGATCAATTGAAGCTCTTTAACTTTAGTTTTTTGAACTTTGGCCAATTGCTCTTTAGTCAACCTCTCCGTCGCTTCGACAATCACTTCACCCGAATCAGGATCAACAACGTCTTCGGCCAAAATTTGTCCGGCATAATGATCCAGTGTCGGTTCCTTGTCAATGGCCTGTTTTTTGGTTTTATAGAAAAAACGCACGATATCCCCGTCACTATCCAATCCGCACACCCTCAGAAGAACCGTGGCTGGAAATTTTCGCCTCTTGTCAATGCGGGCGAATAAAATATTGTTCAAATCAAACTCAAAATCAACCCATGCCCCACGATAGGGAATAATGCGGCCCACGAAAAGTTTTTTGCCGAAACGGGATACTTTTTTCTCCTCATCTTCCTCGAAAAAAATGCCTGGCGAGCGGTGCAATTGACTCACGATCACACGCTCGGCGCCATTAATAACAAACGAGGCGTTATCCGTCATGTAGGGCAAATCGCACAAAAAAACTTCCTGCTCCGAAATAATCTTGACTTTCGCCGAGGACTGCCGGTGCACCAAACGCAAATTGGCGCGCAGGGGAATGGTGTACGACTTGTCGACGGCACGCGCCTCGTCGCTCGTTTCAAAACGTGACTTGCCGATGGAATAGTCCACAAATTCAAGAGACAAACTCTCGTCTTCATTTGAAATCGGAAAAATATCCATAAAGGCCGCTTGCAGTCCCCGAATTTTGCGAGACCCCGACGGCACATCTTTCTGCAAAAAACTTACATAAGAATTTTTTTGCAACTCAAGCAGATTCGGAGGCTCCAGACAGGCCGGGGTCTTGTCAAAGGCAACTTGCTTTATTTTCGTGGGCATGATCACCTC
>JACQPE010000149.1 GCA_016207685.1 Elusimicrobiota bacterium | reverse complement strand
CTGCCGAGAAGACGTTCCGAACGCCGCTACCCAAGGCACGTCAAAATCAAAATGAGCAGTTATGCGCGCAACGACGAGCACCCCGCTTAAGTGAACGGCATTGGGTTTAGCCTCCATTATTTCTCTTTCTTCGGGAGATTGCCGTAGAATTCTCCAACGGATGGCCGAATTGGACATCATGGGCGGGTCTATTTATGACGCCCTAATAGCTGGGGTCGCCCAGAAAGCCAAGGCGGATCGCATCCTCACGCTTAATCCCGAAGACTTTAAACGCGTTTGGCCCGAAGGCGCCTCTATTATTAACACTCCGTAATTTCGGCTTACGGAAAAGAAGGGGGTTAAAAGGGGGGTCGGATCCCTTTTGTTTTGTGGCCCCTTTGGCAATGGCTTCTTATGGGGGGTTACCGCGTGTAGGTGATGCATCCGCGGATGGCGTCATTGGCCGCCCAAACAAACGGCCAATTGTAGGCAAGTCCACTGATGGAACCATCGAAATAGAACCCCAAAGCCTTATCTGACGGTAGCATCGTAACAATGCCTGTTTTAATGGTCGGCGCGCTATCATCTCTGGCGTACGCAACCCCAACGGACACCTGTTGGTAAGCATGATAAGGGGCGATTTCATCGGGCATGCTGAACTTAACATCCCCCGCCCCCAGCGTGGTCGTTCCGCCCATAGTTAATTCCACGCACAAATTCACCATATTCCCCATCCGGCTATAGGACCCACGGATGATGCCATTGCCGATGCTGGGGGCGACGCCTCCGGAAGTTAACGTGGGCGTGTATTCCTTGTAGGCAATCTCAAGGTTATTCGTCCAGGTTCCGGAGGTATCGGTTACTGTTGAGTTATAGGTGTTCCCCATCATGGTTA
Organism: Elusimicrobiota bacterium; assembly: GCA_016207685.1. Classification (GTDB taxonomy): domain Bacteria; phylum Elusimicrobiota; class Elusimicrobia; order JACQPE01; family JACQPE01; genus JACQPE01. The sequence goes on along the minus strand of JACQPE010000149.1, from coordinate 2,950 downwards.
CCCCCAACGCGCCAGGCGTCAAAGTAATAGCAGGGGAGATGTCATTGCCTGAGATTGCTATATTATTGCCGACAATATTCATTTGCGTTTCGTTCATACCGAGCCGGTTGCCGGTGATCATGACGCCGCGTGAGTTTTGGCTGAATAAAACTGCCCCGATCACAGAGGCCGATATCATAATGTCGTTGCAACCGCCCAGGTCAATAAATTTAGTTCCGGAAGATTCAATTCCAATGAATTTTCTTGGGTACGCGGAGAGTTGTTGTTCATCTTTAATTTTGACGGCATACCGGCCGCTTGCGGTTCCGTTGTATCTGGATATTTGGGAATTCAAGAATATGGATTGGGAACCGGACGTCGTCTGTTCGAACTCCACACAGTAGCCGTCAAAGTCAACGATTCTGCTGCCAATGACAAATTGTCTTCCGGCATCGTTAGAAATGACGATCCCCCGGCCGGTATAGTTGCCGCCGTCTCCTTCCAATCCCATGTTGATAAATCCAGAATTTTCCCCAAGATTAATAAGGTCCCCATTGAAGCCCTTAATGATTCTGCTTGTTTTGTTTCCCAAGCCCCTAAACGTTATATTGCTGCCTAAAATCAACGTGTTTTTCACCAGGTATATTCCGACTGGAAATAAAACTTCCCCGCCGGCAGTCGGCAACGCCGCCATGGCCGATGCAATAGCCGTGGTCCAGTCGTCGGTGCCGTTCGTTGTAGACAAACTGTGCCCATGCGCCCTCACATCCACCCACGGTCCCTTGGTGATAAAATCGCCGTTATTGTGTAGCGAAACCTTCGGCAACGTAGTGCCGATACCAACATTTCCATTGAAAGTGACGGTGCCTGCGCTCACCGAGCCCGACAATCCTACGTTCGCCGATGTCATCACCGTTCCATCCGGAAATCTGATGCCGTCCACCCCGGATGTTCCCCCAATGTGCAATTTAGCCGAAGGGTTGGCCGTGCCAACGCCCACATATCCCGTGCTTGAGGATACATACAAGGCAGATGACGCTGCGGTTCCCGTGGAAACCGAAAGCCCTCCCCGGGCAATATCAAGGCTGCCTTCAAGCGTTTTGGCCACCAGCGCATAGGGCACGGCATTGAGAATCTCGCGCGGACTTAATGTGACGGTGCCCACTGTCACCTCGAGATACCGCGTCGTGTTCCCTGAGAGAGCTGAAATGGGAATCGCAAGAGACGTATTAAATAAGCCTGAATTAACGGCAATGGACAAGGCGCCGCTATTCCAAAGGAGACTGCCGCCAGTCGAGGCGTCGTAGAGCTTAAAAGTTAAACTTTTGGTTGCGTTAACAGCGGTTCCATTGTCCTCGAGCCGGCCTTGGTAGTTGATGCCTGATGGAACGCTGCCCGTTAAGGCCGTGCCTTCGGCGCGGGAGTCCAAAGTCCCAAGTCCCAAGGCATAAACTAGGGACAAAATTAGAAGAATTCTTTTTTTAATCATATCCCCGGCGCGCGCCTTTTTATGTTCCACCCCGTATGCTTGGAATCCAAATGTTGATCTCGATCTTTTCCCGATGCGGGATTGATAGGGAAACCGAGAAATTCGCCTTTATAATGAGAAACATAAAGTCCAAGCGCCCCCATTATCTAACAGACTAATGCGGGATTGTAAAGGGGACGTTAGTCACAGCTGTGGTCTTTGAAATGGGATTTTGATGATAGGGCCACGCCTGCGCTTTTTACGTTTTTAGAGGAATGGGCATGGCGTGCGCGGATTTAAAAGGATTTTGAAAAGCGCCGTGAGCGCTAGGGCCGGTACTGCAAGGGGTATTTTTCCGGATTTTCCAGCGAATCCAAATCTAAATCAATATCAAGTTTTGGCCAATAAAGATGTTGATTTTGAATAATCTCAACGCGTTCTATATCGGATATTTTCGCCTCTTTGAACCAAGGGAATTCCTCAAAGGGCAAAGCATATTCTTTCCCCTGAACATAAATCCATAGGCCATGCGATGAGACATTTAAAATTTCAACGCCCGAAGTGCTTTTTCCACGCGTTTTTGATTTCATGGTTTTTATCCTCAATAATGGTTTGGATTTCGTTAAGCTGCCTTGGCGTCAGGCCGTTATTTTTGGCCAGGGCCACGATCGTAGAAGAAGAAGGGGTCACATCTCTACATTTTACATTTCTATCAGAAGAGATTGCTCCCATTGTATCCCCTTTTCAAAGTGAAGAATTTCCGCGCCCAGTCGCGGGGTAACCGGGCGTCCTTTTTGTGAAATGTAAAATGTAGAGATGTGACCCCATCATGCTTTGACCCCATCATGCTAAATTAAGAATATAGGCAATGGCCAGGGCTTGGGGGACGGAAAGGGCGGCCAGGGCCAGGGCCGTGCGTTTGCCGGCATTGGCCGCGACCAAAGAAAGTTCCGTGAAATCCGTGATGATGCCGGCTTCTAAAAAAACAAAGGCGCTTCCTAGGGCCGCGGTGTTTTTGTAGATTTCAAAGGCGACCGGAGAACTTCCTTCGGAGCAGACCTCGACCGCCGTGGCCGCGGCGAGCGAGGCCAGGGGGCCCCAAAAGCCTTGGCCCATGTAACCATGAATCCAATGAGACAAATAAGAGCCCGCGGCCGCGGATATTAAAACGCCCAAAGCGACCCAAGGAAAAGTCATACCGAGAAGGCCGAGGCAGGCTTTTTGAAATTTTGCGGCAAAGCCGCTGAAATTTGAAATGTCATGGTAGTTGCGTTTAATCAGCGCGCGCCAAGATTCTTGGGTCATGCTAAGAGTGGCATGGGGATTGGCCGGAACCCAGCCTTTTTGGGCAAGCAAAGAAATACCAAGGCCCGTGGTCATGGAAATGAAAATAGCCGCAAGGATAATGACGGCACCCCGGCTTCCGAATAAGCGCAGCAAAAGAATGGTTGTGGGCAGGCTGGCCCACGGGGAGGCCAGTAAAAAGGAGGTGAAGGCCGCCGG
>JACQPE010000147.1 GCA_016207685.1 Elusimicrobiota bacterium | reverse complement strand
GTATTTCAGAATCAACGCCAAAAACGCGGGGCAATTCGAGCGCACTTTGATCATCGCGGATGAAGGCGCGGACGTGCACTACATCGAAGGGTGCACTGCCCCTTCGTATACCACAAACTCTTTACATTCAGCCGTCGTTGAGCTCATTGCCTTGCCGCATTCGACGATTCGCTATACCACGATCCAGAATTGGTCCAAAAATGTTTTTAACTTGGTCACCAAGCGCGCTGTGGCTCATGAGGCGGCCACGGTGCGCTGGATTGACGCCAATTTAGGAAGCAAGCTTACCGTCAAATTTCCCTGTGTTTACCTGGCCGGTCCCAAGGCTCACGGCGAGATTCTCTCCGTGGCCTTTGCCGGGTCGGGCCAACACCAAGACGCGGGCGGCAAAATTTTTCACGCGGCCCCGGAGACGACATCCACGATCACATCCAAATCAGTCTCCAAAGACGGCGGCCGAAGCTCCTATCGCGGGCTTCTCAAGGTCTATCAAGGCGCATCCCACGCCAAGTCGGCGGTTCGCTGCGACGCCTTGCTCATGGATCCCCAAAGCCGCTCGGACACTTACCCCACTATGGAGGTGGCGGAGCGCTCGGCCAGTGTGGCTCATGAGGCTACCGTGGCTAAGATCGGGGAAGAGCAGCTTTTTTATCTCATGAGCCGCGGCCTGGCTGAACAAGAAGCCATGGCATTAATTGTCAATGGTTTCATGGAACCCTTTATCAAAACGATTCCCCTCGAGTACGCGGTTGAAATGAACCGTTTGATTGAACTGGAAATGGAGGGAGCGGTCGGGTAATTTTGCCCGGAACAGGGGCCATGACAACAACTGCGGAAACTTCGCCTCTCCTGCAAAACTTCCGGCAACAGGGCCGGGAGACTTTCGAGTGTTTGCCTTGGCCTGACAGCAAGCATGATATCTACAAACGATCGGACCTGCGGTTTCTGCGAAACGGATTCTCATTCATTCCACAAAAAACAATGATTCAAACATCGCTGGACGGGCCCCAATCGGTTTTTCACGGCCTTAGCGATTTATCGGGCGCCTCCTTGGAAATAGCCCAAAAACACTTGGGGTCTTTGCTGCGCGCGGATCACGGTAAATTTGAAGCTTTTAACGCGGCCCATGCCCATGACGGTCTCGTGGTCGCGGTCCCCGAAGGGATTCACCTTAAAAAGCCCCTAAGCGTCTCCTGGAATTGCGCCACGGATTTAGCGCAAGGCTGTTTTTTTCCGCGGCTCTTGCTCGTGGCGGGACCGGGCAGCCGCTCGATCTATCTCGAACGCTGGAACGGCGGCGGCGCGCACCCGTCAATGGTCACGAGTGTCGCTGAAATCGTTATAGAGGACGGCGCGGAGCTTCTCTATGTCATCAATCAAAATTTCGGACATCGCGTGCAAAACTTAGCATTCCAAGGAATCCATCTGGGCCAAGGGGCCAAGCTCCATCTTTTTCATTGGGAACACGGAGCCGGCCTGCGCCACCTACAAATCCATAGTATCGCCCAGGCGCCGGAGAGCGAATTCATTTTGACTGGAGCTGTCTTGGCCCAAAACCGACAAACCTTTGACACGCGCGTCAACCACACGCATCAAGCAGCGCGAACAACATGCAACATGCTCTGGAAAACAGCGCTTAAAGATCACGCCCGCGGGAGTTTCTTTGGGCTCCTAAAAATCGCCGCCGGAGCCGATGGCTCCCAAGCATATCAAGCGATTCACAATCTCCACCTTTCCGCCCAGGCCCAAAGCATCCCGGACCCGCGACTTGAAATTTTAGCCAATGACGTCATTGCCAAACACGCCTCCACCGCGGGATACCTCGATGAAGAACAACTTTTTTACTTAAATAGTAGGGGTATCGGGGATGAAGAGGCCGAGCGCATTTTAACCTCGGGATTTCTTCAAGAAACAGCCGGGCGCCTTGAATCTCCATGGCGCGACCAAATGTTACAGGAATTTAAGGAGGCTCTCCATGTCGACTGAAACAAACCTTCAAAAATTCCGTCTGTCCAAACTCTCCGAGATGAAGGAGGGCGCGCCTCAAATCGCCACGATTGCCAATGACCAACGCATCGCATTCGTCCTTTGGCAAGGCCAAATTTACGCCTTTGAGGATCGCTGCTCGCATGATGACGGGGAGTTGGCCGGCGGCGCCATTTTAAACTGCCAAATCGAGTGCCCGCGCCACGGCGCGCGATTTGATCTTAAGTCCGGAAAAGCCACGCGCATGCCGGCCATTGCGCCGATTCGAACCTATCCCGTCGAGGTATCCGGCGACGATGTCTGGGTTTGTCTTGATGGTGAAGCGCCATGACTACATCAACTTTGAATATATCGCAACGCCGGAAAGACTTCCCTCTCATTGCTCACAGCGCGCTTGCTTATTTGGATAATGCCGCCACCACGCAGAAACCATTTTCGGTCATCGCCGCTGAACGTGATTACTACGAAACCTACAATGCCAATGTGCATCGCGGGGTCTATGACATCTCCGAACGTGCCACGCAAGCGTATGAAGGAGTGCGGATCAAAGTCGCCCAATTCATCGGCGCCGACAATCCACTGGGCGTCATCTACACCAGAAACACGACAGAAGCGATCAATCTGGTCGCGCGCGCCTGGGGCGCCAAACATCTGGCAGCCGGGGATGAAATCGTCATCACGGAAATGGAACACCACTCCAACATTGTCCCCTGGCAAATGATAGCGAAGGAAACCGGCGCCATCATTAAATACGTGCCGTTTAGCACGGCGACTGCCAGCCCCCATTGGGAAGAGCTCCCCCGGCTTCTCGGATCAAAAACCAAACTTGTGGCGTTTAATCATGTGAACAACTCTTTGGGGACGATTAACCCGGTGGCGGAAATCATCGCCGCCATCAAAAAATTATCCGGCGCTAAAATTTTAATTGACGGCGCGCAAGGCGTGCCTCATCTCCATGTTAATGTTCAAGAATGGGATTGCGATTTTTTGGCTTTTTCCGCTCATAAAATGTTGGGCCCCACAGGGATCGGCGTTCTCTACGCCAAAGAGGGCATCTTAAAAACGATGGACCCCTTTTTAGGCGGCGGCGACATGATCAAGGAAGTTTCCATGGAGAGATCGACATGGAATGACATTCCCTGGCGCTTCGAAGCGGGGACGCCCAACATCGCCGGGGTCGTTGCTTTCGGCGCGGCTCTCGACTATCTCAACACCATCGGGATTCAAGCCATTCATGAACATGAGTTTTTATTGACAAAACTCGCGTTAGAACTTTTGGGAGCCATGGATGGCGTGACCCTGTACGGCACCAAAAACGCCGAGGGGCGCTGCGGGGTTGTCTCCTTTAACGTCAACGGGGTTCACCCGCATGACACCGGAACCTTGCTTGCGCGTGAAGATATCGCCATTCGCGTTGGGCATCACTGCAACATGCCCATCATGCGGCGTTATGGCATCATGGGAACGGCGCGGGCGAGTTTTTATCTCTATAACACGATCGCCGAAGTGGAGCGCTTGGCCGCGGCCCTGCCCAAAATTCAGCGCCTCTTCGCGCCTGTTAAATCACGCAACGGAGGATAATCCCCGTGAACGGCGATGATCTCTATCGGGAAGTCATTCTTGATCACTTTCAAAACCCGCGCAATCACGGCCGGATTGACCCCTGCGACCTTGAAGCGCACGGGGTCAATCCCTTCTGCGGCGACGAAATTAAACTCACCGTTTTAATGGGCGCCAACGGCAACCATCATAAAATCAGCGCCATCAAAACCGAAGCCAACGGCTGTGCCATCTCGCGCGCCTCGGCCTCCATGATGACAGAGACCCTGGAGGGCAAAACTTTTGATGAAGCAAAACAGGCCATTCATTTTATGCGGGACAAACTCCTAAATGACAGCTCTCTTCCATGGCCTGATGATTGGTTTGATCTTTCCAGCCTCGAAGGCGTAAAGAAATACCCGGTGCGCATCAAATGCGCGCTCCTCGCCTGGAACACGCTGACCGAGGGATTGAAAGATTTTGAGCATCACAGCGCTCCTGGAAAAATTTCCTCGAGCCACCAGGAGACAGACTAATGCCCACGGCCATAGCCCCAGCCCAAAAAGACATAGCCGCCGCGCTTTACGCGGTCGAAGACCCGGAAATTCACCAAAGCGTGATTGATTTAGGCCTCATTTACGGCATTGAAATCCATGACGGCGGTAAAGTCAACATTCTCATGACCATGACGACGCCCATGTGCCCCTACGCGCCCATGCTCCAAGAAATGGCCCGTAAAGCCGCCAGTGAAGTCAAGGGCGTCACCGAAACCAAAGTTCAACTCGTCTGGGATCCGGCCTGGGACCCCCACAAAATGTGTTCCGAAGAGGCCAAAATCAATCTCGGACTCATCTGGTAAAAATTTTTTTATCCGGTTTTAACATTAGCCCGCGCCCCCAAGGAGCCTCAAATCCAAAATCACATAATTAAAATTCGGTGCTCATGCCGAGGCCGGCTTGTTTTTGATAGTGGGAATCAGGCTCGTTGGTGTCAACAATGGCATTAATCTCAAACATGATGTGCGTATTCGCATCCCGGCCCACATTAAAACTGATCCCGCCGCCGCCGCCATTGAGCTTATCATTAACCGCTTCTTCTTGAACAAGAACTTCATGGTCCCAGGCGCGATTGTAGCTTAACCTGTGATACATTTTATATACGCCATAAAGCGTGAGCCACCGCCGGAGGTCCTTGGACCAATTGACAAAATAAACAGCGTCTCGCGTGGTGGTGACTTTCTGGGTGGCTTCCGCGGCCGTTAAATTACCGCTGGAATCCACGCTGAAATCCGAAGTTCGCGATTGGGCGCTGCCTGTATAATAGCCGCTGCCAATGGCTATGGACATGGGGAACCCCCATCGTTCCTGCGCCAACGCCAAACGCACCGAGCCCCCGCCGAATAGAGGAATACCGCCCAACTCCTGGAAATCCTCCACACTGGTATATTGCGAACCCATCACCTTGATTTGAACGTCAATCGGCTCAAAAAGACCATATCCGGCAAATACCTCAAGCGCGCCGTAAGGAAGTTCCAGGGGGAACCCGACAATATTCGATTTCGTGCGAAAGAGTCCCATTGATGTGCCCATGCCGAATGACGCCTTGCCCCGGGGAATCGTTTTTCCGGTTTGAAAGGTTGAAATCGTGCCGCAGCCGGAAATAAATAAGCCAACGGCGAGCGTTAGGAATAAACCCAAATTCCGCATTTGATCAGCCTTTGCATAGGGAAAACACGCGCACGGAAAAATGCGGAATTTCCGGCTCCGCCGGCGGGGGATTGTTTCGCTCCCATCGCGCCTCTGGCGCTTCAGGGTCCCGCAGCTCCATCTGCGGGGCTTGCGAGGAAGATTCCGCAACTGCGGAATCTGGGATAAAAGTCCAAAGTCAAAAAAATAAAGAAGCTCAAAAAGCGAATAGTGAAAAGTAAAACGTCTTGATGGAAAAAAATTTCCTATGGGACCATTCGCGCTTCGCGCTTCGCGCTCCGCCGCTCTTAGAATTCGGATCATTGCTTCTATAGTTTATGACAAAGTGGCGTTGACCACATGCAACTCTAGGCATGGTTCAGTATGGGACGAAAGTCCTATGCCTAAAAATTAGACATAGGTAAAGACGATTTTTACAGAACGGGCTTAATTAAGAACCCAAGGCATTGGCCAACACCTAAGAACCTGTCTAAAATTTCTTCACCAATAATCCGATAAACACCAGTTGCACCATGGCCAGACTCGAGGCGTCCAGACGCTCACAATTTTTCCACAGGCGTCGGCATTTCTCGATCCACGAGAACGACCGTTCCACGACCCAGCGTTTAGGAATGACCGCGAACGTGTGAAGTTCGTTGCGCTTGGCGATTTCAACCCCGGCCCCGATGGCGGCCTGGATCGCCCGACGGAAGGGTTCTCC
>JACQPE010000145.1 GCA_016207685.1 Elusimicrobiota bacterium | reverse complement strand
AAACTCTCCGGCAATATCGGCCTTTATCTGCCGAGCCGCATATAAATAGCGCAAATACTCCTGCGTGATCGTTGAAATGGGGATATCAAAAATGTCTAAATTATTCTTCTCAATAAGATAGAGCAACAAGGTAAGCGGCCCCTCAAAGCGGTCTAAATGGACCTCAAAGCCTTCCCCCGTGGGCACTTCTTCCACGGCGATAGTTTACCCTATTTTGAGTTTAAGGTTTGTCGCCGACTCGGCGCTTTTACTGTTTTTTGCGGTTTGCGGATCATGGCATTTTCAATGGACCGGCGAAAAACCCAGACCGAGGGCTTGTTTGACGATTTTGATTTGCCGGCGGGCCAAGTCGGAGGCTTTTGAAGCGCCTTGCGATAAAATCGAATCGAGCGCAGGGTCATCGAGGCGCTTGGCGTACTCCTTCTGAATCGGGCGCACAAACTCGCAGACGGCCTCGCCCAAATCTTTCTTGAAGACTCCATAGCCCTTGCCTTCATAGTCGCGCTCAAGCGCGGCTATCTGACGGTTCGTGACCAAGCTAAAAATTGTCAACAGATTTGAAATAGCCGGTTTTTGACCCTCGTCATAACGAATCTCTCGGCCGGAATCCGTCACGGCAACCTTGATCTTTGCCCTGATTTGATCAGGCGTATCCATTAGGGTGATATAATTATACTGGCTTGACGCGCTTTTACTCATTTTTTTCAACGGATCATCAAGGCCCATAACGCGCGAGCCGGCTTTCACAATAATCGGCTCCGGCACATAAAAAACGTCGCCGTAAAGATTGTTGAATCGCCGGCTCAAATCGCGCGAGAGCTCCAAGTGCTGCCGCTGGTCCTCTCCCACGGGAACAGCCTGGGCGTTATAAAGCAAAATATCCGCTGCCATGAGCACAGGGTAGTTAAAAAGCCCGGCGCCAATGGATTCTTCTTGGTTTGAGCCCGACTTGTCTTTAAACTGCGTCATGCGCCGCAGTTCCCCCATATAGGCGTGGCAGCTTAATATCCAAGCGAGCTCTCCATGCTCCGACACGTCTGATTGGACAAACAATATTGACCGCTCCGGGTTGATGCCGATTGCCAGACACAAGGCCGCCGTCTGACGTATCTGAAGCTCCAGGTCCTTGGGTTTCTGGGGTATCGTGATCGCATGCAAATCAACAATGCAATATAAACATTCATGCTGGTCTTGCAACAGCACCCACTGCCGCAAAGCGCCCAAATAATTGCCCAGATGAACTAGGCCCGATGGCTGAATCCCGGAAAAAACGCGCTTCATCCTCTCCATCTCTTAATCTCCCAATCTCGTGCTTTCCCAATCTACATGAGCAATGAATACAGTAAGTATACCGGAGGGCTGATCAACCGGCCGAAGAGACCCGTCATCATCAAAATCATGATAATGATAAATCCATAGGGCGCCAACCCTTCGTAACGCGAAAGCCAGTCTCGAGGCAAAAGCGCAGCCACCACCTGTGAACCGTCCAAGGGGTGAATGGGCAATAAATTGAAAACCATGAGATAAAGATTGATGAGAACCATATAGCCAAGAACCTGGTATAAAAGCGGATTTGTTCCGCCCAAACCCAGCCTCGCGGCAATCGCCGCCAATGCTGCGGCGGCGCAGGCCAAAAGAAAATTAACGGCCGGGCCGATCCCCGATACCAACACCAGGCTCATCGGCCGGTGCGTTAAGAGGCGCGCGTTAACCGGCACGGGCTTGGCCCAGCCGAATAAAGGCGCATTCGTTAAAACGCACAAAATGGGCAGTAAAACCGTTCCGAAAGGATCAATGTGCGGCCAGGGGCTTAGCGTCAATCGTCCCATCGCGCGCGCCGTATCATCACCAAAACGTTCGGCCACGGCCCCATGGGCGAATTCATGGCAAATGATCGAAAAAAACAAAAGCGGCAGCTCAATTAAGATTCTTAAATCCACCGACGAACCTCATGTATGGCCTGCCGGCGATTTTTCAATTTTCCGTGAAACGCCATTTGGTACAGATGCAGCATCAACGAGCCCCGTTCCGTGGGGGGAATGTTCATGGACTGCAGGTCGCTTCCATCAATAAAAACGGGTCTGGGACGCCGCAATGCGGCGGCCCATTGCGGTTTGACGTGATCAAGAATTTTCATCGTCAGAGGCCAAATCATTTCCGACGGGCGCCAACGGCCGCCGGAGAGCCGTTCCAGTTGGCTCAAGGACTTCGCGAACTCGCGCGAAGGCCACTCTTTCCGAGACAATGCCGCGCCCTTTTGTTCGTGGAGCAAATACCAAAAATAAAGCGTTGCGAGGCGTTCTTGAGATGGAGAATTTTGAAGCGCGCGCCTCATAGACGCCGGCGATGATATCGCCATGCCCTCGATCTCAATGCCATAACGCGCATGCTCGCGCCTCACCCGGTCCCAACAAGCTTCATCCAAGGCCTTAAGGTATTCGTCTCGAAAGCGAGTCCAGGATACCGTGGCCAAAACCCGGTCCCGCAATGCCTTTTGCAGAAGATGCCGCGTCTTCGGCTCAAACTTAAATCCCAATCTAACGCCAAGCCTGATGCCGCGCATCATTCGTGTGGGATCATCATGAAAACTAGCATCATGCAGGACCTTCAATTGCCGGCGCTCAATATCCCGCCGCCCGCCAAAAAGATCCAGCCAATTCCCCAAAACAGGAGCGCTCACCCCATAAGCCACGGCATTGGCCGCATAATCCCTGCGCCGCAAATCATCTTGAGCGGATTCAATCAGCCGCACTCGCGGCAAAACGCCCGGTTGTTCATAAAATTCCGTTCGAGGCCGGGCGCAATCAATGCGATAGCCATCCTTTGCGATCCAGCGCATGGTGCCGAATTCCGGAAAAAATTCCAGCGTTTTGGCTACGGGCGGAAAACGTCGTTTAATAACGTTGAGCGCCCGCTGATAATCAAAACGGCTTCCTTCGATTAAAAAATCAACATCTTGACTCCTGATCCCAAGCAAACTGTCGCGGACCCAGCCACCCACCAGATAAATCCGGCCCCTAAAGGTTCGAAGGTGATTTAATGTATGGGGGGTCCGAAGCATTGTCATCCTTTTGACTTTCATTGGGAGGCAACCGTCGTTCCATGGTTTCGAAACGCGCCGCCGACGCTTGAGCCAAACGCTCAAGAGTCAACTCGATCTGATCAAGCCGGCCGCCTAAAATTTTAAGCGCTTCGACATGGCTTAAATCCAAAGTCCGAATCGTCCGCTCCAGTCGCTGAAGCCGGCCTTCAATTTCAATCGGGACAGGAACCGCTCCGGGATCGGCTTGAGGCGCCAAAATTTCCTCTGCCGGCGTTTTGACCGGCGGCGGGGCAATAGCTCTTAGCTTCAAAACCGCCCAATAAACAACACCCAAAGACACGCCGCCAAAAATCAAACAGACGACAACGATGAAGTCGCTCACAAAGAGACGTCCGGGGCCCAATGCCTGCCCCATGCTGCGACACGGGGTCCAAAGTCGAAAACCAAAAATTTTTTTTCTGATCCTCTCTTTTGGTTGACACTGGACTTTGGACTCTTCGGCTTAACCTCTGAATTCTTATTGCGAGACTTCGGACTTTGGACTCCGGAATTTGGACTCATTTACCCCACTCTCCAGCGCCAAAGCAGCGCTTCCTTGAGCGCATGATAACCGTCCCCATAGCGAATTTTTTTGCCCTCTTGAACGGTTCGCGGGCAATAGACGATGGGGATTTCTCCAAATCTCAAACGTCCCAAAACCGCGGCACGGGACGCCTTCACGGCTAATTCCGCCTCGACGTCAAACCCCGATGCGGTGATGCCCAGCGTTCTCAAGACAGCTGTCTTAAATATCTTGCGGCCCGTGTACGCATCCGTCACGCGCAACCCGGTAATCAAACTGATCCAAAAAGAAACAATCTTATTGCCGGCCAAAAATAGAGGGTAGGCCGTCGGGTTCGGCCTTAAAAACCGGCTGCCAAAAAGTATATCCCATTTCTCGCGCAGCATGGTCTCGAAACATACCGGCAGATCCAGCGGATCATATTCCAAATCCGCGTCTTGAACCGCGAAATACTCCCCATGGGCCTGGGCCAGCGCGCTCGCCAAAGCGGCGCCTTTGCCGCTTCGATGAGAATGCTGGATCAATCTCACTCCCTGATGTTCACTCACAAATTCTTCAACTACAAAAGCCGTTTGGTCCGTTGAGCCGTCATCAACAACGATAATCTCGATGTTAAGCCTAATTTTGAATAATTGCGCCAGGACCCGGGGAAGGGTTTTCTCCTCATTAAGCGCGCAAACCGCAATCGTCAACAAAGGAGGCATTGAGCTACGCAATGCCCGACATCAACTGATGAGAAAGCAGCCAGCCCCGCGGAGACAGCCGGGCGCGCCATCCCTCGACAATCAAGTACCCAAGCTCCTGAAACCGCGCGATCAGATTGCTTTCGGCGACCTCATGAAGCTCCTTATCCGAGACGCCTTCGCTAAGCCGAAGCTGCATGATCACGCGCCGGCGCCGTTCTTCTTGATCATTAAAATTTTCAGGGTGATCATACGGTCTCACCCCTCGCCCCATGCGCCCAATATAATTTTCCACGGCGCGGACATTGGCAAAAGATTGCCGCCCCATCTTACTGGCGGAGGAATTTCCTAAACCCAAATAATCCTTAAAATTCCAATACTTTAAATTATGCCTGCAACGAAATCCGGGGCGGGCATAATTGGCGATCTCATAATGCTCCCAGCCGGCATCGGAAAGGGTCTCATGGGCGACCATAAAAAGATCGGCCTGATCATCCGAATCGCTTTTGTATCCGAGCGTGGCGAACGGTGTTGCGGGCTCGATCGAAAGCGGATAAAGGCTCAGATGTTCGACGTTCATGGCCATGGCATTTTTTAGCGAATCCATAAAATCACGGCGGCTTTCCCAGGGCCAGCCAAAAATAAGATCGAGATTGATGTTTCCAAATCCGATGTCCCGGGCGGCGCCGATAACATCGTTAATATCGTCCCAGGAATAATCCCGACCCAACTTGCGGATCGTTTCCGTGGAAAAACTTTCAATCCCAAAGCTAATCCTGTTAAATCCCAACGCCGCCAAAACTCCGAGCCTCTCGCGTCCCGCGGACCCCCGAAGCGTGGCCGGATGCGCCTCAAGGGTCCATTCGGCGCCGGAAACGCAGTCAAAAAATCCCTTAATGCCTGCAATCAAATCCCGCCATTCATCAGCTTCCAAAAGGCTTGGGGTGCCGCCGCCAAAAAATAGCGTCTCGATTGTCGCTCGGCCTTGCCAGAGGCTCATCTCGTGAATAACCGAGGCTAAATAATGCTTCCGCGCCGTGGGATCAATACCTGCCGTTGTGGCAAAAGCGCAATATCCGCAGCGCCGCCGGCAAAAAGGAACATGGACATAAAGGCCGATTCCCGTCACGATGAAACAATAGGAGAGAATGCGCGATTAAAAAACTGCGAGATTGAAAAAAAAATGTGTATCATTGCATTCTTACAATTTCTCAATCTCGCAATCTCTAAATATCTTCCCCTAATTTTGAGCCGGCGTTTCAGAAGCGTCTTTTTTCAAAAAATCCGTCATGCCGCCCAATGCCCCCAGCACGGCGGAAGCTTCGATCGGCAAAAAAATCTTCGTGGCGTTGCCCTGGGCAATTTTGGGCAACGCTTCCAAATACTTGATGGCAATGAGCTCTTTTGTCGGATGACCCGCATGAATCGCGCTAAAAACGGTTTCCACCTGATATCGTTCGGCGTCGGCCATTTTAGCGACGGCCGCGGCTTTGCCTTCGGCATCGAGAATGGCCGCTTCTTTACCACCCTCGGCTTTCAAAATAGCGGACTGTTTTTCTCCTTCGGAACGCAAAATGGCCGCTTGCTTAAAACCCTCCGCATCGAGAATGGCGGCGCGCTTCTCGCGCTCGGCCTTCATTTGCTTGCTCATTGAATCCGTGATATCGCGCGGCGGCTCGATTTTCTGAATTTCCACGCGGGCGACATGAACGCCCCATCGGTCCGTCACAGACTCCAGCACCTCGCGCAAATGAGTGTTTATTTTTTCCCGGCTCGTTAAGGTTTCATCAAGTTGCATGGAGCCGATAATATTGCGCAGGTTTGTTTGAGCGAGCTTGGTAGCGGCCAGGGCAAAATTGCTGATATTGTAAACCACCTTAAACGGATCATTGATCTGAAAATAAATAACCGCATCTACCGTGACCTGGGCGTTATCTTTGGTGATCACTTCCTGATGGGGGACATCAATGACCTGCTCCCTTGTGTCAACCCGACGCAGGAATTGAAACGGAGGAAAAATAAAGGTTAATCCGGGATCAACAGTGGCGCTATATTTTCCCAATGTCTCGACCAAGCCTTTCTCATATTGCTGAACAATACGGATACACTTAAAAAAATAAAAAATAACAAACCCGCCAACCATCCACATCCATGTTGCCATCAAGCCTCCTCGGTTAATTAGTGAATATAGAATGTTGAATACTGAATATGGGCCGAAACAAAATTTTAAAAATCTTTTCGTTTTTCCAATATTCAATATTTAACATTCAATATTCCATCAATCTAATCTAATGAATCACCCTTATTCTTTTTGGCGGCCAATAGATAAACCAAGCCTTGCCCTTGAGGTATTTATCCGGCAATGGCCCCCAAAAACGCGAATCAAAGGACGCGTCGCGATTGTCCCCAAGAACAAAATAGTGCCCCTGCGGGACTTTGACCGGCCCAAAATTATCTCGAATCTCCTCACCGCGAAGCACTTGAGAGAGCTCGCCTTTTTCCCAATAACGCTGGTATTCTTCGGGTGAAACAGCCGTCATTTCCTCGGAGAACCGCGCAAAAATTCGAGAATCTAAAAATTGCGTGTAGGGCTCCGCCGCCACCACGGAGCCGTTGACGTAGACCTTTTTATCGCGAACCATGACCATGTCGCCGCCGATGGCAATCGCCCGCTTAATGAAATCCTTGCCATAATGCTGATTTTTCTCATCTTCCGCCGGATAGCGAAAAACCGTCACATCGCGAGGATTCACCTGATGCCAACGAATCACCCTCTTATCGGTAAAAGGAACGCGGATGCCGTAGTAAAACTTATTCACAAACAAATGATCGCCCTCGTAAAGGGTAGGCTGCATGGAGCCCGATGGAATCTTAAAAGCCTGAATTAGCACATACATCACCACCGAAGCCAAAATAACAGCCGATGATGCCGTCTGCGTCCACTCAAGATCAATGGAAAGAAGGTCGCGCTTGGACTCAAATCCCTTGGCTTTCAGCAGGCCGGCCACAAACCCAAAAACGAAGGCGATCGCGCCGCCCATGATTCCGACTTTGAAAAACCCACGAACATGGCCCATGTAGGCATAAATCGTGACCGATAGCAAAATGCCGACTAGTCCATAAAAAAATCCATGCAGCAATGCGGTTTCAGAGGCTGACGGCTGGGTCTCCTCTTTGGACGAACGCTTCCAATACCAATACAAAAGCCATTGGTAAACCCATAGGCCCAAGCCAATGCCAAAAAGTCGTCCTTCAGTCATAGAGAACAGAATATAGAATATTGAATATAGAATATCGGCCGAAACAAAATTTCAAAATTTTTTATTTTCCCAATAGTCAACATTCTGCATTCGATATTCATTTTATGTCTTTCGGACCACGGTCAAAAACGCCTCGGGCGGAATTTCAACCTTGCCCACCATTCGCATGCGGCGCTTGCCTTCCTTTTGTTTCTTTAACAATTTCATTTTCCGGCTGATGTCGCCGCCGTAACATTTGGCGATAACATCCTTCCTCAATGGCGCAATACGCTCTTTAGCAATGATACGCCCGTCGCATTGAGCCTGGAGATTAACCTCAAAAAGCTGCCGCGGCACGATTTCACGCAAGCGCTCCAGTAAATCACGCGACTCATAAAATGCGCGTTCCTTGGGGCAGACAAAACTCAACGCGTCGCAAGGATCGCCCTGCACCAAAATCTCCACTTTTGACAGAGGCTCATTCGCCCGGTAGAGACCCAGTTCGTAATCAAGCGATGCATAGCCTTGAGAGATAGATTTGAGCTTATCGTAAAAATCAACCACCATTTCAGCCAAAGGAATTTCCCAAATAATACGGATCATCGTGGGCGTCGTGTGCTCGATATCCAAATGAACGCCGCGCCGGGATTTTAAAAGCTCCAAAATGGCGCCCATGTAATCCACGGGCGTAAAAATTTTGACTTTGACGTAGGGCTCCTCAACTTTCAAGGCCTCGCCGTGAGATGGAAAATGCGCGGGGTTCACTACCTCCAATATTCCTTCGCGCTTCGTGTGAACGCGGTAACGGACATTAGGATTGGTAATGATGACTTCCTGGCCATATTCGCGTTTTAAGCGCTGCTGAATGATCTCCAAATGCAGGAGCCCCAAAAACCCCGCGCGAAAACCAGGTCCCAAAGCCGCCGAATGTTCAGGCGTGTATTCAAAACTAGGATCCGTAAGATGAAGCTTCTCTAAAGCGCGGCTTAGTTCCCCGACTTCACCCAATTGAATGGGGTAAAACCCAACGTAAACGAATGGCTTAAGCGGCGCTCCCAAGGGCCGCAAGGGGGCGCCGCGCAATTTCAAAAGTTCCGGAGCCGGCGCTCCCATGACCGGGTGATACGCGATCAAGGTTTCTCCATGGCGAATTTGCCGGGGATCTTTAATGCCGCAAATAATATAACCCACCTCTCCCCATCGAAGCTCCACGGCGGCACAACGATTCGGTGTGAGATAGCCCAATTCCTCTACCACGTATTCTTTAACCGGGTCATGAAAAAATCGCACTCGATCCCCGGGCTTCAAAACACCTTCAAATACCCGCACCACCAAAACAACGCCCCTAAATGAATCCATATAAGAATCAAATAACAGAGCCGCGGGCGGCGCCGAGGGATCGCTACCCGAAGGCGGCTTAACGCCCGAAACGATCCCATCGAGCAACGCCTCAATCCCAAGCCCGGTTTTAGCGGAAATTTTATAAGGTTCTTCTTCAATGCCCAGAACCAATAAAATTTGTTCTTGCGCCTCCTCAACACGGGCATTCGCGAGATCAATTTTATTGATGACGGGAACGATCGTTAAGCCCTCGCGCCGGGCGATTTCGCAGTTGGCCACGGTCTGCGCTTGGATGCCTTGACTCGCGTCAACCACCAGCAAAACGCCTTCGCTGGCCCAAAGAGCGCGGTGCAGTTCGAATGTAAAATCAACATGCCCCGGCGTATCCAAAAGATTAAGCACATGGTCCCTCCACATCATGCGCACCGCCTTGGCTTTAATCGTGATGCCGCGCTCCTGCTCAAGCTCCATGCTGTCTAAAAACTGCGCATGCTCAACCGAAACCACGGCGCCCGTTCTCTCCAATAGACGATCAGCCAACGTGGACTTGCCATGATCAATATGGGCAATGATGGAAAAATTGCGAATATCCACCCCTTTACCCGGCGAATTCCCGCTTGACACGCTCAACGACCTCTTCGTAACTCCCAAATCCCAACACCTCATCAACCAAGGCTCTGGAGCGGGCGGCATTGATGCCGCGAAGCTGGCGTTTAATTTTGGGAACCAGACGGGGGTTGGTCGAGAGCCCATTAAAGCCCATGCCGATCAAAAGCGGCAACGCCAAAGGATTGTTCACTAATTCACCGCAAATACCCACCCAGCGTCCCTTTTGGCGCGCGGCCTCGGCCACGTGCGCCAAGAGCTTCAGCACGGCGGGATGAAATTCCTGATAGAGATACGCCAGTTCCGCGCTCATTCGGTCACAGGCCAGCGTGTACTGCACCAAATCATTCGTGCCGACGGAAACAAAGTCCACTTCGTCCAAAAATGCCTCGGCCTGAATCGCCACGGACGGAACCTCTACCATAATGCCCAAAGGTATCTTTTCTTTGAATGCGACGCCCTCTTGGCTCAACTCTTGAGCAATTTCAGCAATCAGCCACTTGACCTCACGGACTTCCTCGATGGCGCTGACCATGGGGAGTAAAATCTTAGGGTCTCCGGCCGGGCTTGCCGCCAAAATAGCGCGCAATTGTTGACGCAAAATTTTAGGATAACGGAGCAATAACCGGATTCCCCGCAATCCCATCGGTAAATTTTCCTCGGGCGGTCCCAAAGAAGTGGAAACGCCCGAACGAGATCCGGATGATGAATTTTCCCGCAATCCCAAATCCATGAGCTTATCGGAGCCGATATCAAGAAGACGAATGACAACCGGATGCGGCGCCAATTTTTGAAAAGTTTCGCGGTAAATTTCCGTTTGCGCCTCCGCATCCATCAACAAGGTCTTGCCTCCGGCCATCACCACAAGCTCCGTGCGAAAAAGCCCAATGCCCACGGCCCCATATTTGGAGACCAAAGGAATCTCATCCAGGGTGTCCAAGTTGGCGCCCAGCGCCACCTCCAGCCCATCGGCCGTCACGGCTGCCTGGGAGACATAAACCAACAAGTCCTGTTCTTCTTTCTTGAGCCGCGCCTGTTTGTCCCGGAACTGTTTTGTCGTCGCCACGGAAGGCCGTAAATGGATAACGCCTTCGTCGCCATCGATAATCACCTCATCGCCCGAAGCCACATGCTTCAAGAGATCGGGGACTCCGACAATCGCGGGAATCTCCAAAGACTGCGCCAAAATGGCCACATGGCTTAAACGGCTGCCCATTTCAGTCGCAAATCCCAGGGCTTTGCGGTCTTTAATCTGCAGCGTGTCCGAAGGCAACAAATTTTTAGCCACAACAATAGAGGCCTCAATGGCAACTTGCTCAACATCTTTTTTCCGGCGCGTTCGGGCCAAATGGCGCAGCACGCGCCTGCCGACATCAAACAAGTCATGGCGGCGTTCTCTGAAAAACTCATCTGCAAGAGCCTCAAAGGCGTGATTGGCCCTTGATAAAATTTCCGAAAGGGCGAATTCGGTATTAACGCCTTGGCTTTCAATCAAACGGGGAACGTCTTTGGTTAAGATAGGATCATCCAAAATCAGACGATGCGCTTCAATCAATCGCGCATGCTGCTTGCCCAAGGCCTTGAGAACATTGACCTCCGCCGCGTTTAAATCAACATGCGTGCGTTCAATGGCCCGTTTATAACGCCGAATTTCCGAGGGAATCTTTGAAGCTTCGATCTTGCGCTGGGTCACAACGAGCGCGTCATCCTCCATCACGTAAACGGGCCCCATAATAATTCCAGGGCTCGCCGCAATGCCGTGCAGCGTGGTTTCTTGCGAGGCGTTCATAACAATAAGAGTTGCGGGTTTCGGATTGCGGGCCTCGGGTTCAAAACATTAAAAAAATTGAATGATATATGATGAAAAAAAGATAACGAAAACTTCTGTATTCTTTTTTTTAACTCGCAACTCGCAACTCGCAACTCGCAACTCTTCATGTTCAATCCTCAATGAATTTCTTTTCAAAAAGACGCTCAATGGCGGCCATGGCCTTTTGCTCATCTGAACCCCAAATTTTAACCATTAAGTCGCTGCCGTGTTCAGCCGCCAGCATCATGAGTCCCATGACACTCTTGCCATTGACCTCCATGTTGTCCTTGACAACTCGCACCTCGGAGGCAAAACGGCCGGCCGTCTGCACGAATAGCGCCGCAGGGCGCGCGTGCAGACCCATTTTATTAGGAATCCTAAAAATTCTCTCCAACATTAAAATTCGAGATTACGAGATTATGAAATTACGAAATTTTAAAATTTGGTGCATAAAAACCCGCCTTTTCCCTTAATCTTCTAATCTCTTCTCCTAAGCATTTCGGATCACGGGCAGCAAATCAAAACCATGATCAACCGGAGTGGCTCGGGCATCGAGCTTAATTCCCATGTCACAAAGGCTCATCAGGGCCTGCCTGTCTTCACTGCTAAACGTTTGATACCGCCCCAAGCTTAACTGACCCACGGCATAATGAATACCGCCCACATTAATCTCCCGAGGCCGCAAACCGCCGGCCTTGATATATCCGATAACATCGATCGGGGATGAAAAAATAATAATTGCTCGCCGGCCGCGATCATTATCGATAGATTTGGCTTTAGCCGGAGCCTCTTGAAAACCCCAAAAACCCGCCTGAACCCCCTCCGGCAACGCATTGGCCATAATCACCCGGCGCCACTCATCTTGAACCAACTCGTCATTGACTACGGCCAAAAAATTAGCGCTCACGTGGGGCAGCCATGCCTCAAGAACCTGCGCATGAATCAATCGATTGTCAATTCGATAAAGACTGATCACTGCTAATTCCCGCTCTTGGCCAACAACAAATTCCGCGCATTGACCACCGAACGCTTGGCATCCTCCATCACCTTCTTTGTCAAGGCTTCCAAGTCCATACGCCGTCCGTTCATTAATGCGGAAATCACCATGTATAAATTTACTCCGGCCAAGACTTCCAGGCGTTCGGCGCGCCGGGCCGCCAACAACGTCTCATTACAAGGCGTGCCGCCAAGCATATCGCAAAGGACCAAAACGCCGCCTGAACCGGAATTCTCAAGGGCCGAGGCAAGCGCACGATTGATTTTCTGGCGCACATCAGCAATGGGCATGCGCCGAGAAATCGCAACCACGGTTGCGTTCACGGACTCATCATGCCCCACAATTTCTTCAGCTGCCTCAAGCAAATAGGCCCCAAAGTCCCCATGGGTGACAATGATGATATTGACCATAAACTACATCGCCGCTAAGATAACTTTAAGTTTTACCCATCTTGGGGACAATCCCAGGGATTGTCCCCAAGCACGCGCGGCTTCGCAACGTCACCCCGAGATCCGGGGACTGGGCTCCCAGGGGGCAGCCCCCCTCTTTTCATACGGGTTTCTCGCGGTCGCGATGAAATTCTCTCACGGCATAGCCGGCGTGACGCAATTCCTGCGCCAACGCATGCGCAATGGCAACGCTGCGATGTCTTCCCCCCGTGCATCCAACGCCCAGTGTCAAATAGGACTTACCCTCGCGAATATACTGAGGAATTAAACGGCGTAACATTTGACGCAAATCGCGCACAAAAAACCTTGCCTGCGGATTACGCAAAACGTAGCCGGCGACACCCGCGCTTAAGCCATCCAACGATTTGAGGCTCGCGATATAATTGGGATTAGGCAAAAAACGCACATCCCACACCAAATCCGCATCAATCGGCAGGCCGAATTTGTAACCAAAAGAAATAATAGCCAAATTCATCTCCCGCCCATGCGTGACGCCCAAAAAGGACGAAATGGCCTCCTTGAGTTCGCCCAATGTCAACGATGAAGTATCAATCACTTTGTCCGCCATTTCTTTAACGCGCAGCATCTGCGCCCGCTCCGTTCGTATCGCGTCGTGCAGGGCCCTTGCCGACAGCGGGTGTCGATGCCGCGTTTCGGAAAACCGCCGCAGCAGCACCTCCTCGCTGGCATCTAAAAATATTATTCGATAGCGATAACCTCGTAAACGTATTTCCTCAAGCACGCGGGGGAGCTCATCCAAAAATGCCAAAGCCCGGATATCGATACCCAGAGCCACTCTTGATGTCGGCAATCCCGAAGGGCGCTCAAAAACTTGCAAAAATTCCTTCACCAGCAATGTGGGCAAATTATCAATGCAATAAAAACCAAAATCTTCAAAAATTTTTAAAGCTTGACTTTTTCCGGCTCCAGAAACGCCCGTGACAATAATGATAGGCCTTGTCGCTTGCCCCGACTTCGGGGTTCGCGATTCCCTGTTTGACTTTGTGCCCCGTGTCGCTGCGCGGGGCAGGCTTTGAACTTTGGTCATTGAACTTTCTCTGATTATTTCGTCATTTTCGATAGGACCTTCTCTTCAAACTCAACGGCCGAATAAACGCCTTTATTTTTTAATTCTTGATTTAAGCTCGCCACCTCGACTAAAATGGCCAGATTCCTGCCGGGAAACACGGGAAAAATAATATGCGGCACCTTAACGCCCAAAATCTCCTGCGTGCGCTCGACTAAACCGAGACGGTCAAAATTACGCGGCGCGCGCCCGCCGCGCCACATCTCCAGGGTCACCACTAATCCTATCCGAAACGAATCCATCACGTGGCCGATTCCAAAAAGACTTTTCACATCAATAACGCCGAGGCCACGGACCTCCATATAAGAGCCAAAATCACCGCGGGAAGGCCCCCCCACCAGAATATCCCCGGGGAGCCTCTTAATTTTGACCAAATCATCGGCCACAAATAAGTGCCCTCTTTTTAAAAGCTCCAGGGCGCATTCCGATTTCCCGATGCCGGATTTCCCGCGCAACAGAACGCCAAGTCCATAAACGCCCACGAGCACCCCGTGAGCATAAGCGGAGGGCGCCAAACAATCCTCAATATATGAATGAAGCTCGCCGATGAAGTCCGCTGTTTCCAGGGCCGTCTGCAGGAGAGGCACGCCGTATTCTTCGCAAAGCTGTTTCAGCAAAACGGGCGCTGCGATCCCGCACGTAATGACAAAACAAGGCAAATTTTTGTATTGAACGATTTTTGAGAGGTATCCCCGCAATTGGCGAGATTTGGATTTTTTTAAAAAACTCGTTTCCCCGCGGCCGATCACCTGAATGCGCTCGGAGCGGAACTGCTCCAAATGTCCCATCAAGGCCAATCCCGGGCGATTCACTTCCATGGCTTTAACCTGGCGGCTCAAACCGGATCGGCCGGCAAGCAATTTCAAACGTAAATGATCTCCTTGTGCCGTTAAGAGATCTCCTGTTGTCAATGCCACGATATGAAATATTGGGTTATAGAGTTATTGGGCTATAGAGTTATCCATTTTTCGTTTTGGGAACGCAAAAAATCGATAACACTATGACCCAATTACTTCTTTTAAACATCTTCAGCGGCAATAAGTTTTAAAACTTCTTCTTTGTTTTTGGATTCCCGCAAAGCCTGTCTGAATACCCTGTCTTTAAGCAAACGAACAATACGAGCAAGGATGTTCAAATGCTCGCTTTGAGAATTTGGCGGCGCCACCAACAAAAAAACAATGTGCACCGGCGATTTATCCATGGCCTCAAATTCAACGCCTTTTTTCGAAATGCCCATGGCGCAATGAATCTGATTGGCTCGATTTGATTTCGCATGCGGAACAGCGACCCCGGAGCCAATCCCGGTGGAGCCAAGCTTCTCGCGATCCAGCAGGGCCTGAACGATTTCCAAGCGTATTTCCGGGGATTCCGCAGCCATCAAAATATCAACAAATTCTTTAAGAAGCTCGGACTTATCGCTGCTTTTAATGTCCAAGAGGATATTTTCCGGCTTTAAAAAATCCAAAAGCCGAATCGCTGCGCCCTGTTT
>JACQPE010000012.1 GCA_016207685.1 Elusimicrobiota bacterium | reverse complement strand
GGCAATAATCATCAGGGCAAAAATGAGGACCCAAACATTAGACCAACGCATCAGCGATTCACCTTCAAGCCCCGCATTCTCAAGGAATCGGCAAAGTGATGGGGCAGCATCTGAATAGTGCCACTTTTATTTTTCACGACTCTTTGCCATTGGCCGTTTTGGAGAGTAAAGGTCCATGGAGCCGCTGGTTTTTCGATTTTGCAGCTTATCTCATCAAATGTTGTGCTCGGCGCGCACGACCCATCAATCGCCCAGTCATTCGGTATTTCAGCAATATGATTCCTCCATTTATAGTCCCGGACTTCTTCGTAGGTGGATAGCAGGTCAACGCCCCCTGAACCATCCGGAACGCGGTACCAAGGCCCCCCATTGGCATGAATGACGGAGCATTGCATGCTTTGAGGGCCGGTTCTTTGGCAGCTTTCGACAACGCCCATGTGGCCCATTTTGCCGGATGGCTCTTCTTTAAAAAAAACATCCCCTGGTTGAGGCATGGCTCCGGGAGGAAGAATCGCCTTAATATCTTTTGACTCTTTAAAATAACCATCGGCGCTCAAGCGTTTGTCTGCGGATTGCCGGCCATGGCCATAAATAATCTCATAGGCGAATCCGCTGCAGTCGAATCCACCGGGAGGTTCATGCAATGAAGCGCCTCTCCAGCCATAAGGCTTACCGTCAAAGGCCTGGGCTGATTGGACGGTCAACTCCCGCAGGCGTTGGGCTACGGCCGGGGCCACGGCAACGGCAGGATCATTATCCGTGGCAGTGAACATTTTAACGAAGGCGCTTTGAACATACGCTTCAGCCCTTCGGGATAAAGAGTCTAATAATCCAGAGTCCTGGCCGTCCTGCGCAGTCTTGACGGCATCGGGCCTTGGCCGGGGTTGAGGCCTGGGGCGGCCATCAGGGTCCAATGGTCTGTGCGGCGAATTCTCAAACTGCCCGGCCAGGCACTGCGCTTTCACATAGGAATACCGATAAGTATCCGGTATGAGGTCGCACTGCGAGCGCTTGTCAATCATGCGCCTTGGGACATCATCATCCACAGGGGCATTGTCCTTGGCGGCGGACGTTGATTGTTGATGCGGCTTTGCTCTTTGGGAGTCCGGGGAACCGGCGGGTTTGCCGTATTTTTTGTCGCAGTCCCTGATCATCGCCTGCATTTCAGACTTTGAAATCGTTCGATTCCCGTCTTCGGTGACAGGAGGCGGGTCATAATTGTTGCCGTAGCGCTCCTTAATCATTTGACAAAAGTCTTCTTCAGACAGGCTATGGAAACGGCCTCCGGCTGCCGGGTCATAGCGCCTGACATTGAGGCTCCATTCCTTGGCGCCGTAGGAGGGGCCCAGCCGGTTGCCCGGCAGGGCTGGGGATACAGGGATCATGGGCGATGGGAAGGGTTGATAAGAATTGCTTGATGGGTATGAGGGGCCGCAAGGGTCGCCAGGGGAAGAACAAACGGGCTCGGTATTGTCATGGCTTCGGGGTCTGGAAACAGATGGGCGCGATTCGCTTGGCGAGGATGATGATCGAGTTGACGGCTTTCGGGACTCCTCCATCATCCGATCATAGTAATCAGGGGAGCCCGGATGGGGGCGGCCGGTGATTCGTTCGTAATACTCCCGTCTCTTTTGCTCTTGGGCCTCCTCTTCGGCCTGCCTGATGGCTTCTTGCCTTTTTCGTTCGGCATCTTCCAGATTGGCCTTATCCCTGGGGACAGGGCGGGCCAGGGTGGAGTCTTGGGCAAAAGAAGGATTCTTAAATAGAGGCAGGAACAATAACAACACGGGAAATGCTGCCCTCAAAGAGCTCATGAGATCAAATTTTACGCCAAGCAGGAATGACCGGCGTGGGTCTTTGGGGTAAATCTTCTTGGCTTTAAGATTGTGTTGGAAATGGGACTTTGGTCCCGTTGTTGTTTGAACCCGGATTCAGATTAGGGTTTGGTCTATCCTGGGACCATAAAATCTCATCAAGAGGGCAGCTGCTGGGCCGCTTGATCGTAGCTGATAATCCGGGAGCGCCAGTTCGCATCACCCAAAAGCTGGCTTAATGGGCAAGAATCGTCAATATCAAAAGGGCCGATACGGGTGCGTTTCAGCGATTTTAGATAAGCCCCGCAGCCGAGCATCCGGCCCCAATCACGGGCCAGGGAACGCGCGTAAAAACCCTTGCCGGCGCAAACCACAAAATCCAATTCCGGCGGCGCATAACGTCCAATATCTAAACTGTAAATAGTCACCGGACGCGCGGGCCCTTCGATGAGCGCGCCGCTCCTGGCCCACTGATACAAACGCTTCCCGTTAAAATGGATCGCGCTAAAAGCAGGTGGGGCCTGCGTGATTGTTCCCTGAAGACCCAGCGCAGCCGATCGCACTCTCTCCGCCGAAGGCCATAGCGCCGTTTCCGGGGCCGGCGACATCGCCTGATCTCCGGCCGAACGAGTCCTCACCGGCGTTCCCGTAACGTCATCTGTGTCGTTTTCTTGTCCCAAGCAAATAGTTCCTTGATACGTTTTTCTTAACTCCATCAAACGCGGTGAAAGCTTCGTGGCGCGGCCCAGCAAAATGATCAACAGCCCCTCGGCAAAAGGGTCCAGAGTGCCGGAGTGGCCGAGTTTGGGAAGTTTAGAGTCGCGAGTTGAGAGTTGCGAGTTGAGAGACAGAGAAGAAATTTCCTGAAGAATTTCTTCTGGTCTGAACTCCGCGGCCTTGCGCTTGATGCGGCGGATCACGTCATAAGACGACAAACCGGTAGGCTTATGGATAAGAAGCAATCCATCCATGCAAAAAATAATTCAGTTCGAGAATGAACGCTGGCCGAACACAGCGCTCACGCGCCCTAAAAGCTCCGCTTGAGCTTGGGGCAAATCAAGATTACGGATTTCGCACCCCGCCGCATTTCGGTGGCCGCCCCCTCCGAACTCTTTGGCGATCGCCGCCACATCAATGGCGCCGCGGGAACGCAAAGAAACCGAAATGACTCCCGGACCGCGCAAGGGCTCTTCCTTAAAAAACAAGGAAACCTCCACCGACTCCGGGGCTAAACCATAATTAACGATGTCTTCGGTATGCCCGGCTTGGGAATCCAGCTCCAAAAAATCCTGCCGTGTTAAACGCTGCACTGCGACGCGGCCGCCCTCATGGAATGTGAGGCTTTCTAAGGACCGGGATAAAAGCCTCAGGTGCTCAATGCTCTTAATTGTGAATAGCCGTTCGGCGATTTTCGTATGAGGAACACCCAACTCCAATAACTCCGCTGCGGCGCGATGCGTCAAGGGGCTTGTCAATGAATACTGAAACCGGCCCGTGTCTGAAACGATTCCGGCATAAATCCAGGCCGCTTCTTTTAGAGTCGGTGTAAACTTAAACTTTCGAAACAAAAGATACACTTGTTCGGAATTTGACGACGCTTTAGGCTCAACCCAATTGACATCGGCAAAACCCCGCCCCGTGGCGTGATGATCCACGTTAATGGTGAGTCTAAAATCAGAAGCAACAGCGATTCCTCCGGCCCGGTCGGGGTGGGCGCACTCCAAATAAATCGCGCAATCAAGTCCTCGAAGCTGCTCGCGGGAGGCCGGCGCAATCACCTTGCCCGAATCAGACAAAAATCTCAAATGCGGTGGCACGGGATTGGCATTGGCCAAAACAATGCGGCGTCCTGAGCCCAAACGGCGGATTAAGCTGGCCATGGACAAGGAGGCGCCCAAGGTATCCGCGTCAGGCTTAACGTGACCGACAATAGCGAAACTCCGGCCCTTCTTGAGCGCTTTTAATAAAGCGGCTGGCGGTTCAAGATTTAAAACGGCTTTTCTTTTGCTCATTATTTTTGATTTTCTTGGGGGATACGGATAAAGCCACAGATCCAACATCATCGCGTTCGCTTTGGATATGGTTCAATATTTGGTAGATGCGGTCCGCCGATTCGAATGTTTCATCATAAACAAAATTGACACGCGGAAAACGCTTGAGTTTCACCCGGGCGCGCAATTCGCGCACCAAACTTGGCGCCACGCTCTCTAAAGCGCGCTGGACAGCCAGCGCCGTTTGAGGGCGATCCATAGGTGAAGAAACCTGGGTCCAGGAATAATGCACCGTTGCTTGTTCAAGATTGCGCGCCACATGAACTCCGGTTATTGTCAATAATACCCCCAGGGCTCTTTCCTGCAATAATTCACGGTATTGTCCAAGAAGCAAAGAAACTTCTCTTTGCATCAAGCTTTCAACACGAGGCATGCGATCGGGGAACATACGCGTCAAACGACGGCAGCGGCAGAGGAAAGTTTCTTGAGCTCTTTCACGCGCTCGAAACATTCCACTCGGTCTCCTTTTTGGGGAGATGAATAGCCGGCAACAATGATGCCGCATTCATAACCCTGGGCCACTTCCTTAACATCATCCTTGAAACGCTTCAAGCCGTCAATTTTTCCTTCAAATAAAGGCTTACCCTCTCGAAGCACGCGCGCCAAGTGGCCTCGGGTAACTTTACCTTGATTAATAAAGCATCCGGCCACATGACCCGCGCCCGTCACCTTAAACACCGCCCGCACTTCAGCGGCGCCTAAAATATTCTCCTTAATAATCGGGGCGAGCAACCCTTCGAGCGCCGCGCGGGCATCGCTGATCAATTCATAAATCACTGAGTAAACGCGCGTCTCGACATTTTGACGCTTGGCTTCTTCATCGGCCCGGGAATCAACATCAACGTGAAAACCCAAAATAACAGCGTCGCTGGCCGCTGCCAACAGAACATCTGAAAGACTCACGGCGCCGGCGCCGGCATGGAGCACCTTAATGGCCACTTCTTCGTGATGGAGCTTGGTCAATTCGTTTTCAATGGCTTCCAGCGATCCTTGGGTATCGGTCCGCAACACAATGCGAAACTCCTTAACCAAGCCCTCTTCAATTTTTTGGTGCAAATCCTCCAAGGTCAAATGCCTGGCCCCTTTGCGGCCATGAATCGCTTCAAATTCCACTTTGCGCTTGGCGGCCAATTCCTTGGCCTGGCGCTCCTCTTTGACGGCCAACAAACGGTCCCCGGCTTGGGCAACATCCTCAAAGCCCAAAACCAAAACCGGCGTTGACGGACCTGCCTGCATCAGTTTGACTCCGTGTTCATCAATCAGAGCCCGCACGCGGCCCCAGGTCATTCCGCAAATAAAAGAATCGCCCACGCGCAGCGTCCCCTCGTTGACTAATAAGATGGCGACATTGCCTTTTTTGGGATCTTTCTTTGCTTCAATGACGGTAGCCGCACCGGACTTATCGGGGTTGGCCTTAAGCTCCATTAATTCAGCTTCAAGCAAAACCATTTCAATTAGCTTATCAAGGTTAAGGCGCCTTTTGGCGGAAACCTCCACCATTACCGTTGTGCCACCCCATTCTTCGGAAACTAATCCTAAATTGGAAAGCTCTTGCTTGACGCGGTTGACATTGGCCTCCGGCTTGTCAATCTTATTGATGGCGACGACAATTTTAACGCCGCCGGCCTGGGCGTGGTGAACCGCTTCCACAGTCTGCGGCCGCACACCGTCATCTGCGGCAACTACCAGAACAACGATATCCGTCACTTTGGCGCCCCGCGCGCGCATCGCCGTGAATGCTTCGTGGCCGGGCGTATCCAAAAAAACAATTTCACCGGTCGGCGTTTTGACGCGGTAAGCGCCGATATGCTGCGTGATACCCCCCGCTTCGCCTTCCGCAACTTTCGTCTCTCGAATCGCATCAAGCAACGTTGTTTTGCCGTGGTCCACATGGCCCATGACAGTAACAATAGGCGCTCGCGATTTTAATTTCTCGGGCGTATCAGCATGCGCCCTGATCCCAATGGAAGCCTCCTCTTGCTCAAAAACGCTCGGCACCTCCACATCAAAGCCTAAATCATTGGCAATCAACACGGCAACTTCAGAATCAAGGCGCTGGTTAATCGTGGCCCAAACACCCATACCCATGAGCTTCTTAATGAGATCAGCGACACTGACTCCCAGCGCTTGTGCAAGATCTTTTAACGTGGCCTGCGGCGCTAAAACGACTTTTTTCCTAAGGGGAGCGGACGCCTGAACCAGTCCGTCCGGCGGGGCGGTTTCCACGGCCGGAGCATCGGCAGCCGAGGCCGCAGACGGCGCTGCCGCCGGCATCACCGTCTCAGGCGCCGAAGCCGCCGGCGCGGGCTTATGAATTTCTTCGATAGGGGCCGCTTGGGCCGAAGGCGCCCCGGATAGGTTTAGGGGCACCGAAAATTTTTCCGCGGCCGGAAGAGGACTCTCGCCAAAGGAGGCTTCCTCGATCGCCCTGGTCTTAACACGCGATTTTCTAGACGCCGCAATCTTTGACGCCGCCGAACCCTCCACGGACGGAGGGACAAGGGATACCTTAGCGGACGCCTTTTTTGTCACTTTCATCGCCGGTAACCGTTCGGCTGATTTCTTGGCGCTTCGGCCCGCTTTGGGCCTAGAAACTTTTTTGCGGGTTTCGGCGACAGGCGCCGCCTCCCCCGAAACGCCCCGGGCCGGCTTCAATGCTTTTTTGACCGACGTCTTTTTAGGCAACTCTTTTTTTACCATTTAATCCCTTAGTCATGGGGCTCGGCTGGAACTTCGACACCCGAAACAGCTTCCTCCGCCAATGGAGAAACCCCAGGGTCTTTGGGCGTCTCCTCGCCAGGCACGGTCTCAACGGTCATATTCCATCCGATCAACTCGGCTGCCAGCTTTAAATTGAGCCCATCTTTGCCGATCGCGCCGGCCACCTGATCTTGAGCGACCCAAACGCGCGCCGTTTTCTTGTCCTGATCTTCAATCCCGACGCGAATAACCTTGGCCGGGGCCAGGGCCGCGGCCAATGATTCTTCGATCTTGTCGTTCGCCGGAATCAAATCAATTCTTTCTCCGTGCAGCTCATTAATCACCGGACGAATGCGCGTTCCCTTGATGCCAACGCAGGCGCCGACAGGATCCACGCGGGGGTTGGATGAACGCACCAAAATCTTGCTGCGAAATCCCGCGGAGCGCACCACATTAATAACCTCAATAGTTTTATCGTGAACTTCAGGAACCTCGAGCCGCAGAAGTCCCCGGACAAATTCAGGGCTCGTTCGCGAAAGATAAACCTGCGGCCCCTTGAGGCCCGGCTCGACGGCCCGAACCAACGCCTTAATCGTCTGACCTATGGCGAAACGCTCCTCGGGTATCTGGTCTTCTTTTATTAAAATGGCTTCAATTTTACCCAAGCTCACAAAAACGGTTTTGTCTTTATTGGTTCGGTAAACCGACCCGGTAACCACCAAGCTTTCTTTCTTCTTAAAATCTTTGAATAGATTATCTTTTTCCACTTCACGCAGCTTCTGAAAAATAACCTGCTTCGCCGTTTGCGCGGCAATGCGCGAAAACTCCCCCGTATCCACCGGAACCACAAGCTCCGCGCCCATCGCGGCTTGCGGATCCAATTTCTTGGCATCGGCCAGAACTATTTCGACCACCGGATCATCAATGGCCTGAACGACTTTTTTGATGATCGCAGCGCGAATCTCGCCGGTTTCAGCATCCATGGTGGCCTGAACAGGGACTTCGCGCCCCAAATGGCGGTGCAAGGCCGATACCAGAGCCCCTTCGATCAAACGCAAAATTTCCTGCCTGGGGATACCCTTATCCTTCTCAATGGCTTCCAATAAAAGGACAAATTCGCTTTTTGAACTCATGAGTCTAAACCGCAATCTCCGGATCCAAATGGGCTTTAGAAACGCTCCCAATATCCAAAAGGTGGCGCCGGGGGCCGGCCACAATCAAAACCTTATTTTCCTGGACAGCCTCGATAAATCCACTGACCACGCGTTGCTGCGTATTATCAATCGGTTCTTTAAGCTCAATATGGGCGCGTTCTCCCAAAAATCGTTGATAATCCCTGATTTTTTTAAGCGGCCGGCGCAATCCTGGCGAGGAGACCTCCAGGGAATACCGGCAGGGAATGATATCCGCTTCATCCAGGCGCTGGCTTGTCAAACGACTCATATTCTCGCAATCATCTAACGTTACCGGCCGGCTTTCGTGGTCCAAATAAATCCTTAAAACCCAGCCCGATGGTTCCCTACGCCAATCAAGATCCAAGAGCTCTAATCCCTGGCTTGCGGCCAGCGGCGCCAAAAATTTTTCGATTTTTTGTCGTAATTCCAATTCTTCGTCCATAAAATAATAAGGTGCCTGTCGGCACCTTTTCTTATTGTTATTTTAACAAATTAGATGGATAGGAAGACGCCCTGCTGGGAAGCGGCGCGCAGCCGGCCGACAATCCTGATGATTGATTCTAGCGCCCGGTCGAGGTGGGCCTGGGGGATATCGCGACCGAAAGAAAACCGAACACTGCCATGCAGCCATGGTTTCTCAAGGCCCATCGCGCGCAAGGCCGGCGATGGCGCCATTGTCCCCGAAGCGCAAGCGCTTCCCGTGGAACAGGCGATGCCTTCCAAATCCAACGCAATGACCACAGCGGCGCCGTCAATGTCTTCAAATGAAACGTGGCTTGTGCTGGATGTGCGTCCCGCGCCCCGGCTATTGATCCGAACACGAGCACAACGCCGCAGGATCTCCCGCTCAAAATAATCACGAAGCCCTTTGGTATATTCTTCGAACTCCGCCTGTTCGCGCGCGGCCAGCGCCATCGCAACGCCAAGTCCCAACGCCGCGGCCACATTCGGCGTGCCGGGACGCAACGAGCTCTCTTGATGTCCCGGCCATAAGGATTGAAGCGGATAGCGCCGATCTCGCCACAGGGCCCCGATGCCTTTGGGAGCGCCAATTTTATGCCCTGAAAACGAGGCGCTTGTGCAGCCTAATTGGGCTAAAAAAACCGGAATTTTACCCATCGCCTGCACGCAATCCACATGAAACCTAATCCCTCTCTCACCTAAAATCGCTCCCATTTCCGCCACCGGCTCGATTACGCCTGTTTCATGGCTGGCCAGCATCACGGCGACAAGCGCCGTGGCCGGCCTTAATTGGCGTTTCATTTCTTCAATGTCCACGACGCCATCGCCGCCAACTCTTAACCACTCAACGTCAACGCCCTCCAACGCTAAGCGCTCGACGAGGAGCCTCATGGAATCGTGCTCCATGGGTGAAACCAAAACATGAATACCGCGCCGGCGCCCACCCAAGGCCCCCAGGAGAGCCAGGGCATTGGCTTCGGTGCCTCCGGAAACAAAAACAATATCTTCCGCGTAAACCTCGGCTCCCAAGGCTCCGGCAACCTGGCGGCGCGCGCGCTCCAAAAGACGAGCCGCTTCTTGACCAAAACGATGCTGGCTTGATGGATTGCCAAAAACGCCCTGCCAACAAGGGGTCATCGCCTCCGCGACCTCCGCACGACAAGGCGTCGAGGCGTTGTGATCGAGATAAATCAAGGTTTGATGCCGCACCAGGGAATTATACCTGGTAAACTTGGAGTTCGATAAAAAATCTCCGCTTTTTTTTGTTTTCGACTTGGAACCAGGGACTTCGGACTTGGGACTTGCTTTTTGTTATTGTCCGAAATTAAATCCCTTAAAAAAATCATCCTGCTCTTTTTTTTCCGGCTTGGCCGCAGGGGTTTCGCCTTTTTTGCCGCCTTTATCTTTGGCGGGCTCTGCAGTTTCAGGTTTTTCCGAACCCTTAAGCTTAATGGGCGACACCGGGCCCCCCGTATTGCGCACGGGCCGGACTACGGTTTTTCGAGTTCCCTCGGCAAAAATCAACAGGCGCGTTTTTTCTTCAAAAAACAGCCTAAACTGCGATTCTTTCTCCTGCGGCTCATAAGACTGGCCCAAAACATTGTATTGCTGCTCCCAACCATGGTTGTACAGAATCTTTCCTCGTAAATCAATCCTATTTTTAATGATCGGAATGGAAAAATGTATCCGATACACGCCGTCGGCGTCGGTGATTCCTGCGTCAAAATTCGGCACTAATTCATAAACTTTTTCCTTGCCTTCTTCTTCTAGAGCGATATCAATGACATCTTCCTCTTTTTTCTTCTCGCCTTTTTCCATGGAGGTGACGGCGGCCAAAACCGCGACGCCCTCGATCGGACGGTCGTCATAGTCTGTCACGATCCCTCGAATGTATCCCTCCAAAAAAAAGCCGTATTTCGGCGCCTTAAACATCAAAAATCCCTTGGTGCCGACCAATTTTTTCGTCTTGGTCAAATCGCTAATGCGCCCTTCAGCCAAGTCCTCACGCAAGAGAGGATGGTCCGCCCATAATAAATTCCAAGTTCCAAGTTCCAAGTTCCAAGTAAAAAAACAAAACAAAAATATCCGCACAGCCTTTTTCTGTTTCTCATTCAAGACCCCGAACTTGGGACTTGGGACTTGGGACTTGGAACTTCTCATTAATCAGGCTCCTTATCAAACTTTGTCGGCAATGTTTTAGCGAAAAATACGATGCGCCGGTTTTTAGCCCTGTTCTCCGGCGTATCATTAGGGCTAACCGGTTTGTATTCGCCATAGCCGATAGCCGCCAACCGAGCGGGCGGAAATTGCTCAACGCCGATTAAATGGCGCACCACCTCCGTGGCCCTGGCGGTGGAGAGCTCCCAGTTCGACGTGTAATGGACATTGTGAATAGGCACATTATCCGTGTGTCCTTCGACCAAAATATCAAACTTATCAGCCAATGTTTTCAATGTCGGCGCCGTTTTGGCCAAGAGCTCCGTCATTCCGGACGACAAGCTGGCGCTGCCTGTTTCAAAAAAGGCCATGTCTCCTTTTTCTTGAAACGTGATATAAAGGCCTTCCTTGGTCATCTTCACCTCGCCGGCGACATTTCCATCGGACATCATCTCCTCCAGTTGCGTTTTGGCGTTTTGGACGTTCTTGTTTAACGCCGCCGACAGGGCGTATAAAATGACAAAAAAACACACCAATTCGGTCATCAAGTCCGCGTAATTGACCAGCCATGCCGGCGCCGGATGGCCGATTTGGGTGACCTTGGGATCGCTCTCGTCAATAAAGCCTTTGGGAGCTCTTAAAGGCATGGGTTTAATGCTCCGTTGGCGCCCTGGCCCTGGCGCTCCCCCCTCGCCCCTATAGTTAGGCCCTCTCCCCCCAATGGGGGCAAGGGAGCAAGAAAGAAAATCATTAAGCCGCCTCCCGTTCCGGTTTCGCAGCGGTTCGAATCAGCAGCCTCTGGGATGGCTCCATGTACGCTTTTAAATTAGCCTCAATGACGCTCGGGGCCACTTGGGACTGCACCAAAAGAACGCCCCTAATGACGATTTCTTTGGCCAAGAGCTCCTCCTCGGACCGGCGGCGCAGCTTTCCAGCCATGGGTAAAAAAACGACATAGCCCGCGCCCAGTCCAAAAAAAGCCGACGCCAAAGCCAGGGCCATGCGGCGCGGGACCTCTTCCACATCGGTGATTGAATTAAGCATCAATATCATGCCGAGAACCGTACCGATGATGCCGAAGGCCGGCGCATATGTGCCCAGGGCGTTGAATATTTCCTGGCCCACCTTATGGCGCTCCCTAATGAATCCCAATTCGGTTTCGAGCATGTTGCGAATAAAATCTTGATCCATCCCATCAATGACCAGTTGCAATCCGCGCCGTAAAAAATCGTTGGTGATTTTTTTAAGCTCGCCCTCCAATGACAAAAGTCCGTCCTTCTTGGCTCTCGTCGCCAGTTGAACGAACGTCCCCACGATCTCGCTCGTTTTATCCTCATCGCCGGTATTGACCAAAACCTTGCGCAAAACTTTGCCCAGGCCCAAAACCTGGACCAGTGGATAATTGACCAAAATGGAACAAAATGTTCCGCCCATGACAACCAAAAAAGCTTCATAATTTAAAAACGGCTTAAACCCGGCGACGCCTTCGGCGATCAAAATGGTAATGACCACCATGCCCGCAAAAACAGTGATTCCTAAAATTGTTGCGATATCCACGAGCTACCTCATGATGATAGGGATTGGCCGGTCGCGCCAGCCTGCTCCCTGTTCATGCCCCCTTCCCGAACATTTCCTTGGACGCCTCTTTTTTAAGCGCCATCCAGCCTTGGCCCGGCCGCCCCATTTCACTCATTATTTTCTGCCGGAAAGCGACTACCTTGTCAATGACTTCGTCCACCGAATCCTTAACCACATATCGATTTCCCGTCACTAAAGTCACCACCGTATCCGGCGACGCTTCAATTGACTCGATTAAATCCGGATTGATCGAAATTTCCTTACCCGTCAGCTTACGCAAAACAATCATGACACCGGTTTCGACAACCAAGAGGCCAATTCCCGCAGAACACTCCTAGAGGGCATCCGGCCCTCGAGCGGCTCTTTCTTGGCCGGCTCCTGCGCTTTCGGCTCCTCCTGGACTTTTTTGCCCAGTCTTTCAAAGGCATCGCGCAA
The DNA here is from genome assembly GCA_016207685.1 of Elusimicrobiota bacterium. Classification (GTDB taxonomy): domain Bacteria; phylum Elusimicrobiota; class Elusimicrobia; order JACQPE01; family JACQPE01; genus JACQPE01. Next base: position 2,430 of record JACQPE010000012.1, on the reverse strand, counting down.
TTTCTCTTCGTACGCGATGCATTGATATTCAAGAATTTTATGCGCCTCGTTGAGCTTTTCCTGAAACCCGGCCCTTTCTTCGGCCAAGGTCGCCTCGAGCGCCTTCTGCGATTCTTTTAAGCGGGCCAGGTCCTCTTCCATGGCCGGCCAACGCTGGCTCGCGCCGGCGCCTTCGCTTTCTCGTTGAGTTTGCTGCGCCGCCTCCAGGGCCGCGGCCCGCTCCTTAAGGAAAGCTACTTCATTGAGCAGCCGCTGACTTAACTGACGTTCACCTTCCAAATCTTGCTTGATCCCTTCTAAAAAATGGACGTCCTTGGCGCCGGCAGCCACGCCTTCCTTTAACCGTCCCTCAAGACGCTCGCAACGATCCTGAAGACGCAAATTTTCCTCTTGAAGCTGGCGGCACGTTGCCGCCGCGGCCTGCCGGTCATCCTCGTGGCGCTTCATTTGGTTTTGCCGGCTGCTCTCGGCTTCGATCCCGCGCACGCGCCAGCGTTCGACATCGCGCCGCATGCTTTCTAGTTGATCCTTCAGTTCGCTCACGCTCTTAGACGCTTCCTCGGCGCGCTCGCGCGATAAGGCGATTTCCCCCTGTGCGCGTCCTTGCATCTGCTCAAGTTCCGCCTGAGCGCTTTGGCGACCCGAGGCCATCTCGCCTTCAAGCTTAACAAGCTCCCGGTCTTTGAGCAACATTTGCCGCCGGGCCTCGTCCCGCTCATTTTTCAAATCGTTGAGCTGCGCCGCAAGTTCCTGGGTCTTCGAGGTTTCTTGAGATAACCCTTTGATTTGCTCCCGCGCGCTCACCATTTGTTCCCTTAGGGATTGCAATTGTCGGCTCAAATCGTCACGTTGCGCGGCGTATTCAGAGCATAAATTCTTTGCCTGGCGCAAATCCTCCTCAAACGCCAAAGCGGCCATGGATTTAGCGTCAGCCTCTTTGCGCGCGGCCTCCAACTGCCTTAATACTCCCGGAAGCTCAAGATTGGACTTGCCGGAGAGTTCCATCTCATGGCGCAAACGAATAACCTGCTCTTCCAATTCGCGGAGATGGCGCTCCTGCAACTGCTTTTCCAGCTTGAAGCGCTCGGCTTCGGCAAGGGCTTTGAGCCGCTCCTGCTCAATACTCCATTGCTGTTGGCGCGCAAGTTCGGTTTCGGTCTTGGCCTGAGAAATCTTCTGCTGAAAACCTGCCTCGGCCTCGGAGCGCTCGCGCTGCACGCGGCGCGTCATTTCCACCAAAGCGCCATAACGGGTTTTCAAAAATTTCAACTCATGAGCGACGGCCCCTTGCTCCCGGCTTTTTTTCGTTATCGCGGCCATGGCGGCGCGCGCGCGCAGCATCCAAGCGTCGCGTTTTTTAAGAGCGTCTTGAGATTCATCAAAGGATTTTTTGGCCTGCCGTAAATCTTCAGAAATGGTTTTGACGTCTTGCAATAACTGCTGGCGCTCCAATGCCGAAGTTTGCGCCTCTTCCCGCAGTCGAGGCATCGCCCCCAAGTCGCGCTCCAGGTCGCTCAACCGGCTCTCCCTCTCTTGCAAGACTCTCGTTAGCTCCTGAACCCGCAGGGCCGCATCGCGCGCGGCTTCTTCTTTGACGACCAAGGCCCGGCGCAACTCTTCCAGTTCTTTATTTTTCTCCTCCATTTTTGCGCCAAAACGGGATCGCTCTTGCTGAAAACGCTGATCCGTTTCGCGAATCTTGGCGTTCATGCGCTCCTCAACGGCGCGATCCTCCAAGTCCCGCTTAGCCATCTGTCCCTTGAGCGCCTCGACCCACGTTTCACGCTCATGAACGATCTTTTTCTCCATGTCTTTAATCTGATTTTCAAGCTTGCTTCGGTTCAGCTCCAATTCACGCTCCCGCTGATCCCGCCGAAGCTTCTCCTGGATCTCCCGCAAGCTCGTTTCAACGCGCAGCCCAACGGATTTCTCTTCTTGCGCCCTTAAACCGGTCAACGCGACCTTCTCGCGCTCCTCCAACAAAAGTTTTTCAAGCCGTCCGATCTTTTCCTCCAGCGAAACCTTTTGCCGCTCCAAATCCACATTCTTGGCGGTAGTTTCCTGTGTTTTTGATTCAAGATACCGAAATTGTTCCTTAAGACCGGCCAACTCAGCGCCCAACCCTGCCGGCTCATTTTGAGGCTCGCGTGGCGTGCTCGAAGAGGGCGTGGGCGGCTCTCTTTTGGGAGGCAGCGCCCCCGGAGGAACAAACGCCCTGGGCGGCAACGGCAGCCGCTGCAAAAGCCCCGGCGGCGAACTCAATCGCGCCGGCGGCATGGGCGGCGCTTTAGGAGGTATCGGTTCAGCCACAACAACTCCAGAAATATCGAAAATTGAATGCCCAATATTGAATGTTGGATATTGAAAAATCCACATTCTCATTTTCCGTATTTTGATCCAATATTCTATATTCCATATTCAATATTCACT
>JACQPE010000139.1 GCA_016207685.1 Elusimicrobiota bacterium | reverse complement strand
GCGAGTTGTGAGTTGCGAGTTGCGGGTTTGGGGGGAAAAGATAAAGAAAAATTTTTTTGGTTTTGAACCCGCAACCCGCAACAGCGCCACTGGCGCATCAGGCGCCGCGAGCTCTGCGAACGGCCGCAACCCGCAACTCTCTTCTAGCATCCCGTATCACACCCAAAGGGAATCTTAACCGTTGATTCAAACCGCCGCGTGCGTCTGGCCGATCCTGTCGCCGCATCTTTTTCCTCAATGCTTCTTAAGATCACCGTGACCTGCTTATTCGTCGAATCACAGGTGAAAGGAACTTCCGCCGGCGTCGCGGTAAGATCATTATCCAAATCCTTGGCAACCGTCACTTGAGATCCCGCGCAAGCTCCCTCGCCGCCCATGGAGCCCGCATTGCTGCAGTAAGTCAAATCATTCGCGGAGGTGTCATAATCAAAACGGACATAAGTATCACCGTGCAGGTTAGGATCGGCATGCCGGCGGCCCCAAACATAATAATGCGTCAGATCTCCGCTGGGGTTACAATAAACAATACTGTCAAAATCAGGACATTCAGTCTCAAGGGTGCAACTGACATCGGCAAGCTCCCGCACGACCAATTTCAAAGCGGCGAAGGCGGCGAAAGAACCCGTGTTTTGTTGCTGCAGATTGATCACATAACGCAAAATCGCCGTATAACCGACCAACATTCCCGTCAACACGTTGACAGCCAACATCACGGCGACCAAAACTTCGACAAGAGTATACCCTGGGGAAGAAGTTGCGGGTTGCGGCCGTTCGCAGAGCTCGCGGCACTCATTCATAAATTCGGAACCTCATAATCAATGTCAACGGTGATTTTTTTGGACACCCTGCCGTTGCCGCCGGAATCTTGATCTTCAACCGTATAACTTGCCGTTGCGTTATATTTACTCACCAAATCATCCGTTGAGGGCAGCATGTCCGTGCCATCGGTGCGAACGGCCTCATGCACCGTGCCGCCGGCAGTGGTTCCGTTGGAATCCTCCAAAATATAATGCGGGTTCGCCAGGACCGGGATTGAGGTGCAGCTATGCTCGATATCGGTTGCCGGCGAATAACCAGCGGGGTCCTCCACAATAAAATGTTTAAGCTCCTCCAAAATTCTAGTTTGATAAAAAGCGGCGCCGCCTTTATTGGTCGTGGTGTTTTCCTGGCGAGCCGCCACCAAAAAAATGCTCATCAGTCCCGCCATGGCCAATGCGATCACCATGGTGGCCACCAAAACTTACAACAGAGTGTAACCCCCGGAAGAAGTTGCGGGTTGCGGCCGATCGCAGAGCTCGCGGCGCCTGATGCGCCAGTGGCGCTGTTGCGGGTTGCGGGTTCAAAACCAAAAAAATTTTTCTTTATCTTTTCCCCCCAAACCCGCAACTCGCAACTCACAACTCGCAACTCTAATTTATTGTTCAACAAACACTTCGACATAGCGCTGGCCCTCATCACCCAGACCGGATTCGACATTCAGGCGCGAACCGGCCACCTCATAATCCGAGGTCAACAGCTTAACCACGGCCTGAACTCTCGCCTGCGCCAAATCTTCAGGATCGCGCTCATCGGGCGCGGCATAACCGATCAAATTTAATCGCTGAGAGGGGTGCATCTTGGCTGCTTGACCCATTTCAGCCAGCATACTCAACTGGTTCTTGCTCACGCTCGCTTCGTTATGGGAAAACGATATTTTGAAATTGGTGAGCGTTGTCGGCGGCGGCGATCCCGTGGGCCTGGCGATGGTTTCAGTTTTTCCTTTGGCAGGCCCAAGACTTGCAGCGCTTGCCGCATCGGCGGTCTGAACTTGGGGTTTCCGTTTGGCTCCTGATGCGGGCAGGGCCGCGACGGCGGCCGCAGAAGAAGTCCCTTTTGAAGTTTTTGATGATGATTTGCTTTGAGTTCCCGCTTTCTTCGTCGTTGGTTTAGGTTTTATTGCCGTTTTAGCTGAAGCGGCAGGCGTTGAAACCGCATTGCCCATGGTCCCCGGCTTAGGCGGCTCTTTACCTAAAACGTCAACCGTCTTCACGGCGCGAATTTTACCGCCGGTCACGCTCAAAGCCTGGGCTTCAAGCGTATAGCGGCCGCTCAAGAGCATTTCAAAATCCGATACGGCGTCCTTTTTTCCTTCAAAATAAAACGAATCCAAGACGGGCCCATGGCCTTCATAAACCCAAACAACGCCGCCGTCAGGGGCTATCAAGCGCAAATTCCATTGGGCGATGGCGGCAGGCTCGGAATGAGCGTAAATTTCTATCACCATGCCTTCACCGACGCGTGCGTCAATCTTATCGCGCGACACGCCCAGGACCAACGTTGAAAATTCCTTGCTGACATTATGCATCGGGAGGTACTTGGTAAAGTAATATTGCGTCTCTAAAGGGTCAGAAAAATCTTCAAAAATAAAAAGAACCCGCCCATCGCGATGGCGCGCCATGGAGTCCAGGGACGGCGGAACGGCCGTATCCCGGCCAAAATAAAATTTGGGACTCCCTTCGAGGTCAACCTCGACCCTTGAGGGCGCCACGCCGCTTCCTGTTAGATAACTTCCCAAAACCGTGGCCCTCTGAAGGTTCTCAATCGATGAACGGCCCCTAAGATGGCCAGGGTAAATTCGAATAACGTTTTTAGGATGGTAGTAAACGGCTTCGGCCGATAGTTTCAAAAACTCCCCCGCATCTTTGCGAAAAGCGGCGCCCTTGGAAAATAACATCTCCTCGGGAATCGCCACGGCCAAGAGCTTGTCCGTTCCCCGCAGGACAAGGCCGATTGGGGCGTATTTTTTAAATTTTTCAATCAGGGTCCTGCGGCGTGACGAAAGCTTAAGTCCGACATACTCAATTAAGGCTTCCGGCGCCGGAACCACCGCAGGGGTCGTTTTTGGGGGCAATGGGTCAAGGGTCATCGCCCCGGTTGATTCCTCCGTTATTGGGTGAGCGGCGCCTGCGGAAGCGGTTGACACTTCCGGCGCATTGGCAAGCGCGACCGCCGCCGTTGACGACTCAACCTTGATTTGCGGGGATTTGCCCGCCATGCGATAACTGATGCGATCAATGTACTCCCTGGCCAATGCCGATTCTTCAACGCTCGGGCCCATGCGCATGACTGTCATGAAGGTTTCCAAAGCGTCTTCCATCTGACCCTCTTGATAAAGGTCAATACCGTAAAAGAGCATCTCCTCCGCGGTTTTGGGTTTACGATTTTTGGCGGTTGCCTCCTGGGCAAACACCGTGGTCGCCAGTAAGCCGGCGCATACCAAAACAAGCGCCTCCCTCCCCAGGAGGATTAAACCCAGGTTCCGCAGATGGAATGTCGCTCCGGCTAAAGCCGGAGCCCAGGTTCTGACCGGAACTCGATACCGGCCTTCGCCGGTATGACGGGAAAGAAAAGTCCGGTGTTTCCGAAGGAAAAGGCCCTTCAACTGCGGAATTCCGGTTAAACGTGATGATAAAAAACGCATAGTCCTTCTTTTAAGATTAACCCCTATTGCGGCTTGATGCAACAGCATATCGCCAAATCGCCAAATAACCAATCACTATGCCTGCGCAGGCTATCAAGGACTGCCGGGGAAGCCCCAGGACGGGGCCGATCCGGGCATCTCTTGGCTCCATCGCTGCCACCAATTTTTTGCCTCGGCCGTTTTCCCGCCTTTCACCAAATTCAAAATAACGCCCTGAAGATTGGCCTTGGCTATTGGGTAGCCCGGATCTGATTTTAAGGCCTCAAAAAAACACCGGGCCGCGCCGGGGTCGTTTCCCATTTGGGAATAGAAGGATCCCAGGTTGTTCAAAAAATCGCGATCCCCGGGATAAAAATGAAGGGCCCGCTCCAACAGGTCAACGGCCTCGGCTGCGTGCCGTGGCGGATCTTTTAAATAAACGATATTGGTCAAATAATTATAGGCGGCTTTGCCGGTGGGATTGACATAAAGACTGGTCAAATAATCTTGGTGCGCCTCTTCGATCCGCCCCAAACCAGCGAGCACCGTGCCCCGGTTAAAAAATATCTCATCATAACCGGCGTTCGCCTTCAAAGCTTCGGCATACCCCCAAACGGCTTTCTCCGGAAATCCCATGCGCATGTAGACATTGCCCATCTCATAGTTTCGATTAACTTCCCAGGGATATAACTTAAAAGATCGCTCCAGCCGGCCAATGGCAGCGGCCAAATTTCCCTCCCGATGAAGTGAAAATCCCCGGAAAAAATAAAAATCGCTTAACCAGTACCGGCCCACATTGACCGCAACCAAAAACAGCGCCGCCGTCACTCCGGCAGCCGCAATCCAGCGCCACCAAAATTTACCCACGGCCGTTTCATCTCTATTAAAGCCGGCCATGGCCGGCGGCGGATACAGCGCCACGCAGAGGCCCAGCATCCACCAAAAAAGATACCCAGGCATGGCGAAATGCATGCTCACATTAAGTTGGTTGTCCACGAGCATTCCCGCCAAAGCGGCCAACATTCCCGATACGATCACCCGGTCTTCGTAAGAGCCCAAACTGCGTAAATTTTTAATCCCCCAGACAAATAAAAAAACAAAAAACCAAAGATAAACACCCATCCCCAACGTTCCCGTCTGGGACCAGACCTCCATAAACTCGTTATGCCCGTTATTCGCATGGGTTCGCATGCCTTCCAGCATGGGGGTATAGAGAAGATCGGATTGATAAAAAGGATAAAAAAGCTCAAACGTTCCCCAGCCTTTGCCCAACACAGGACGCTCCTGGGCCATCCTCCATCCGGAGGACCAAATAAGATAGCGTTGGGTGAAGGGCTGGTATGAATTTTTTGGATTTTCTTGATCCTTTTCAAAAATTTTTTGAACCTCAAAAAGCCGGCCGACGGCGTTGGGCGTGCGCTTCTGGCTGCCTTGCGGCCACGCGACAAAAAGACCCAGCCCCAGAGCGAACAAAACCATCACATAGCGGTTGCGCAGGGAGACCGCTCTCATGTCAACTCCCGATTGACTTGAAACGCGCCAAATAAGAACCATGGCGGCCAACAATCCCACGGCAGCCGCGGCCCAGGACGAACGCGTTAAGGTCGCCAACAAGCCGGCTTCGTAAATTAAAAAAAACGCGCCAAAAACGACCCGGTTGAAGGTTTTCGGTGATAGCCAGAAACCAGCCAAAGCATTAGGAATAAGCATGGCCAGATAAGGTGAAAGAAAATTCGGATTCCCGAATGTTGAAATAGCCCGTGATCCATAAGGATTCATGTTGCGAGGCCAGATAAAATCAACGCCAAAATACTGACCCAAGCCATAAATGCTGGCCAAGACGCCGATCAAATAGTTGATGCTAAAAAGAAGCGGCGCTCCCCTGCGGCTCCACCGATAGCCCAGCCACGCCAAAATCGAGGCCCAGAGAAAAAATCCGTAAGGATCCCAAAGGAATGCCATGGGCGAATCCACGACGTTCGAAGGATTGGGCAGGCGAAGCCGGTGAAAAACGAGCCACCCTAATCCAAAAAATAGCCCGCCCATAATCGCCGGATAATCAAGTTCAGCCAGATCTTTAAGGTTCCCGCGGCAGCGCCGGCCCGTCAAGTAGCCGACCGCAACGGCCAAAAGCATGTTGACCAACAAGAATAAATGAATACGCATGCCTTCGGCCAAAATGGACGGCCTGAAAAATGGCGTATGCGTCAGCCAAGAATGGGCCCAAGACGCGGCGCAAATCGCGCCAAATCCTGCGAGCGGGAGAAAAATAGCCCTTCGCGATAATCCATAAGCGCGCTCCAGAGGAGAACTTAAAACCCGTTTTTTAGCCCACGCCACCAGCGCCAAGGCAATCAAAATTAAAATGGATAACTGCAGCAAAGTAATCTGTGTTTGATAGGGATTGCGCGTAAAATTCGTGAAAAAAAGCAAAGGGCAGACAAAATGAGCGACTAATAAAAAAAAAGCGTTTAACCCGGAAACGATTGGCATACAAATAACGGTCGAAATGGCATCCGTCGTCAGCGGCCTGCCATGCGACGCGACACGCGGCCCCAATTCTGGAAAAAAATATTTTTTGGCTCTCGACTCTGGACTTTGGACCCTGGACTTTGAACTTCCAGCGCTTTCATCGGCCAATCACGGACTTTTGGATTCCATACTGGGCAGCCGGTTCAAGCCTAGGCGCCGACGCGCCAAAACGCTGAATGAGCTCATCTCGGTGTGTCAGGAGTCCCTGGAGTTCCGCTTGCATCTGTTGGTTTGAGGGGTCCACTTGCCGCAAATAGCCCACATACGTCAACACGGCCCTGCGATAGTTTCCGGAGAGCAAATAACTTTTAGCCAAATTCACATAGGTTTCGGGGCTTGAGTTGGTGATCTCCGCGGGATTGGTGTGGGCATGGCCGGCCCATTGGGCCTGATTGATCAAGGAAGCAAACGGCCCGATCCCTGCATAATCAACGCACTTGAAGGCCATGATGAGTTTCTTAAACTCCTCTTGGGACTCCTGAAAACGTCCCAACCTGGTCAAGGCATAGCCCATGCGGTAATAATTATCGGCGTACGTCGGATCAAGATACTGGTACATCCGGTAGCGGCGGATCGCCTCCTCATAATACTGTTTCACCTGCTCCGGTGATTCGCCGTTAGAAAGGCCCCACTCGGCGCGCTTCAAAAAAAGATTTCCCACATGAAAATGCATTTGCACGTAATTAGGCGCGAGCTTCTCGCGGATATACTCGTAAACCTCCAGAGCGCGCTCAAAATCGCGGCGCTCAACTCCCGGCGGATCCCCCCAATCCGGGCGATTCTTCGGCGTCATGTCCCATCGGTCGTTAAAAACATTGCCCAAGAAATAATTCGACATGATGAATCCCGGGTTACGCCGGCGGACCTCGCCATAATGCTTAATTGCATTGTCCCAATCACGATTCTTAGAATGAACAATCGCCACATTGTGGTGCACATCCGCGCGAAACCATCCCCAGAAAAAATACATGGGGTAGGCCAGACTGGCTGCGACCACGCAAGCGATGACGCTCTGGGTGCGCCAGAGGGCATGGACGAAGCTATACATAAAAAATCCAGCAAGCGTTAGGAAAAAAATCCATGCCAGCGTCACCATGAGCTGATCCCCGGGATGATTGGAACCGAGCATTTTTTGCTGGATTTCATAAAATTCGACTACAATTTTGTAAAAAACAACGGACAAGCTGGCGATTCCGGCAAACTGGAAAAGCCTTAATAAGCCGTCCTTCAACGGGGTGATTTCAGCGTTTAAATTTTTAGGCGGCGCCGAAGCCGCCGAATCGCGCCATGTCTGATCGCTCAATGAAAGCGCGACGGCCACGGCAGGCAAGAGTCCGGTAAAAATACCGCTTGAGACGAAACGGATGCTGACGTCAAAATTATTGTGAACCATGGTCCCCAGCCAGCCGGACCAAACGCCCAGCAAATGATACGCCCGCACATCCACCCGCCCCTCTGACCGCCAGCGTCTTAAGGCGCGGTACGAAAGCAGGCAGACCATGAAAATCATCCAAACGTAAATGCCGAAACCCACTATTCCTTCATCGAACATCACTTCGATATGCTCATTTTCCGCGTGATCGGTTTCCGTATTATGCTTGCCCTCAATATGAAAAATCGTGGGCCGGCGGTAGGCTGAGTACATCACCTTGAAGCTGCCAACGCCGTTGCCCAGAATGGGGCGGTCCCGTATCATCTCATAGGTTGAAAGCCAGGTGTAAATTCGGAAGGGGATCGAATAGGGATTTAAACCCGGGGTGACGGCCAGAAGCGCCAGGGCTCCCGCCACCGTGAACCCAATGACAATGTGGACTCTCTTTCGCAGATACTCCACAAACTGCAGCGGGATGCACAAGGAATAAAGAACAGTCCAAATGCCCATGGTAATTCCGGTGCCAAGCCAGGCGCCTTTGGTTCCCGTAAATGCCACGTTAAACCATGCCAAGGCGAGCAGGCACCACGCCGCAAAACTCCGCTTCGCCAATGCCCAAGAAACGACAATGGGCGTCATGATCACGATATAATCGCCGAAAAAATTAGGGTTCCCGAAGGTGGAAAAAACGCGCTTCTGAAATGCCTGCCGCCAGATAAAAATATCCAAACCCGCCGTCGGCATGCTGGCCGAATTGGGCGGAAAAAAACGGGAATCCAAAAATTGGATAAAACCGTAAAAACAAGAAATAAAAAGCGCCCATAAAAGAAATTTCAAAATCCTCTCCACGGCGCTCAAGCTGCGAACCTTGTCGAAGACGATCAAAGCGACGCACATATAGAAAAGCCGCCGCATGAACTCATCAAGATTGGTCCAGGGATAAGGGGCTTGAAACACAAACGAAACAACTCCCGAAACCAGCACAGCCGCAAAGGGGGCGTAAACAGGGAAATAATCCGTGCTTAAGCTCAATCTGCGATCCTCAATTTTTTCCATCAGCCATAGCCCCAAAAGCGCCGTAATTCCCAATTGAGTGACGGTAATCTTGACCATGGCCGAGTCATAAGTGCGCAAATAAAAAGTCACGATCACGGCAAAATAAACCAAGGGTAATCCCCAGAGAATGCTTCTGGTGGTGATGGATGAGAGGCCTTTATTGAAGCTGGTCATATTGATTAATCGCGGCGTTTCTCACGACTTAGTTTTGATTCTTCTGCCGCCAGCAACGCTCGGGCAGGGTTCGATTCCCATCCTCGGCTATAGCCGAGGATGGGAAT
>JACQPE010000135.1 GCA_016207685.1 Elusimicrobiota bacterium | reverse complement strand
TTCTCCATGTGCATGTCCGTTGTCAAAGAGTCATGCTGTCCATGATAGCCCAACAAATGCAGGGCAATGGCCCCGGCAGCGGCATCCGCCGCCTGAATTATCCACCAATTCATCACGGGCATATTCATGCCCCCCGCATTCTTTGCAATCTTGCCAGGAAGCTGCATATTGGACAGACGTTTGCCGTCTTGGTATTCGGTCATGAAGATGCCCAGAGGCGCTGTCTTGGGGAATTTCATCAAACGTCCATACATGGGGATATTGCCTTCAAATTGGCCGTAATAGAGGGGCCGGACGACAAGGGGGTCCTCTTTAGTCATTTCCCACAAGGCGCTGGCGATATCGAAAGATTTTCTTAGGATGATATTGCGCTGGTCTCCCGGAATTTTGAGTTCAACCGCAAAAAGCCCATGCTCGTTTTCAACGTAGAGGATATGCCTGCGGAAACTCTCCGAAGCAGGCACGATGCGAATCTCATGGAACGCGAATTCATAACCCATTTTTTTCATCCATTCTATGGGCGCCAGCGGGGTAGCGGCGGAAACTTCATAGGGAAAGAGGATGCGCAGGAGGCTCAATACCGATAAAAACCGGGTGAGTTTTTCCGGATCGCTAAGCAGGGCCCTAAGAGTCGGCATGTGTTCGGCGATTAATGTTTCAGCGCCCGCGGACCAGGTTTCTGGACGGCTTACTTTTTTAAGGGGCCGCGGTCCTGCTGTCATGGGCGCCGCAGCTCCATGCTCAATGAAATTGGCGAGAGTTTTCCAGATAATTTTCATGACCGCTGGATCGTCGATCCATAATTGGTAGATCAAGAAGGCGAGGGTTTGATCGGTTTTTTCCGGAGCCTGTGCCAGCCAATAAGGCAAGGCATCAATAAGGACGCCTATATCCGTCCAAGTTTCCGGTATTTGGCGAGTAACTTTCCATTGCGTGATTTTCCGGCCTACACCGATTACTGAATCGGGGGATACGCCAAAACTAGCCAACGGATCATTGCCTTGCGAGGAAACAATGTGCGTCGGCTCTTCGTTTGCCGCCCTAGGCGCAGTATTAGAATACACACAGAGGCGTCCGTGATCATCTAACCCTAAGGTAAAGACTGGTGAGATTTTAATTCGTTTCAAGAGCGTCCCTGTTGCAGGAAAGGTTAGCGGCCGGGTTTCGATATGAATGATTCCATTGGAGGAGACACTATGAAGTATTTGGTCGTGACCCTTTGACGTGCTGACCAATAATGTTTCATCTCTGGACACGCCAATGTCGAGAATGTCAGCGCCATTGTGCGCTATAAGGATTTGCGTGGGCTCGTCTGCGATATTCCCATCGGGTTCGATGCGGCGGGTTTCGATGAGGCCGCCATCGCCTGCCAAGAGCAAAATTTTGGACTTTTCGAGTATGCCGGCGGCGCGGATTGTTTTGCCGTTTAATGCTCGAAGTTGTTGAACCGGACGGGGCTCGATAAGTCCATCTGCGGAGAATTTCCGGGTTTCCACGGTTCCATCTTCCCCCGCGGTCAGCAGGAGCCGCGTGTCTGCGACCTTGACGAATATGTGGGCGTAGGCCTTTTTTTCTATCTCAATCGTTTGTGCGGGTTTTAAACGATACGGCCAGAGCGATTTCCAAACCTGTTCAATGAACGCAGGGAGTTTGTCTCTCCAGCGCTCGTGAAAGGTTTGGATGGCTTGGGAAGCGGCAAGAGCGGCCTGCGGACTCAGGCCTATGGCGAGCGCTTCTTCGTGAGTGAAGCGCATTGTTTTGGGCAGGCCGAATTCAATGTTTTCATGCAGGAGCATTTGAACCAGCTTGTCGCGCAATCCCAATCCCTGGCCCTTGGCGATATTTTTGAGGTGTCGCAGAGATTCAACGTGGATGAGCAAGGTCCCATCCGCAGAGTAGGAGATCAAGTGGCGAAATTTTCCGCCTTCATATTTTTCCCGGAGTTCTGGGCTGTCCGGATCAGACCTCGGCAAGTGGCGCAAAAGCAGAATCCTCGAAAAGTTAAGATAGATGCCGTTTTCTTCGATCAGGCGCGCGGCCGCCAAGACATCGAGGCCGGCGCTGTCTTCGCTCGTTGCATCAAAAACATCCCATTTATTCTTGTCATTGCGCGTCAAGCTGCTCACTGGGGAGTGGCCTTTTTCTTTCAGCCCAACGAGCAGATCTCCAATTTCCTTTGCGCCTTCATGAACTAGCCAGGCGAGGTGCTGCAGTCCCAATGCCCCCCACGCCTCCCGAATTCCTTCCCCGAAGAAAGATTTTTCGTCTTCATCGGGGGACACAGTATTTAATTTCACACCGGCGGAATTGCCGTGGTCAGGGCGCCCATCGCGTGGCCTAGGCCGGCCGCCGTCTGCGATGCTCCATGAGCGTCCCCAGCGTTTTTGCAACGGTCTAAGAGTGGGAGGGATAATTCCATCGGGAATAATTTGGCTGAACGCAGGCCGCTCGTCGAGCGCGCTAAGCTCTGATAATAAGTTTTTGACCGTTGTCCAATCCTGAGTTGGGAGAGTGTAGTTGTGGATGTAGTGGTGCACAACATTGGCCATGGCAGGATAGGGCAGCCACAGGCCTTTTGTTTTCCAGTCTTTGAGGATAGCCGTCAAAAAGGGCCCCAGGTTGTCCCTGTGAAGCGCGGAATCAAAATGTTGCCCCCATGCCTTTATCAGGGAATTTTCGAACAATTTGGCATCGGGGCGATCCATGCGCCAAAGACGTCCGAGAGCGTTCCAGTCGGGAGTTATGACGCTGCCGCTTAGCACGCACCGCATAGCAAAGGCTACAAGGGAGATCGTAAGAAGCAGGCCATAAGCATAGTTCGCCAATGACAACGACAAAAAGAGAGGCGCAGCGGATGCGGCCACAAAAAAAAGCCAGAAGATTTTCACCATGGTAACCGTGGGTTCATCTTTGGAATAGGGCGCATGAGCGAGATGACTGAAGATTACTGGGCGGGATATAAAGTCTGGGGAGTTCATATTTTTGATGGTAGAGAGAACCTTTTCGCGAAGAGGAACTCTGACGCGATTAAAAGTCATTTCCGAGAGGGCATCCTGGGTTTCGGCCAATGGCAGGAAAGGGCCGGAGTTTGGCCAATCATGGACAAAGGCATCGAGAAAATTCTTGATTTTTATTTCCCTGCTAAGCTTGTCAAAATACCCAAGAAATGACCGATACAACGCCGCGCGAAAAATATCCGGATCCTCCCCCGCTGCTCGATGGAGCTTGTTTATAAGAGGCCAATGGGGAATGATTCTTGCCGGCCAAAGCCAAGTAAGAAAAGCGGCCCAAGCGCCAAGGTTCAGGGAAAGGGCAAGGGCGGGGACGGATAAGAAGTTTGCCAGCAGGCAAATGGCCGCTAAAGCCGCGGCGCCCAAACCAGCGGCAACCACGTAGGAGTAGTTGGCCTCCCTAAGAAAGAGATGGCCGGATAGCTCCTTTATTATTTGTTCGGTTTCCGCGTTAAATGGGACATTTTTCTCCGGGTTCCAGAAATTTTTCACTCTGTCATTGCGAGCTTCCTGCGAAGCAATCTCATTAAAAGCATTTCCTTTGCGAGGATCATGAGTTGGATTCAGGGGTTTTTCATAAACGCGCCAGCCGCGCTTCCGCGCGCGCCAGTTGCTCCATATTTTTTTAACGTTAGGTCGGGGACCAAAACTGATAAACGCAATTCCAGCCATCAGCGCTAAAGCCAACAGGGGAAGGCCCAGCGAGAGTCCATCAGAAGCCAAGTTGTTCGGATGAGGATTAAAATTATCCATCCTCGCCCAGGCGTCATGAGGCAGAAACAGGGCCGGCAAAGCGGCCCAAAGGCCGGCCGCAAAGGCAACGAGACGCTTTAGGGCTGTCATAGGGACTAGGCCCAGGAGGGCGCCCAAGGGACCGAAGTTAAGAAAGCCGGCGCCGGATAGGGCAAGAGAGGCAATGGCGATCAGGGTTTCAAGCACGATTGCCCCGCGCTCTCTCGTTGGCCGCCTCCTTGGGCGGGCGGGGGCGGGGTTAACCTCCCTTTCGGCGGTATAGGATTCCACATCCAGCACGGCTTGAGAGGCTTTGGCCAGGTCTACAAAGTAGGCAGAAGATTCCGGTTTTATCTGTTGACGGTCCAAGGCGGTCTGTGCCCATTCAATGGCTTGCGCCAGCTGGGACGCCCTTTGATCCTGCGGGTAACTTAAGGCATAGGCGGCCACGAGCCTCGCCAGTTCCGTGGGAGCGCCGAAAATCTTCCCGGTTTCTAAAACGGCCTGGCGCTCAATTCTCTCAAGCAATTGAGCTCGTATGGCCCTCCGTTCGCTTCTGTTTCCGGCCAATCCGATTCTCTCAAGAAACCGGTCCGAACTGAACGCAATCGCCTGGACCGCTTGATCAGAAAACGGCACGGGAATAACGGCCAGCGGCAAGCCCGGCAGGGGAGTTTCCTGAACTCCCGCGACGTCCATTCGCGCATACGCCGCCCTTGCTTCCCTGCTAACCATCAGTCGAAATATTCCATATCCCATCCCTATGCTGATTCCTGTGAACCCAGCGCCAGTCGCAAGACCCACTATAATTGCAACCGCTCCGGACATTGGCAGGATTAAGAAGAATAACGGGATAAGTAAACCCATTCCTGTCAAAAGCGCCGTCAAAAGTCCTGCGAACAAGGCTTTGGAGTAGTTGCTAACGATGGCCGCAGGCAATCGCGTTTCGAGGAATTGGGCCAAATCTCGTGCAGGCCCGGTCAATTTAAGGCGAGATATTTCCCCGCCGGTATAATTTTCCAGCCAGACCAAAGATTCTCGGAGTTGCGCGTCCTGCGCGAATTCCCGAAGTAAGGTGTGGGAAGGGTAAGCTTTGATAAACTCTAGGACTCGGTTCAAGGCGAGCCAGGCAAATTCCCGCTGGGGGTCCATATCTTCGTAATCGGCGCGGACCCGCCCCTCTTTACTGGCGCTCCTTTTGAGCAAGAGCGCCGCCCCCCGAGCCGCGCCTGCCTCCGCCGGAGAAGGTTCCTGCGAAGGGGCTGGGTTTTCGACCCGTTCTTCTTGAACCGGCAGCGCCGGCAACGGCCCTTTCTCTGCCTCAACAACGGTCTTTGGAACCTCGCTGGCATGTCGTCTGCGCCTGGCGGCAGTCATAGAAATCTTAGCCACCAAAGCCATCGCGAGGGTTATAAGCCCTGAAATTAAAGTGGGTGCAACGATGGTAGATTCAGAAAGCAAAGCCGCCGTTATCATCAATCCAATGAGCGCACTGGCCCCGCTTAAGACGGCAAGAATATCCCCTCCCATTGTTGGCCCATAATGGGCTTGCTTTTCTGTTGAGATTTCCATGTTGTTTGAAGTTTGTTCCGTGATGCTCTTGGTATCTTTCAAAATCATGTCAGATGAAAAATTCGCTAAATTCAAGACCGCTTTCCAGGCGCGGTTGAGATAGTAACCTACCGGAAAACGGGTGACTGCTTCAGGGCGCCTGGACTTAATCAAGCCGACGAAGTTTTGGGCAGCGCTCCAAACGTCTGTGCCGATGTCGCCTTTGGCCAGTCTCTTGGCGTCAATGTACACTCTCGATAAGATTTTGATGTTCGGGGAATCGGGGTTCTGGCTTACCGCGAGACTAAAGAACAAAAGCAAACTTTCAAGCGCATACACGGTGCTTATGTCTTGAGGGCTCCCTTGCACGAAGGCGCCAAAAGACACATAGACCTTTCCTGCCCGCTCCAACTCTTGCGCCAGGAATTTTTGGACCTTGATTGAGCCTAGCCCATGGCCCATCAATTCAGGCCGTGATCTCAAAGTGGCGATGACATGGTGGGTCATCTCAAAAGAAGATAATTCAGGATGCAAATTCCATTTTCCGAGACACCAGACCAATCTCTCAAAAATTTCTCTTTCTTCCCTGTTGCGTCCCCAATCCCAATTGCTGAAAAGCTCCAGCAGGTCCCGGGTCATGGCATGCTGATAGTCGAAGAATTTACGAGAATACGTGCGCCCATCGTGGTCCAGAGGCCAGGCATCGTCAATGAGAGATTCGACAATGTTTTTGAATTCGTCAGGGGATAGTTCTGCCCGGGCCAGAGGTAGCCACTCGTGCAAAGAACTTGCCGACGGGTTGGCCATGCCTCGTTTAAGGCGTTCCATTTCGATTTTTTGTAACGGGTAACGGACAGACCCTCGATAGAGCTTGCATTGGTGTTCCCAGTATCTGACCCACAGTAAATGAGTCTTCGATGGGTTTTGAGACGATGTAAAGTCCAACGGGAAGGGAGCAGGTGGACGAACAACTCCAAACAAGGGAATAACAGCAAGCCCCGGCAGGAACTTAAAGAAAGCGGCTGTAAAGTCCGGGAGGTGGTGCGCCCCAAGCCAGGAAACCCCAAGCGCGGCAAGGCCTACGCCGGCCAATCCCGGCAATCTCATTGAAGGGGCGTTTTTTGATGAGATTGCTGCGCCCCTGGCTCGCCATGACAAGAGCGGGGTTGGCCATGACAAGAGCGGAGAGAGCGTTGCTCTTATCGCTGTTGTTACCCCTGCCGTTACTGCCTGGGCTCTTAAATAGGTTCTCTGCAAATAAGCCCGGGCTTTCAGTGTTGTTGTCTCTAGAGCTGTGGCTGCCCTGGCCTGCGTGTTTAATCCTGACTTGGCAATGGCTTCTTGTTCCGCTATT
>JACQPE010000136.1 GCA_016207685.1 Elusimicrobiota bacterium | reverse complement strand
ATCCAAACTCGAATCCAAACTCGAATCCAAACTCGATTCCAAACTAAACTCTTTGCGCGATGAAATGAATAATGGGTTCCAAAAAGTGCACGAACGAATTGACAATCTAGAAAAACAAATAACCCACGTCATTTTCAAAGAACACGCGCCTGTGCTTGATGATCACGAAAGGCGCATTAAAAAACTCGAAATCGCCGCCGCCTAATTAACCCGGCAGTCAGTCTCAACCACATCGCCGCTAAGATAACTTTAAGTTTTCCCAACCGGCAGGGTAGACTGAAGTTATCTTAGCGGCGATGAGTCTCAACTAAGATTGATCCCCATCGTCTTTAAGTTGTCCCGGATGATGAATCGTCTGAAGAATCGGATGAACCCGATGATGACGTGCCGACAAGTCCCAATATCTGGCCCGCGGCTTGGCTGACCTGGCCGATAATCGCCTCGACCCCGCCTTCGCTGAAAGCCAAGGTGGCCCAGCCCGCGGTCATGGCGATCAAAGTGGTTATCATGGTCAATCCCAGGGCTTGCGCTTGAGCGTCATCTTCTTTTTGCAAAAATGAAACGGCCCAGGCAGCCAGTCCAATGATCAAAGCCGCGCCGATCGCATAAGCGACCCACCAGGCAGCCACAATGGCTTTAGAATAAGGTTCAGGACTCGATTCTGCGGTTTGCCTCATCTTAAGCGTCGCCATTAACCCGACTGCCATTCCAGTCACAACCAAAGATAAAATGGCAAAGGTTTTGCTTTCATCATCATATTCACTGGTGGTTTCCTCAATATCCAAATCTTCCACATCCGTCTCATATTGTGATTCATCGGTCGGATTATCCACGCTCGCGGCCAAATCTGATCCCGCTGCCAAGTCTCCGGTGGCATCGGCAATGTCCAGGGTTTTTCCGGTGGAGCCTTCGCCGAAACTCGCTCCGGTGTATCCAGCGCCGGTTTGAAAACCGCCCGTGCCGCCTCTGCCCGCCGTGGCCACGGCGCCTTTTAAGCGATTTTTGCTCGAGCCCGTGGCCCGCCTGCCAAATGCGCCACGCGACGTTCCGGCCTTGGCGCTTCGAGCTGATTTTCCGGATGAGGCGCCCGCATTGCTCGCCGCGGCGCCCATCGAGGCTGCCGCGGATTTCAGCTTGTCCGCCGCACCGCTGCCGGATGAATTGCCTCCGCCACCCGAACCACCGACGCCGCCGGCGCCAAAGCCGCTGATGCCGCCAAAGCCGCCTTCGCCCATTTTGTTTTTATCCCATAACGAAGCCTTGCCTTCGCCGACTCCGGCGCCGGCCCTAGATTCCAGTCCCACGGCATCATCGTCTTGCGAAGACTCCTCATCTTTATCTGACTTTTTAGGTTTGGACCCTGCCTTGCCCCCTTGAATGTAGTCGTAGGGATTGTCAGAAGAACTGCCTGCGGCTTTCACTCGGCCGTTTTTGACCCCCTGGGCCTCCGCCGCTTTCCTCGCCTCCCGCTCCTTCATGGCCAACACCAAAGGATCATTCTCATCTTGAGTCATTCTGGACTTAATCCGGGCCAGCGTCATCTTCCACCCATCCGGCCCATAGGCCTTAATCCCGACATACCCGCTATAAGCAAAACACCCAAGGCTTGAAAACCGCATGATGAGCATCAACAATGCGGCATATTTCTTAATTTTTGCGCTTCGATTCATCTTAGCGTTCCCAATCTCTCATACTTTACGTCATGTTTTACTCACGAGATACCATGCTCCACGGACATAAGCCATCTCATGTTCCAAACCCTTGGAATCAACCCAAAACTGCTTTCCACCCTTGCTAATAGTATTGCTAAAGTCGCCACCCGGGGGCAAAGGCTCATACCCCTGGGGGTATCCGGTGACCTGGTCAAGAGGAGGCTCCGGGGCTGCAGGCGCTGCTTGCGCAGGATCCGCATCCAAACTTGCCATGAACTCCCTGTCTTGGGTAGCTTGCGCCTCGCGCGCATTAAAATCATTCATCGCTTTATCAAACTTAGGATCGCTCTCATCAGCCAATGCAGCCTCAATATCTTTTCCAACGGCATCTTGACCTGACGGTTTTCCTGAAGGCGAAGCGCCGCTGATGGCGGGGCCTTCATCGGGCACTGAAGTGGGTGCGGGTGCTGAAGCAGACGCAGAAGCCGGACTTGAACTCTCCATCGGCTTAAGATGCCAACCCTGCTGGCCATCAGAACGGGAAAACTCCTCAACATTGTATTGAGTGCCATCGGAAGCGATAAATTTTCCTTGGTCAAATTTGCCATCCATCAAGGATTCGCCGTTTGATTTGCTGACCAATTGACCATTTTTCATTTCATAATCTCTTAAATCAGCAGCTTGAACTTTTTCTGCTTTAGCGGCGGCTTCACTGGCGGATGAGTCGCTCGCTGTCCGCGCGGCGCTTGCGTCAGAGCATTGCGTTGTAGCTCTGGCGGCGGCGCTCGAATCTTCCGCTTCCGGCAATGAGCTCAAGTCTTCTCCGGTAAGACCGGTATTGGCGCTCTGGCTTTGAATGCTGCTGGCCAAAGATTTGGCTTCATCGGCGCCCAATGTTTGCCCGGCCAAAGTTGCGGCTTGGCTCGCTGAAATTTCTCCGGCGTCATAAAGTTCTTGAATTTCCGCAGCAGGGTTATCAGAGGCCGCAACCTCGCTTTTAAGTTTTGCCATCTCCTTCGCTTCTTTGACCGCATCCATCGCAACTTGTTCCTTATCCGTCACAACGCCGGCGCCGATGAGCATGCCAATGGCCAATGCGGCGGCGGCGCTAAGCCCTAATCCGGCGATTAATTCCGCCGTATTGCTGGTATCCGCCTTAAACCAAACATTGCCCATAGCAACGGCAATGCCGGCCATCAAAACACCCGCCACCGCCCACCTCATGTAAGGGTTGGCGATTTTCCCGATGAACTTGGCAGCTGCCATAGAAGCCGCGATAACGGCCCCGGCAATCAACGCAGCAACCGCAAAATCACTCATGCCGCTGCTTTCGGTGGCCTCTTCACCAATCGCATCCGGCGTCACGCTGCCGGAAGCGCCAACGTTGGATGGCAAATCATCGTTGGTAATGCCTGAATCACTTCCAACCGAGCCGGCCACTGAAGCTCCCGGGCCTCCGCCCACGATCGAAGCGGATTTAGGCATTTCGCCAAAAGCCGCGCCTTGGTACCCCGCGGCTGTTTGCTCCGTGCTGTAGCCCTTGCCCGCGGTCGAAACAGCGCCCCTTAAACGGCCCACGGCGCTCGAAGACCGCGAGGAGCCGATTCTTGTTCCCATTTTTTTAATGCCCGCGTTTTGAGCGTTGCCCGAGGCGCCGCCCGCGGAACTTAAACTCGAATTTGAGGCTCCTATTTTTCCGCCGGAACCCGCCGACATCATACCGCCGGAGCTGCCGCCGCCTCCCAAGCCGCCCAAACCGCCTTCGGAGCCAAAACGGCCTTTCATTTTTTCCATCATTTCCGAATCTTTCTTGCCATCGTAAGAAGCGACTCTGGGCTTTGATTTATAGGCCCGGTCCGAATCGTCGCCGCCTTTCTTATCTTTTTCTTTGTCCGCGCCAGGGACCTCTTCGGGAATCACCAAACCCAAAGATGTTTCTTCGTCAGGATGCTCCTCCTCATCGTCAACCGCTGCCGCGCGCATGGCATCTTCACCCATGACGCTGTCCGTCATGCCTTTGACATTGCCGAACATGCTGTTAAACGCGTCGCCTCTCTTGGAGGCCGCAGGGGACTTCCAGCCCGCGGCTTTAAGGCCCAAGAGCGCCAACGGCGCGCCAACGCCTACCACACCCATCGCAGCCACAAGCCCGCCCGCCACCATGGGTCCGCCCAACGCGTTCGTCACTCCGCCCGGCAAAAGCTTGGCTAAAGACATGAGCAATCCGGCTAATGCGCCTTGTTTTTTCTCTTCTTTCTTTTGCTGCGGTTCCACCCTCTTAAGCTGTGGCATAAGGCCTCCTAAAAAATCCCTCCGTCTTAAAAAAATTCATGTTAATCAAAATCCGAAATTTTCCCCAAGACCTCTCTTCCTTCGTCACGCCGGCGAAAGCCGGTGTCCATCTCCCTTCTGTCGGTTTTCTGGATTCCGGCCCCAGCCCAAAGGTCTGGGACCTGCCGAGTCCCTGAGGGACGAGAGGCTTCCGCCGGAATAACAAAAAAATGGGAAATTTTTATAAAAATCTTTATCATTTCATTCT
>JACQPE010000138.1 GCA_016207685.1 Elusimicrobiota bacterium | reverse complement strand
TTTCTACCCTCCTGCCTAAATCCTAACACAGGGGGTTAAAAATGAATAGGGCCGGAAGACCCAATTTTTTTAGTGGCTAAAGTCCTATATAAAAAATAGGACCTTAGTCCTATAGAAAAATTACGATTTAACGTTGACTTGGGGGCGATGGATTTAATGGATCATCATTATCCCAGGGCAAATTCTTCTTAGGCAGGCACTCCTGGGGATTATCAGGACAAATCCAATGGGTAAACTCTTCGGGATCAAGGCGGAGAGTCAAGCGAGCCGCCTCCCTAACCTGCAAGAGATCGCTTTCATCATTGATGATTTTCCGCAGCGTTTCTAAAGCACGCACCGAACCATCAAGCAAAGCCCAATGCAGGCTGCGCGTTGAAGCGGCACGCAACGCCGGCAATCCAGGCGGCCTGGCCATGGCGGCCAAATAACCATAAACAGGGTCGGCGGCTCCAAGCCCATTATAATGGCCCAATGCGCGAATGGCTTCCAAACGCAGATCCTCATTATTGTTTGCCGTAAGGGCCTCTGCCAGAAGAAATTCCACGTTCTCCTCATCAAAAAGCGCCCATCCCAAAATCCGAAGGCTCATGCGCCGGATTTCAAAATCCCGGTCTTCGCGCGCCCATTGCCGGATCACATAGCGCGTGGGGACATCCTGTTGCTTCCAGCGCAGCGCGTAAACGGCTTGGACGCGCCGTTGAAGAGGCTGGCTGCGATCAATGGCAATGGCCAACAATTGCCGGTCGCTAAGATCATCAAAATTCTCACTAAGGTCAACAACTAGGGCTTGGGCCGGAGCGACGGAAGAAATTCCATCAATAACAAGCGTTCCGCGAGGATACACCTTCTTTATTTCACCGGTCACGTGAGGACCGCCGGCCGTTGCTGCGCCGGCAAAAAAAACTAAAACCGCCATTATCATTGTCGCATTATCATCATAACAAGAAATAACAAAGTAAACGCACAACACATCCAAGGAAATGACGCCTGAATTCTGGACCAAAGAGGTGAACACGGTTCGGAAAGCCTCATCAAGCGCCCTTCCAACAAAATCTGCTCATCGAGCCGGCTTGATGCGGTCACCCTGCCCAATGGATCAATCACCGCTGAAATTCCGGTATTGGCGGCGCGCGCCAGCGGCAAACGATTCTCAACGGCGCGCGGAATGTTCATCATCAAGTGTTGATAAGGCGCCGCGGTGTCCAAATACCAGCCGTCATTGGTCATATTGACAAGCCAAGAGGCTCCTTGGCGTCGCAGATTGCGAAAAATTTCGGGAAATATCGCCTCGTAACAGATCGTGACGCCAATCCCACGGGACAACGGACGATGCGTTTGATCCGGCGTAAAGTTGCCCACGGCATTTAAGACCGGCGGATTCTCTATTCCGCCATGGAGAAATCTCAAAACAGGCATGAGCGCGCCCGCCCAGGGAAAATACTCCCCGAAGGGAACTAAATGCTTCTTATGGCTGAATCCCAAAACGTGATTCCCCTGAATCAACAAGGCCGAGTTATACAGCGATTTTGAATCAGCCATCACCACCCCGGCAATCACCCGCATGGAACCAAAAGGACCCAAGTCTTTCAGCATACGCTCCAAACTAATTTGGGAAACGGCGCTTTGGCCGTCAATATCCATCAATTCCGGATAGCTGGATTCGGGATAAATAAGATACGAGGCCTCGCTCCGGATAGCTTGAGACGCGAGACCGCGATAAACGGATAAAATGCGCTGATATTTTTCTTCGTTCCATTTATCATATTGGTAAATATTACCCTGGGCGATGACCACCGGCTGTGTTGGGATTATTTTTTTGGAAAGTGCATAAAATCTAAATCCTCCAAAAAGGCCGGCTGCGGCGCAAAACGCCAAAATCCCAGCGGTGGATCTACGGGACTTTTTTTCAATCGCCGCCAATGTCCCCCACTGCGCGAAAACCAACAAGAAACCCAAAAGCGGCACGCCTCCGATTTCTACAAGCTGTAAAAACCAAGGCGACCCAACCAGAACGTACCCCAGCGTGCACCAAGGAAATCCGCCCAAAAGAGTCGCGGGCGATGACCGTGCCCATTCAACGGCAACCCAAAAACCCGCCGCGCACAATCCCTGAACCATGGGCGGCCAATGACGCGGCAAGTTCCAAGCCAATAAAGCAAATCCGCCGGCAAATAACGCCAAGATGGCCGGAAGAAACACCCATGAAACCACCGCCAATGCGATGTTGCCGCCGCCCATGCGAACGGTTACGGGAATCCAATAAAGAATGATGAGGTAGGCGGTCCAGCCGCATAAAAAACCGCTGAAAAAGGCTTCTTTCTTGCCGCGGGAGGCGCGGATCGCCCAAAAAAAAGGAATCAGGCAAAGCCATCCCAAACACCAGCCTAAACTAAATTTTGGAAAACACAGAGCATAGAGGATGCCCGAAAGAAGCGCCCCTCTCCAAATTCTCATTGAGAGATTTTTTTGAGATTAAGATATTGCGAGATTGCGATATTTCCAGATTAAGATATTGAAAACAGAAACTATACCAATCTCATAATTTCTTAATCTCCCAATATCCCAATATCGCAATATCTCTCTTGCCGCTAAAGTCCCGCGCCGTGGCAGCGTTTGTATTTCTTGCCGCTGCCGCAGGGGCAATCGTCGTTGCGGCCGATCGTTTTTGATTGCTGCAAATTTTTTCCGGCCGCGGCATTAGGCGCCGAAGGATGTTTTTGCCGGTCCGAGCCGTTCCCGGATGGCGCGGCGCCAACGGGAGGCTTCGCCTGAATCTGCCGGCTGGGCACGGGGATTCTAAACAAAAATCCCAATGTTTCCTCCTGAATGCGCCCCATCATTCCCTCAAAAAGCTGATAAGACTCTTTTTGATACTCGATCAAGGGGTCACGCTGGGCGTAAGCGCGCAGGCCGATGCCTTGCTTAAGGTGGTCCAGCTGATACAAATGGTCCTTCCACGCCATGTCGATCACCTGCAAAAAAATAGCGCGCTCAAGCTCCTTAAATGAGAATCCTTCTTTTTCAAAATCTTCATGGCGCTTCTTGTAGGCCCCATGCACCAGAGAACGCAATATCTCCGAAAGGGTGGACCCGCCCTCTTGAAGCCTGGCTTCTAAATCAACGTCAACATTGAAGCCGGCTTTAAGCCACGTCTTCATTTGGCCCACATCCCACTTTTCCGGATGCTCTTTAGGAGGACACCATGTTTGCTCTTTTTCATCCAGCGCTTCTTCAATCATGTCGTTAATGCGGGGGCTCACATCGGCGCCGTCCAAAAGCGTATTGCGGAGGCGATAGACCGCCTCGCGCTGCTTGTTCATGACATTGTCATATTCGAGCAATTGCTTGCGGACGTCAAAGTGATAAAGCTCAACCTTGCGCTGGGCGTTGGCGATCGCCTTGGTGACCCACGGATGCTCGATCACCTCCCCCTCCTCCATGCCGAGCTTCTCCAAGAGCATGGAAATGCGCTCGCTGCCGAAGAGTCTCATGAGCTCATCATCGAGGGCCACATAAAAAATCGAACTCCCCGGATCGCCTTGCCGGCCTGAACGGCCGCGCAGCTGATTATCGATGCGCCGGGATTCATGGCGCTCGGAACCGATAATGCGAAGACCCCCTGCCTCAATGACTAATTTTTGCTCATCTAAATCAGGCGGGTTGCCGCCTAAAATAATGTCCGTGCCGCGGCCTGCCATGTTGGTGGCGATCGTGACGCCGGCTTTTTTACCGGCCTGCGCGATGATCTGCGCCTCCATCTCGTGATACTTCGCGTTAAGGACTTGATGCGGCACGCCCTTGAGGCGCAGCATGGAGGAAAGCTTTTCGGACTTTTCAATAGAGCGCGTGCCCACCAAAACAGGCTGGCCTTTTTTCCAAGAGCGCTCGACCTCGGTGATAATAACCTGAAATTTTTCACGCTCCGTTCGAAATACCTGGTCCGACTCATCCATGCGGATCATGGTCCGGTGCGTGGGAATTTCAACAACATCGAGCTTGTAGATTTCCCAAAGTTCCCGCGCCTCGGTCATGGCCGTACCCGTCATGCCCGAGCGCTTTTGATACAGCTTGAAAAAATTCTGGAAGGTAATCGTGGCCAAAGTCTGATTTTCTTCTTTGATGCGTAAGTTCTCCTTGGCTTCCACGGCCTGATGCAGGCCGTCCGACCAGCGCCGCCCCGGCATCAAACGCCCGGTAAACTCATCCACAATGACCACGTCCCCGTCTTTAACCACATACTGCACGTCGCTCTTGTAAAGATAATGCGCGCGCAGCGCCTGGGTGATGTGATGCGGCCACTCGGCGCGGACATCGTCATAAATGTTGGCCACTCCCAAAAGTTTTTCGCAGCGGCGCACCCCTTCTTCCGTTAATGAAGCGGAATGATTTTTCTCATCAACGACGGCATCGTAGCCTTCCTCCAGAGAAACACCCTCATATTTGGCCTTGATTTCCTCGGCTTCGGTGACCATGCGAATCTTAAGATGCGGCACGATGCGGTTGGCCAGGTAATACTTTTCCGTGGATTCTTCGGCCGGCCCCGAAATAATCAGCGGCGTGCGCGCCTCGTCAACCAAAATGGAATCAACCTCGTCAATAACCGCAAAATTAAACCCGCGCAAGCTCCGGTCCTCGCCGCGAATAACCATGTTATCGCGCAAATAATCAAAACCGATTTCGTTGTTTGTCACGTAGGTGACGTCCGCGGCGTAGGCCTCGCGGCGCTCGATGTTCTTGATATCGTGCTGAATGCATCCCACCCTAAGGCCCAGATACTCATAAACAGGCCCCATCCAAAAACGGTCGCGCTTGGCCAGATAATCGTTGACCGTAATAATATGGACGCCTTTGCCGGTTAAAGCATTCAAATAGGCCGGCAACACGGCGACCAAAGTTTTTCCCTCGCCCGTGCGCATTTCAGCGATTTTACCCTGGTGCAGAACGATGCCGCCGATGAGCTGAACGTCAAAAGGCCGAAGCCCGATGGCGCGCTTGCTCGCCTCGCGGCCCAAGGCAAAGGCTTCGGGAAGAATATCCTCGAGCTTGGCTCCGGAAAGCAAGCGATCGCGGAACTCCTGGGTTTTGCGCGGAAAATCTTCGGGACTGAGTTTCTCCATGGCCGGCGCCAAGGCGTTAACTTGATCCACCAGCGGCAAAATGGTTTTAACATCGCGCTCGCTTTTGGTGCCAAAAACCTGGCGCACCATGTCCATCAGAGCCTTCATCGGCATAAGACTTATAGTTTATCTGTTTATCGGCTAAATTTCAGAAAAAACATGTGATCTAAAAACTTCCCCATTCTGTCATGGCGCGCCCCCAGCGAAGCAACCTCATTAAAAGCCTCCCCTTCAAACAAGATTGCCACGGGCCACGCGGGCCCCGCAATGGCGAACTCTCTCCCAAAAAGAGAAAAGTGGCAATCCATCCAAAGTCGGTTTAAACTATCGGTAGTGGCCAATATAAATTGTTTTAAGGCATTGTTATGGATAACCTCCGCGGCGGTGTTAATGGGGCGCTCTCCCCTCTGGCCATCCGGAACTTCCTGCCCTTATCCGGGAACCGAAACCGCCGAAGGCCGATCGCAGGCAGCCGATGCCTACTTAAAATATTATGAAGCGGCTAATCCTGAAGAGTACAACGACCCCCTGGTGGACAAAGATAAAATCCGCTCGCGAATCGAAAGCGGCGAAATGGCGGTTTTTATGTATAAAAATGTGATCAATAATCAATGGTCGCTCACATCAACTATTGTCGGCCAAGGAGGATTGCTGCTGGCTGTCGAAGGTTGCCCCTCTGCCTGGCCTCCGGAAGATCAGGACAAGGATCAAACCCAAACCAAAGAGCCGCCCCAAGCCACGCCCGATTCTTCATGGGCATGCGTGGATGCCAATGGCCAAGTCACCTGCACATCGGAAACCGGAGAAACCGCCTCGGCTTATTGCAATGAAAAGCCGGACTGGTGCGAGATTGCGGCCAAACAAGCGGAGATAAAATCCACGACGGCACAAGCTCAAGCCGCGCCATCAGACGGAGATTCTTCTCCTGGTTTCCAAAACCTTGCCTCCCCGATAACTCCCGCAGACATCAACGGAGCCGCAGCCGCCGCGGCTCCTGCGGGCAGCAGCTTTCTGCCTTCGGCCGGCCAAGCAAATTTCGACGGCAGCAAATCCGCCGCTCAAGATATCACGCTCCTTGCGAGCCTTCCGAATGACCAACGCTCCGCGGGCGGCGCCAATTCCGATTCCAAACCGGGAACTCTTCCCGATGCTCCCGATGCCGATGACAAAATAAAAAAAATTTCCTCAAAAGTGGAGCGAGCCGCGGACAATGAACGCTTATGGATGAGCAATCCCCCGTCGCAGCTGGTCAAACCCTCCGAAGCCTCAAGTATGCCGTCCAAGAATCCTTTAAAGCGCCTCCAAGAATCCATGGATCGTTTTCTCTCCTGCTTTGATGATGACAACGCCGCCCGCCTAAGCGGCGAAACCGCCCTCGGCTGCCTCTCCAGGGAAATCTTCGGCTGGTAAAAGAAGCTGTTGCCGGCGCTCTCTTTGGTAAAGTATTAAAAATGAAACAATCCTATGTGTGCGCCGCCATCCTCCTGGCGTGTTTAGCAACGGGCTTTTGGCTCGAATTCTCCAATATTTATTGGGACGGCGTTCAGCCGGCGAGCTGCATGCCGGATCAATGTTTTTGCGAAGAATTGCGGCTCAATGGCATCCGGCAAAGATCAAACACATGGTCCAATCTGGGGTTCATTTTTATTGGAAGCCTGATTTTATCAAGGGCCTTATCATCCCAAACATCAAAAAGGGCCCTGCCTCAAAATACGCTGAACTCGAACCCTATTCTTACGGCCGCCTACGGCCTAACCATGGTTTACATAGGGATTTCAAGCGGCTATTTTCACGCTTCGCTGACCTATGCAGGGCAATGGCTCGATAATATGTCCATGTACATGCTGATGGTCTTCATTATCCTCTACAATCTCGCGCGCTCCAAAGCCATGCCTTTAAAATTATTCGGCCCTGCCTATATCGGAGCCGTTGGCGCTATGGGCGTTATTCTCTCTCTCATGGACCCGGCGCGGCGGATTATTTTTGCCGCATTACTGGCCCTGGCAACGATAATGGAAGTCAAATTCTACTTAGAGCACCGCGCTCAAGCATGGGGCCGCTGCTTGGCGGCTGCTGTTTTCGCAATTATTAGCGCTTATGCCTGTTGGTGGCTCGACATTAAAAAAATCGCCTGCGCGCCAAAAACTTGGCTCCAGGGACACGCCCTGTGGCACATTCTCGGAGCGGCGTCTGCAGGTTTTTTGTTTCTCTACTACAAATCGGAAACGCCGCCGGCGCCCAGGTGACGACAAAAGGATATCAAGGTTATCCGCGAATAATGCAATCCGGGGCAATTTTTCCGGATTGATCGAATCGGACCCCCTCTCGTTTAAGGCGGCGGATTTTGGCGGGAAGGCCGCCGGGGGCGGAATAGCCGCCCAATGTACCATCGGATCGGATGACGCGATGGCAAGGAACTCGAGGCGCAAAGGGATTTCGGGCCATGGCCAGAGCCACCACGCGCGCGGCTTTCGGGCGCGCCGCCCAACGGGCCAACGCCGAATACGTGGCCACTTTACCCTCTGGAATGCGCAAACAGGCATTCCAAATTTTCAAAAAAATATGGGGATAATTTTTATTGCGGCTGGATCGTTGGCGCATTTTTGGCGGCGTGGGATTGCGGCTCGACAAAATTTCCGGATTCAGGGTCAAGGATTTTAAGCGGGCCCAGCGTCTCCAAAGAACGGTCAAATTTCTCCGGATTTCCGGCCGCCAAAATAACCAGTTGGTCCGGATGCCAATATTTTTGGGCCGCCTTCAGCACGTCCGCGGCCGAAACGCTCTCAATACTGGCCCTATAGGTTTCAAGGTAATCCGAGGCATAACCGAAGAGATCCGCCTGGGCTATCTGGGTCGCCGATTGATGGGAGGCGTTGAAATTCTGCATAAATGAATAGACGATTTGATTTTTGGCGATGGTCATTTCATCAACAGACGGGGGCTCGGAGCGCATCGATTCAATTTCTTTGACGACCTCTTCAATAGCCTTCAGGGTAGTTTCGGATTTGGTTCCGATACCGGCCATAAGCACGCCATTGGCGGCAGGCGTCGTCAAGGCGCTGCCGACACTATAAGCCAAACCTTGGCGGGAGCGCACATTCCGAAATAACCGGGATGAGAAACCGCCGCCCAAAATTTCATCCAGGACTTTTAGTTTAAAGAAATCCGGATGATGCCGCTCAACGCCCAAATGACCCAACCGGATCGCGGTTTGTTGGGCCGATTCTTTGATGATGAGGATAACGCGGCGGGCCAAAGGCTCCGCCTCGAGTCCTACCGAGGGAACCGTCATGACTGCCGCCGGAAACCGCGCGGCGCCCAAAGCCGGCTCCACCAGCGACCGCAATTGGGGCTCGGAAATGTCGCCGCTGACGGCGATGACGCCATTGGCAGGAAATATCAGCCGCCGGTAAAAATCCTGCAGATCGCGCCGGGAGACGCTCTTGACCGTCTCAATTTCAGTGCGGCGGCCCCAGGGAGAGGCCGGCCCGTAAATCAGGCGGAAAAATTCACGTGACACGATCGCGCGCGGCTCGTCATTGCGGCGCTCAATGTCGGCAACGGCCTTTTTCTTTTCAATCTCAAGTTTTTTAGCGTCAAAATAAGGAGCGGTCATAATCTGGCTCAATAGCTCCAGCGTCCTTGGAAAATTTTTCGTTAGGCTAAAAAGATCAACGCTAAAATCCTCATGTCCGGCTGCGGCCTCAAGGCGCGAGCCTAAAAGTTCCAATTCTTGGGTGATTTGATCGGCCGGGATTTTTTTAGCTCCGCCGTAAGGAAGAACGGCTGCGGCCAAAGAAGCCAGGCCTAATTTTTCCTTGGGATCATGGATCGATCCCGCCCGGAAAATCAGCGTCAGGCGCACTTGGGGAAGCTCATGGTCCTCTAAAAAATAAACTGCGGCGCCATTCGTCAAATTAAACCGCCGCGCCTTGGGAACCTTGAATTCCAAAGGCTTGATCTCGGAATAATTAGGAGGAACGGCCCATAGAATGTTCCAAGTTCCAAATTCCAAGTTCCAAGTTAAAAATATAAAGGCTAGGAAAAAAAGCCTTGCCTTCTGTCTGTATATCGAGCTTGGAACATGGAACTTGGAACTCATAGGTTGTTGCCCTTTTTCTTGGTGATGTAACCTACCGTCTTGTTTTCTCGCGTCAGGTATTGACGCGCGGCCGCGCTCAAGTCCTCGGGCTTGATGGTCTCAAACTCAACCAAAAGTTTCCAAGAATACGACCAATCGCCATAAAGGGTTTCGTTTTCGGCGATCGCATTGGCAAAGCCCTCGTTTTCCTCCAATGTTTGGACAAGCTCGGATTCCATCGAATTTCGCACACGTTCAAGCTCCCAGTCCGCAGGCGGCTCCTTTTTAACGCGATCAATTTCAAGCTCAACAGCCCGCTCCAAAATCCCGGCATCATGAGGGCCCCTGGGATAGCCCAGGACCAAAAATAAATTGGGGTAGCGCACTCCGGGATCATCAGGATAAACGCTCACCGATTGAGCCACGGCGCTTTTCTCAACGATCTCTTTATAAAAACGGCTCGTGCGGCCATCGGCAAGAACCCCTTTAAGAAGGGTCAAGCGCGCGCTGTCAAGACTCGGCGGATTCGGCTTATGCCATCCCATCAAAAGCAATGGTTCCGCATCCCAAACAAGTTCCACGCGGCGCCGTCCCGTTTGCAGCGGCTCATCTCCCGAAAATTCCAAAGCCGCAGGCCGTCCGGGGATCCCTTCAAAATACTGCCTGATCTGCGCCAATGTTTCTTTAGGCTCGAAGTCCCCCACCAAAGCAATGACGCATCGCGAAGGCGTGTAGCGCGTGTCAAAAAATTTCTGCGCTTGCGTGGCTGTAATGCGCTCCAAATCGCTCATCCAGCCCACCACTTCATGGCGGTAAGGGCTCACGACAAAGGCATTGGCCATAAAAAGTTCGTAAAGCTTGCCCAAGGGGTCGGATTCCACCCTCATGCGCCGTTCCTCCATGACCACATCGCGCTCACGGTAAAATTCCCGCAGCACCGCGTTTTGAAAACGGTCGGATTCCATCTTGAGCCAAACATCCATACGGTTTGACGGCAAAGATACCATGTAGCCCGTCATATCATTTGAGGTGAACGCGTTAAATCCCCAGGAGCCATTGGCCTCGTACATGCGTTCATATTCATCGGCCACGGCGTATTCATGGGCGGCATTCTCTTTTTCCCGGTGCATCTTCGTTAACCGATCCAAATCTTCAGGTCTGGAGCCGCCGGGCCGGCCGCGCTCCCGATTGATCTCATCGGCAATTTTTTCGATTTCATCCAATAACACTTTTTCTTGGGCGTAATCTTTCGCGTTGATTGTTTGGGTGCCCTTAAATGCCATATGCTCGAACATGTGCGCAAGGCCCGTTTGACCCATTTCCTCATCCACTGAACCCACCCGGAAATAAATGCGAAAAGCAACCCCGGGGAATGAATGATGGGGATAAAGAAGCACGCGGATACCGTTAGACAAAACCGTCTTTTCGACTTGAGGCGCGGGCGGCGCCGCCCATAAAATGTTCCAAGTTCCAAGTTTCAAATTCCAAGTTAGGAAAATAAAAATCCCAAAAACAATCCGGTATTTCTTGAACCTGAAACCGGGAACAGGCAACCTGGAACTCATGATCTTGTCATCCCCTCCTGTCTTAGTTTTCTATGGTATGTTATAGCAAAGCGATGGGCCTCATCGCGTATCCACATGCACATCTTAAGTCCAGGGTTGGTTTTGGGCAATCTGACCTCCTTAAACGGCCGCTCTTCGGCGGAATCCAGGCAAAGAATCTCCTCTTGTTTAGCCAGAGACACAAGAGCCGGACCCCCCGAAGGGCCCATGACCTCCGCCATTGCCTGACGCGCCATTGAAAGCTGGCCCGCTCCGCCGTCAATAAGCATCAAGTCCGGAAATTCTTCTTTCTCCTCGCGCAAACGGAAAATTCGCCGTCGGACCACTTCTTTCATCATCTCAAAATCATTCATTCCCGCGACGTCTCTGATGCGAAATCTACGATAATGACTCTTGTTCGGCCGGCCGCCCACAAAACAGACCGAACTACCCACGGGAAAAGCCCCCTGGATAATGGAAATATCAAAGGCTTCAATATGCGCCGGCGGTTTTTTAAGCCCTAACGCTTCTTGCAGCCCACGGACCCCCTCCTTCGGATCATAGAGACTGCCCAAGGCCTCGGCCTGAATTTCAAAAAGCCCAAGGCGCTCGCCGATGTGATCCAGGGCCTCCAACTCTTTTTTGATGCCCGCGGCTTTTTCAAAATCCCAATTTTTTGAAGCCGCCGTCATTTGCCGCCGCAGAGTCGCGCCGTAGCGTAATCTCCTGCCGGAAAAATAAACCTCCGCCTTGCGGGCCAACGCGCGATAATTTTGAAAACTGATTCTCCCGGCGCATGGCGCCGGACACTGTCCCGTATGAAAATATAAACATGATTTGATTTTGCTCTCGGCCAATGGCTGCTTCCGCGAAAAATCCCAACGGCAGGGACGCAGCGGCAAGCGCCCGCTCCGAAAAAGAGAACGGACAAGCGCCTTGATCCGGCTTACATTGGGGTAGGGTCCAAAGGCTTTGGCTCCGGGCGGAATATGTTTTTTTCGCGCCAGATAGAGTCTTGGAAAATCCTCCTGCATGCTCAAAACCGCGTAGGGGTAAGATTTGTCATCCTTCCACATGGCGTTATAAACCGGTTGATATTTTTTAATGAGGGCTTCCTCAAGAACCAAGGCCTCGCGTTCACTTTGGGCGCGCACATAGTCAATGCGCCGGACCGTGTTGACCAAAGCCTGAATTTTAGGGCCGATATTCGTTTTTTGAAAATAGGAGGAAACCCGTTTTTTGAGATTGACGGCTTTGCCCGCATAAATAATTTTATCCGAGGCATCGCGCATAAGATAAACTCCCGGGGCCGCGGGAATCTGATCGTAAAGTTCGTTCACAGATACCTTCTCCGCTGGGCAAGCCGGCGCATGACTAAGAATCCCGCGATGCTGCTTAATGTCATGGCGGCTCCAATGCCGGGAGTGCCCCAGCGCCAAATAGCCAAGGCGCAGCTCGCAATGCCCACCGCCAACTGTGCCGCGCTGCTCCAAACAAGGCTCTTCGTATCCTGATGAGCGTAAAAAAGACCCAAATACACCTTCTGAAGGGAATAGAAAATCAAACTCGGCGCCGATGCGGCCAAAACCGCGGCCGTTAAATTTAAAGCGCGCGCATCAAACTGTCCGTGACGATACAGGAGCCGAATGATCCCATGTCCAAAAATAATAAAAACCAGAACAATGGGAATCTCAAGCGCCAAAATGCGTCTAAACTGCTCTCGCACGTTATCGCGCAGGGCCTCTTTCTGACCTTGACCGACCATCCGGGAAAGCGCCGGCAATGACGTGATCAGCGAGCCGACACCGATCATGCCCAAGGGCAACTGAACCAACCGGCTCGAATTATACAGCGCCGACACCGACCCCGGCTCCCCAAAGGCGCCGAAAAAAGTCGCAACAAAGGAATTGATCTGGTCCAAAGGAAAAGTCATCATATAAGTAATCAGCAAACCCAATGAACGCTTAAGCTCGGCGTGCTTTTCCCAGAAACTCTTAGCTCCATGAAACCCGATAAGAGCCAGCAGTTGCGGCAATTGCACAACATACTGTAGCGCCCCTCCGATTGTTGTGGCCCAAGCCATGCCTAAAAGCAATTTTTTCAAATCCCAGGATTGAACGCCCGGCCAATGAAGAAAAACAATGATCGCCAACGACGCCAAAGACGGTGACAGGCTTGAGAAAAAAAACTTTCCATGAGCTTGAAGCGTGGCCTGGGCCCAAGCGGCCATCGCCACAAACAACAAAAAAGGCATGAGCACTTTGGTCAAGTCCACGATCCAGGCCATGCGCATGGGATCCGTCTCAAAACCTTTGAGAAGCAAACGCGATAGAGGCGCCGCCCAAATAATCCCCATGAACACGATAAGGACCAACGCGGCAAGGAGCTTCCCGGCATAGGCATGTGCGAAATTTTTGGCGTCCTCCGGATCTTTGGCCGACAGCGACGAATACACCGGGGTATACGCCGCATAAAGCCCGCCTTCGCCCACGAGATTACGCAAAAAATTGGCCACGCGGAAACTCGCGAAATAAACATCCGCCGCAGACCCCCCGCCGACAACATAGGCGATGGATAAATCACGCGCGTAGCCCAGAACCCGCGAAATCATAGTCGCTCCGGTGAAAATCCTGAAGGCTTTTTTGGAGGAATACATCATTAAATCAAGCGATTAAGTAATTTCGTATTGAGTGATTTCTAATGAGTCTAAAATCGCGCTCGCTTAATTACTCGATTACTTAATATATAATTAACATATGGCTAAGATTAAAAAAACAGGGCGCCATACCAGCGCCATTAAAGCGGCGCGGCAAGCGGTCCGGCGGAAAATCCGCAATCAAGAAAAAAAAGAAGGTATCAAAACGATTTTTAAACAAATTTCAGCGTTGGCTGAATCAAAAGATAAAGCCAAGGCTAAAGAGCTTCTCAAAACCTACATGTCCAGGGTGGATAAAGCCGCCAAGGCCGGCATTTACCATTGGCGCGCCGCGGGCCGCAAAAAAGCCTCTATCGCCCGTCTTGTCGGCAGCATCTCAAATAACGGCAGCGCTGCCGTTGCCGCCGCGTAAGGACGCCGGCAACTCAAATATATTTAAGACCAGCTGCCGGATAACTGTTTCCGGCGGCAAAAACCCTGTTTTTATCCGACGCTCGGCGACAATGAGCGAATCATAAAGCCGGATCACCTCATCCCAACTCCAGCGCTTCGCCGAGGCCATCAAGCGCCGATCGAGGTCAGGGTCTCTTTTGCGACGACTCGAGTAACCGCCGGCCTTAGCCAGCCCCATCTCGTACGTCCAATCGGCAAACCCGCGCAGGAGACCAAGGGCCGCGGGGGTTTCACCCTGTGGTGATTTCGCCATGATATCCTCGACATCCGATAAAAATTGGCACAACAACTCTCCTGAATTTTCTTTCGCGATCATGACGTCCAGCGCTCGGTCATAAAACCTGCGACGGATCCTTTCCTGATCAATACTGGCGCCCTCCAAAAGCTCCGTGACATCCTCAAGGGATGCCCGGCGCCTTATTCCCAGGCTTAAGTCCAGATTCACGATTAAATTATTCCATGCGTGAAGCTCATTGGCGAGCACCCCGCATGCATGATCCAGCGCCGACGCCGAAATCTCGATTTGGCGTCTTTTCAACTCGCCGCGAGCCCAGGACGCAACCTCAGAAATTCGAAGCTCCGGTAAAAATACATGACACGCTGCGGGACTCGCCATCATCCGTCCCTCAAGCGGATCGGCAGGATCGGGTTTTTTTTCGGAATCGGACACAAAAATTAAAATTGTTCCTTGAGCGGCGCTCTCCTCCCAGCGGTCAATGAGCTCAAGAAGGCTTTTTTTATTAGCGGCGGAAAGCTTCTCCACGCGATCGAGAACGATAACCTCTCCCATTGAGAAAAGTCCCCGGCCCGCGATCTTCTCCCATAAGGCAGCTAAGTTTAAGGATGGCGCTTGAAAACGAGATCTCGCATACCCCTTAAAATCAGGCCGTCCAATTAGACGTTCTCTTGCCCGGCGTTTGAGAAATGGTTCCGGACCGCACAAATAAAAAATCGTCTCTTTACGCCCATCAACATTTTTAAAAAATGCAAGATACTCAATCCGCATAATAAAAGTCCAAAGTCCAAAGCCTGCCCCGCGCAGCGACACGGGGTCCAAAGTCCAAACTCGAAGAAAAAAACGGCAGCATAAAAACGACGTTCAAAATATCATCAAAAATATTCCATTTCATTTCCCGACTTCGGACTTCGGGCATTGGGCCGTTCACAAGTCTCTCGACGCCCGATGCGTCAAAGGCGCTGATCCAACTTTGGACTTCTCTTACGGGGCGCTCGGCGGCGGTTCAACGGGAGATATCTTGCGATGGCTCTCACCGGTGACGGCGCCGAAGCCTTCGATCGTGCGTTTTAAAATATCCTTAGAAATCTGATCCCACACGATCTCCCTGGCTTGCTCCTCGGTCATGCCGCCGGGCTGCGATGAGACCGGATAAACAATCGTGCCCACCAAGTTCGGCTCTTCCCAAAGCACCGCATTGACGTGCTTATCAACAAATATCAACTTAACGACAACATCAAGCTTATATTGCGTCGCGATAAGATTCGAGTCATAGGCCACGGGAATATGGATATAGCGGCCAATCTCGCCGCGGACAGCGCCGTCAGCTTCTTCCAATGAAACTATTTTGTAGGTTCCATCGGATAGAAACCTGCTGTTGACCTTGATCGTTAATTTGTCCTCAAGTCCAAACTGTTGCGTGTGATTAACAATCGGCTCAACCGCTATTTTTTGAATATGCTGGGGCATAATTTGCGGCGCGGGATTATAGATCACATCGGACTGTTCTTGAGTCGTTGCGCAGGCGTAGAACAAAGACGCTGCGGCCAAAACAAAAATCCTATTCACTAACCACCGCTGGGTTTGCCACAACAAAATTAAAAATTTTTCCCGGGACATAAACCACTCTTTGTATTTTGGCATTTTCTAGATACTTCGCGATCTTGGGATTCTCCCGGGCCATGGCCGCGATCTGGTCCTGCGTCCAGCTTCCGGCATTCAAGGTCAGCGTCTCGCGCACGCGGCCGTTGATTTGAACCGCAATCGCCAGCTTCTCTTCAACGGCCAATTCTTCATCATAAACCGGCCACGGCGCCAAAGAAACAAACGGCGCCTCGCCCAGCATCTCCCAGCACTCTTCAGATGTATGCGGCGCCAAAGGACTCAACAAAATACAAAGGGTTGCCAAATCCTCCCGCGCCGCTCCTTTCGCTGTCAAAGCATTGACATATTCCATCAATGCCGTAATGGCCGTGTTAAACTTAAAATTCTCAATCCGCTCGGTGACCAACTTAATGGTTCGATGACGCACGCGAAGATTCGCATCGGCGCTGGGCGCTGGGCGCTGGGTGTTGGCCGGAGACTTGGAACTTGGAACTTGGAACTCCAGACTTGGAGTCTGCTTGTCAAACAACCGCCAGACGCGCAGCAAAAATCTGTGCACGCCTTCAATGGAGCGCATATCCCAGGGTTTGGAAAGCTCAAACTCCCCCATAAACATCTCATAGAGACGCATCGTGTCCGCGCCCCACTGCTTAATGACTTCATCGGGGTTGACGACGTTTTTCTTGGATTTAGACATCTTTTCAATACGAGAACTCAATTCTTCGCCCGTGGCCTCAAGCGCCGCCTTGCTGTCCTTAACATCAATCTCATCGTAGCCATGATAAACGCCCAGCTTGTCCTGGTAGCTATAGGCCAAAATCATCCCCTGATGGCGCAGCTTCATAAAAGGCTCAATGGTGCTGACCAGTCCCAAATCAAAGAGCACCTTATGCCAAAACCGTGAATAAAGAAGATGCAAAACGGCATGTTCCGCGCCGCCCACGTAAAGGTCCACGGGAAGCCAAATTTTCTGCAATTCTTGATCCCAGGGGGCTTGATCGTTATAAGGGTCAACAAAACGCAGGTAATACCAGCATGAACCGGCCCATTGTGGCATCGTATTCGTTTCCCGCTCGGCCGCGCTGCCGCAGACCGGACACTTCGTTTTGACCCAAGACTCGATTAAGGAAAGCGGCGAATCCCCTGTTCCCGTGGGTTGATAGCGGCTCACGTCAGGCAAAGCCACCGGAAGGCCGCTCTCCGGCACAGGAACAACGCCGCCACACGAGCCTTGGCAATGCACCACGGGAATAGGCTCCCCCCAGTAGCGCTGGCGCGAAAACACCCAATCCCGCAATTTATAACTCACGCGCGGCCGGCCCACGCCTTTTTTGGAAAGCCACTCAACCATGCGCTTCTTAAAGTCCGCGGTCGTCAAGCCGTCAAATTCACCGCTATTAATCGCGATTCCATCTTCCTCAAAGGCGCGCTCAAAAATCGCTTCGCCTTCCAATGGCCGCGCCACGGGCTTAATAGGAAGATTCATTTTTTTGGCAAATTCATAATCACGCTGATCATGCCCCGGCACCGCCATAATGGCGCCTGTTCCATAATGCGGTAAAATGTAATCTGCCACCCAAATGGGAATGGTCTCTCCATTAACGGGGTTAATCGCGCCGGCGCCGGTGAAAACGCCGGTTTTTTCCTTTGCCACTTGCGTACGTTCCATATCAGTTTTGAGTTGGGCTTCCTGGCAATAAGCCTCCACCGCGGTTTTTTTCGAGGGAGACGTTATTTGGTCTACCAAGGGATGCTCCGGCGCCAAGGCTAAATAGGTCGCCCCAAAAAGAGTATCAGGCCTCGTTGTAAATACACTAACGCGCAACTCGAAACGCGCAACTCGAAACTCGATCTCCGCTCCCTCTGACCGTCCGATCCAGTGGCGCTGCATGGCGAGCGTGGATTCGGGCCAGTCAAGCCTCTCTAAGTCTTGGAGCAGCCGCTCGGCATAAGCCGTGATGCGCAGCATCCACTGGCGCATATTTTTCTTGATGACCGCGCTCCCGCAGCGTTCACAGCCGCCTTGATGCACCTCCTCGTTGGCCAAACCCGTCCGGCACGAGGGGCAAAAATTAATCGGCACATGAGCCTCATAGGCCAGGCCCTTCTTAAAAAGCTGTAAAAAAATCCATTGGGTCCACTTGTAGTAATTCGGATTGGTGGTGTCAATTTCGCGTTCCCAGTCGTAAGAAAATCCAAGGGACTGAATCTGCCTCTTAAAAGCCGCGATGGATTGGGCCGTTGTTTGCGCCGGATGAACGCCCGTGGCAATGGCATAGTTTTCCGCAGGCAGCCCAAACGCGTCCCATCCCATGGGATGCAGAACGACGTGACCCTGCATCCGCTTCATGCGCGCGATAATGTCCGTGGCCGTGTATCCCTCCGGATGCCCCACATGAAGCCCTGCCGCCGAAGGATAAGGAAACATATCCAAAATATAAAACTTGGATTTCCCCCCAGGCGTTAACGGCGTCTTAAAAATCCCCGACTCCAACCACCTCTTCTGCCACTTGGGCTCAATAGTTTTGGGCTCATAACGCGCCATGGGAGTATTCTAAGAATTATGAACCCAGATTCCGCAGTTGCGGAATCTTCCTCGCAAGAGCTCGGAGGGGCTTCGCCCCGGATTACCCCAGGGGAATACTGCGCGGAGCGCAATATTCCCCTGCCGGCACAGCCGGAAATTCCGCACT